>JAYWHJ010000183.1:0-24811 GCA_043777795.1 Polaromonas sp. | reverse complement strand
ACCCGCGCTGCGCCGATCTGCGCGCGGCTCTGGGCAGCCAGGCCCTGCAATGGAGCGCCACGCAAACCATGCGCGACGAGTTGGAGCGGGTACTGACCTACACCCATCTGCAACCGCGCATGGCTTTTTATGGCACCACGGCAGATCAGGTGCTGGCGCAGTTTGATGCCAGCGTGCGGATTGTCGATACTGCACCGCGCGCTTTCTACGTCTGCAAAGACGCAGACGATCAAAAATTCATTGACCTGGCTGTGCAATTGCAGAGCGCTCTAGTGAGCAAGGACAAAGCCGTGCTGTGCATGCGCAAGCGCTTGGCTACGCTGGGCGCGGTCGTGCTCAGCCAATGGGTAGCGGCTACTGAAAGCGCCGCTTAAAGCACCATTTAAATTTTTCGCATCAAGGCATCCACCAAACGCACGGCGTATGGGCCAGCCACATCGCGGACAAATTGTGGAAAATCCAAGTGCGCGGTGTCGTCGGCTCTGTCCGATATCGTGCGCACCGCCACGAAGGGCAGGCCGTAGTCATGGCACACCTGCGCCACTGCAGCGCCCTCCATTTCTACACACAGCGCCTCTGGCAAGGCCAAACGTAGCGCCTGCGCCTCGTTGGCACTGCTGACAAAGCGGTCTCCGCTCACCACAAGCCCCGCATGTATTTTTGTATGTTTTAGATCGCTAGCCCAATTAAATATAGCGGGAGAAGCTTCTGAAATAATAGCAAGTAAATATGCGTTAGCATCAAACTTGGCACGTCCATAGCCGGGTACTTCATAGCGCGCAAACAGTGGCGAAGCATCAAAATCATGTTGCAGATACTGCGTGCCCACCACCACATCGCCCAGCTGCACCTGCTGCGCCAGTCCACCGGCCACACCAGTGAACACCACCCGGTGAACTTTAAAACGCTCGATCAGAGCTGTGGTTGTAGTGGCCGCTGCCACCTTGCCGATGCGCGACAGAGCCAGCACTACCGGCTTGCCTTGGATACTGCCTTGCCAAAACTCGCGGCCTGCATGCATAGTGCAGTGGGGTGACTGCAAAAGCGCAAGCACGCCCGCTTGTTCCTCGGGTAGCGCGCTCAAGATGGCGGTGGTCATGGGCAAAAGGGTGGCTAAAAACAGTTGTCAAAAGAACAGCGGCTGTAAGCCGCTGTTCTGTACCAAGCAATGCAGCTTATTTTTTGTCCCGCAGCTCGCGGCGCAAAATTTTACCGACCGGTGTTTTGGGCATATCGGTGCGAAACTCCACCACTTTAGGCTGCTTGTAGCCTGTCAGGTTAGCGCGGCAATACTCGCGCACCTGAGCCTCGGTCAACGCTGGGTTTTTCTTCACGATCACCAGTTTGACGGCTTCACCGGTTTTCTCATCGGCTACACCGACCACGGCACACTCCAACACGCCGGCTAACTGCGACACCACGTCTTCTACCTCGTTGGGGTAGACGTTAAAACCGCTGACCAGCACCATGTCTTTTTTACGGTCCACAATTTTAAAGTATCCGTGCTCATCTACTGTGCCGATGTCACCGGTTTTAAAGTAGCCATCGGCAGTCATTACCTTGGCAGTTTCATCGGGGCGCTGCCAGTAGCCGGCCATCACCTGCGGGCCTTTGATGGCGATCTCACCAGGCTGGCCTAGTGGTACTTCCACACCATCGTCATCCAGGCACTTGAGGTAAGTGCCAGGCAAAGGCACGCCGATGGTGCCAGTGAACGCTGTACTATTGGTCGGGTTGCAAGTAGCGGAAGGTGATGTTTCCGACAGGCCATAGCCCTCGCAGATGGAGCAACCTGTTTTGTCTAACCACAGTTTGGCTACAGCGCTCTGCACCGCCATGCCGCCGCCTACCGATATTTTGAGATGGCTCCAGTCGACGGTGTTGAAATCTGGGTGGTTGGCCAAACCATTGAACAAAGTGTTCACCGCAGGAAAGCTGTTGACTTTATGCTTGGTCAGCTCTTTGAGCAGCGCTGGGATGTCGCGCGGATTGGCAATCAAAATACCTTTACTGCCCATGCGCATACCCAGCATCATGGAGCAGGTGAATGCAAAAATATGGTACAGCGGCAAGGCCACCACGCCTACCACTTGCTCGCCTTCAGGCAGAAGTTTGACAGCGGGTTCGTTCCAGGCCTCGGACTGCAGCACGTTGGCTATCACGTTACTGTGCAGCAGCACCGCGCCCTTGCTCACGCCTGTGGTACCACCCGTGTATTGCAGCACGGCCACATCGTCCGCCTTGAGGCTGGGTTTCTTCAACGTACCGCTGGTACCCTGAGCTACCGCCGAGTTAAAGCGCACCGCACCGGGCAAATTAAACGCAGGCACCATCTTTTTGACGTTGCGCACCACGTAGTTGACCATTGCGCCCTTGAGCAAACCGAGCATGTCGCCCATTGCTGTCAACACCACATGCTTGACAGCGGTGTTGTGAATGCATTGCTCCAGGGTGGTGGCAAAGTTTTCAATGATGACGATGGCTTTGGCACCAGAGTCTTTGAGCTGGTGTTCCAGCTCGCGCGGTGTGTACAGAGGGTTCACGTTCACCACTACCAAGCCAGCGCGCAAAATGGCGGCAACCGCTATGGGGTATTGGGGCACGTTGGGCATCATCAGCGCTACGCGATCGCCTTTGACCAAACCCAGACCTTGCAGATAGGCCGCAAAGGCGCTGCTGAGCGAGTCTGTTTGTGCAAAGCTCACGTCTTTGCCCATGAAACTGTAGGCTACGCGCTTGGCGTGTTTTTGGAAGCTCTCTTCCATCAAGCCTACGAGCGAGCTGTACTGGCTGGGATCAATATCGGCAGGAACGCCTGGCGGATAGGCCGCTAGCCAAGGACGGTTGCGCATGATCTTCTCCAAACTCCAGCAGCATTACGGCAGTACTACTCAATGGCCTTGACCATGTCTTCGACTACTTTCTTCGCATCACCAAACACCATCATGGTTTTGTCCATGTAGAACAGCTCGTTGTCCAGGCCCGCATAGCCTGCGGCCATGGAGCGTTTGTTGACGATGATGGTTTTAGCCTTGTAGGCTTCCAAAATCGGCATGCCGTAAATGGCACTGCCTTTGATGTGTGCAGCAGGGTTGACCACATCGTTGGCACCCAAAATAATTGCCACGTCGGCTTGGCCAAATTCGCCATTAATGTCTTCCATCTCATGCACCTGGTCGTACGGCACTTCGGCCTCGGCCAGCAACACGTTCATGTGGCCAGGCATGCGGCCTGCTACAGGATGAATAGCGTATTTGACAATGATGCCTTTGGCTGTGAGCTTGGCGGCCAGTTCTTTGACAGCGTGCTGCGCGCGGGCTACGGCCAGGCCGTAACCAGGCACGATCACCACCGTCTCGGCATTGCCCAGTACAAAAGCTGCATCATCAGCGCTGCCGCTCTTGACGGGGCGTTGCTCTTTGGAGCCGGTGGCTACCGTCGTCGCATCGCCACCAAAGCCGCCCAAGATCACGTTAAAGAAGCTGCGGTTCATGGCCTTGCACATGATGTAGCTCAGGATTGCGCCAGATGAGCCTACCAAAGAGCCGGCAATAATCAACATCGAGTTGTTCAAGCTAAAGCCAATGCCAGCAGCCGCCCAGCCCGAGTAGCTGTTAAGCATCGACACCACCACTGGCATGTCTGCACCGCCAATCGGGATGATGATCAACACGCCCATGACAAAAGCCAGCGCGGTGGCCAAAGCAAAGTAAATCTCTTGGCCGGTAGCCATGTACATCAGCACGTTGGCCATCAAGATGATGCCAAGGACTAAGTTAAGCTTGTGCTGCCCGGCAAACTGCACCGGCGCGCCTTGGAACAAACGAAACTTGTAAGTGCCCGACAACTTGCCAAAAGCAATTACCGAGCCGCTGAAGGTGATGGCACCGATCACCGACCCCAACGCCAACTCCAGCCGGTTGCCCGCTGGGATCGGCGAGCCTTTGGTGACGATCTGGAAAGCCCAAGGCTCGACCACTGCAGCGATAGCGATGAACACTGCGGCCAGACCAATCATGCTGTGGAAGAACGCCACCAGCTCAGGCATCTTGGTCATCTCTACCGTCTTTGCGCGGTAAGCGCCGTAGCCCCCACCCACCACCAAGCCCAGCAGCACCCACGCCATGCCTTGCGCTTTGCCGCCGGAGATTTGGACGATCAGCGCCATGGTGGTCAGCATGGCAATGGCCATGCCGATCATGCCAAACAGATTGCCACGAATTGACGTGGTGGGGTGCGACAGGCCTTTTAAAGCCTGGATAAAACAGACAGAGGCCACCAAATACAACAGCGTAACCAGGTTCATGCTCATTATTTGCTCCCCTCAATCTGCGCAGGTGCTTTTTTTTCTTTTTTCCGGAACATCTCCAGCATGCGCCGCGTCACCAGAAATCCGCCAAAAATATTCACTGCGGCCAACGCTACAGCGAGCACGCCCATGGTTTTACCCAGGTAAGTTTCTGTCAGGGCGGCGGCCAGCATCGCACCGACTATGACGATAGCCGAGATCGCATTGGTCACAGCCATGAGCGGTGTGTGCAGTGCAGGCGTCACAGTCCATACGACGTGGTAGCCCACGTAGATGGCCAGCACGAAAATGATGAGGTTAAGAATAGTGGGGGATACGATGTCCATATTTTTCTCCGGATAGAAAGTACATTGAGATCAGAACCCAATGTCGTTCAGCATGGTTAGTCTTCGATTCGATGTTTGTCCTGAATTGGGATCTGACCCCAATTTACTTGCGTTTAACTTCACCACCTTGCGTCATCAAACACGCCGCCACAATGTCGTCTTCCATATCGACTTTGAGGCCCCCGTCTTTGGGCAAAATGAGCTTCAAAAAGTCCAGCACGTTGCGGGCATAGAGGGCGGACGCATCTGCGGCTACCAAAGCCGGCAAGTTGGTATCGCCCACAATCGTCACGCCATATTTGACGACGGTTTTATCGGCTTCAGACAGTGGGCAATTGCCACCTACACCGCCGGGGCCTTTGCCTGCGGCGATGTCCACGATGACCGAGCCGGGCTTCATGGACTTGACCATGTCTTCGGTGATCAAGGTGGGCGCGGCGCGGCCGGGAATCAGGGCGGTAGAAATCACAATGTCAGCTGCGGCCACCCGCTTGGCTACCTCAATGGCCTGGCGTGCCAGCCAGCTGGGCGGCATGGGCTTGGCGTAGCCACCCACACCCACAGCAGCTTCTTTTTCTTCGTCGGTGTCATAAGACACGTCGATGAATTTACCGCCCAAGGATTCGATTTGCTCCTTGACGCTGGGGCGCACGTCGGACGCTTCGATCACTGCGCCCAAACGCTTGGCGGTGGCAATGGCTTGCAAGCCGGCCACGCCAACGCCCAAAATGACCACGCGCGCGGCCTTGACGGTGCCCGCCGCCGTCATCAGCATAGGGAAAAAGCGCTGGTATTTGTCCGCCGCCATCATCACGGCCTTGTAGCCTGCGATGTTGGCCTGCGAGGAGAGCACATCCATGCTCTGCGCGCGGGTGGTACGGGGCGCGGCCTCTAACGCAAAGCCAGTGACGCCCGCTGCGGCCAAGCGCTGCAAACCCTCAGCGTCAAACGGGTTGAGCATACCTACCACGGTGGTGCCAGTTTTCAAGTGCGGCATTTCTGCGGCACTGGGCGCGCGCACTTTAAGCACCAGCTCGCAGCTGTAAGCGCCAGCAGCATCGCTGATCTGCGCGCCCGCGGCCTCGTACGCCGCATCAGTCACGCTGGCGGCGACGCCGGCGCTACTTTGCACCACGATGGTGTGACCTTGGGCCACCAGTTTTTTAGCCGTCTCGGGGGTAACAGCTACCCGTGTCTCGCCTGGCAGGGTCTCTGCAGGTACGCCAATACGCATGGGCGTCTCCTCTTTGTGAAGGTGGGTTAATTATTGACTGCGAGCTTACACCATTATTTGTGTGTTGCACAGGAACGTTAACGCGCACTTTTGCATGTTTGGTAGGGCTTCTCTATTCGTTTGCATAATGCAGGGATGCCCATCCCCACCCAAGAGCGTTGGAAGCCCAGCGTCACCGTCGCCGCCATCATTGAACGCAACGGCCAATTTTTACTGATAGAAGAGCACACCCCCGAAGGCCTGCGCCTGAACAACCCTGCGGGCCATCTGGACCCCGGCGAAAGCCCGCAGGCGGGCTGTGTGCGCGAGGCACTGGAAGAGACAGCGCGTCGGTTTACGCCTACCGCGTTGGTCGGTATTTACTTGTCGCGCTTTCAAAGGCCTGCGAAGGGCGGTGTCGACGGCGCATCTCCACCTGAAGACATTACCTACCTGCGTTTTGCCTACTGTGGCACGGTAGGTGAAGAGATAGCGGGACGCACGCTGGACACGGGCATTGTGCGCACTCTGTGGATGCGCCCTGACGAAATACGCGCCAGCATCGCGCGCCAACGCAGCCCCTTGGTGCTACGCTGCATGGAAGATTACCTGCGAGGGCAGCGTTATCCGCTGGATACTGTGCATACGGACAAATCTGTGATGCTACTGAATACATAGCTGCTCCCGCAATATTTTACTGCGGGAGAGGTCAAAATGACTGATGAGTCCGGTACGCAGGCTAGCACCGCCAGACAACCGAACTTGTGCTGTAACTAAACTTCGTCGGGCTGAGATTGAATCTTCAGCAGCTCAAACCTGCGGTGTTTTACCAACCGTATCCACCGCCCGCAGGAAGTCAAAATCGACACCCTTGTCGGCCTGCGTGACAGTTTGCAAAAACAGTTTTTTGTAGCCGCGCGCGGCGGTAGGTTCTACGACCGGATTGTCCTTGGCCCGCTGCGCCAACTCCGCAGCAGACACCAACAGACTAATCTCTCGGTTTTTCACAGACAAGCGGATGCGGTCACCATTCTTCACATGCGCCAGCGGCCCGCCCACCGCCGACTCGGGCGTGACGTGCAACACGATGGTGCCGTAGCCGGTGCCGCTCATGCGGCCGTCGCTGATGCGCACCATGTCTTTCACGCCTGCGCGGGCCAGCTTGATGGGGATGGGCAGGTAGCCTGCTTCGGGCATGCCGGGGGCGCCTTTGGGGCCGATGTTTTTCAGTACCAAGATGTCGTGGGCGTACACGTCCAGGTCGGGTGCGTCGATGCGGGCAGCCATGTCGGCTGCGTTTTCAAACACCACGGCGCGGCCTTCGTGCTCCATGAGTTTGGGGTCGGCGGCGGATTGTTTGATGATGGCGCCGCCGGGGGCCAGGTTGCCCATCAGCACGGCGATGCCGCCTTGGGGGTAGATGGGGCTTTGCATGGTGCGCACCACGTCTTGCCTAAAGGCGGGGCGGTAGCCGCCTGGGTTGGGTTGGCCGGTGTCGGCTGCATCCAGCTCTTCGCCCAGCGTGCGACCTGTGACGGTGAGTGCATCCAAGCGCAGCAAGGGCTTTAGCTCACGTAGCAGCGTGGCCATGCCGCCTGCATGGTGAAAGTCTTCCATGTAGTGCTGGCCCGAGGGCTTGAGGTCTAACAGCACGGGTGTTTCGCGGCCCATGCGATCCAAGGCCTGCATGTCAATGTCCAGCCCCACGCGCCCGGCCATAGCGGCCAAGTGCACGATGCCGTTGGTAGAGCCGCCAATGGCCAGCAGCACGCGCATGGCGTTCTCAAACGCGGCGGGGGTGAGGATTTTGTCGATAGTCAGACCGTCAACCGCCATCTGCACCGCGCGCGCGCCGGTTTCTTCGGCCACGCGGATGCGGTCTGCGGTGACTGCGGGCGGCGACGCGCCGCCGGGCACCGTCATGCCCAGCGCCTCGGCTATGCAAGCCATGGTGCTGGCCGTGCCCATCACCGAGCAGGTGCCCACGCTGGCCACCAGTTGGTTGTTGACCTCGTCGATCTCTTGCGCGTCAATCTCAGTGGCGCGAAACTTGGCCCAATAGCGGCGGCAGTCGGTACACGCGCCCACGCGCTCGCTGCGGTGCGAGCCGGTGAGCATCGATCCCGTGATCAATTGAATAGCGGGTATGCCCGCCGATGCAGCGCCCATCAGTTGCGCGGGCACAGTCTTGTCACAGCCGCCAATCAGCACCACCGCGTCCATGGGCTGGGCGCGGATCATCTCCTCGGTGTCCATGCTCATCAGGTTGCGCAGGTACATGCTGGTGGGCGCAGCGAAACTCTCGTGCACCGAGATGGTGGGAAAGTCCATCGGCAAGCCACCCGCCAACATGATGCCGCGCTTGACGGCCTCAATCAGTTGCGGCATGTTGCCGTGGCAGGGGTTGTAGCTGCTCCCGGTATTGGCAATGCCGATAACCGGACGGTCTAGCGCTTGGTCGGTGTAGCCTGCGCCTTTGATGAAGGCTTTGCGCAGAAAGAGCGAAAAACCTGCATCGCCGTAACTGGTGAGGCCTTTGCGCATGCCGGTCGGTGCAGGTTGGTCGGATGGTGTTACGGGCTGGGTGGACATGGTGGCGGTAATCTCAATGCAAAGGGGTACTGGACTTGAACTAATCTGCCGTCAACTTCAAATTCGTCGGCAAGCGCTTTTCTATCGCAAACTTGAGCAGCGCAGCGCTACGGTAAAAGCCGTGGGCCATTTTGCCGTAAGGCATGGTGACGAACAAGGCCATGACTACGCCCAGATGCACAGCCAAGAGCAGCGCCATCGCGCCTGTGTCGCGCCACAGCATGAGGGCCAAGCCGGTGAGGCTGGTGAAAAACAGCAGGGCAATAAAACCGTAGTCCATCGGGTTTTGCGCTGCGTCGCCATGCTGGGGGTGACGCTGGGTTTTGAGCCAGAACAGGCCGGCGGGGCCAATGAGCAGGCCGATGCCGCCCACGATACCCAAAACCACGGGCAGGCTGCTCAAAGCGTAAGGTGCCTTTAAACCTAGCAGGTAGTGGTACAGCGTGGCGACGCTGGTGGAGGCAAAACACAGCGCAAAGCCGTACATGGTGAAGTGGTGAAAGCGCTTGCGCCACAGCGTCCATGCGTCGTCGGCATTGTTGCAGCCTTCGCCGTGACCTCCACCGAGATACTTCAGGGTCAATGCGTCGTGAGCAGCCTCCAGTTTGGCGGACGCTATTAATTTACTAGCTGCTCCCGCAGTAGTTTTTTGCGCCAAAGGCTGATTTGCCTTTAAATCTACCATCGGTCGCTGCGCACGCCAGAATTTGGCCACTCCCACGCACAGCGCCAGCACACTGAAGCCAAAAACGCTGCCAAACAAAACCACCAGCAGATTGTGCGGAAAGATGGCGTAGAAATTGCCAGCCAACGGCGTGTGCCACAGGCTGCCTTTGGACAGCACCACCAGCAGTAAAAACAAAGCCAAGCCGCCTGCCAGCGCGAGTGACACCACCAAGCCATTGCGCTGGTACAAAGTGCCCAACGCGCTGGGCCAAGCGTAGTCGGCATAGGTTTGGCCGCGCACCTTGGCCATCGCCTGCGGCACATTGACCGCAAACTCGTGCGGCGGGGCGTACTGGCAGGCGTGGTAGCAGGCACCGCAGTTGTGGCACAGATTGGCCAAGTAGTGAATGTCATCTTTGGTGAAGTCCAGCCTGCGCGTCATGGCAGGGAAGACGGCGCAATAGCTCTCGCAGTAACGGCAGGCGTTACAGATTTGCAGTTGGCGGCCGACTTCGGCTTCTGCGCCTGAGAGCGCGTTGGAGATCAGTGCATTTAGTGCGGTGGTACTCATACTCTACCTTGTTCACCAAGCTGAGCCCGACCGGGGGCTCTATCTGCTTGTATATTCATCGCTGCTCGTGCAGCCTCTAGGCCCGCTGCACGGCCAAACACCGTGCCAATCGTCATGCCCACACCCGCTGTGTAGCCCTTACCCAGCACATTGCCCGCCATGATCTCACCTGCGGCAAACAGATTGGGTGACTCCATCCCCGCAAAACGGATAGCGGTGTTTTCCCCCACCTTCATGCCCAGGTAGGTAAAAGTAATGCCAGGTTTAAGTGCGTAGCCATAGAAGGGCGCGGTGTCAATGGGCAAGGCCCAGTGGGTTTTGGCAGGCGTCAGGCCCTCGGTGTGGCAGTCGTCCAGCACCGCGTGGTTGAAGGTGCCTGCGCGGCAGGCGGCGTTGTAGTCGGCCACGGTTTTTAAAAACGCGGTTTCATTCAAGCCCAGCTGTTTGGCCAAGTCCTGCAGCGTGTCGGCTTGCACGCCTTTGAACACGGGTGGCATAAAGCGGCCTACGGCTTTGGCGTCGATGATGCTGTAGCCCAACTGCCCTGGCTGTTGCGCCACCAAGCGGCCCCAGATGGCATAGCGTTTGGGCCAAAAGTCTTCGCCTTCGTCGTAGAAGCGCTGCGCATTTTTGTTGACCATGATGCCCAGCGACACACAGTCTACCCGGGTGACAATGCCGCCGTCGTAAAGCGGCGCTCTTGCGTCGATAGCAACGCAGTGACTCTGGGTAGGGTCACCCGTGGTGTCTGCACCCTGCTCCATCAGGTCTTTGAGCAGCACCCCCATATTGAAGCGGGTACCGCGAATGGCAAAGTTGTCGGCCGGCCATTCGCCCAGCGCGTTTTGCCCCCAGGCCTCTCGCTGCCAAGCGATGTTGGACTCAAAGCCGCCGCTGGCGACAATGCAGGTTTTGGCGGTGATGCGTTCTCCGCTTTCCAGATGGACTGCAACGAACTCCATGCCTGCAGCGCTTTGCGCCTGGTTGTGATTTTGTGATCCATTGGCCGTGCAGCCTGAGCCTGCCCTAGGCTTGAGTTCCAAGCGCGCAACCGGTGCGTCGTAGCGTATCTCCACACCGAGCTGCTCCGCGCTGCGGTAATAGGCGTTGACCAGCGCTTTGCCGCCGCCCATAAAAAACGCATTGGTGCGGCTCAGGTGCAGCGTGCCGGAGAGCGAGGGCTGAAAGCGCACGCCATGCTTTTGCATCCAGGTGCGGCAGGTAGAAGACTCACGGATCACGCGGCGCGCCATGCTCTCGGTGGTTTGCCCGCCGGTGACTTTCAGCAGGTCTTGCCAAAACTCTTCTTCCGGATAGGCCTCGGTCAGCACGTCTTGCGGTGCATCGTGCATGCAGCGCAGGTTGCGCGTGTGCACCGAGTTGCCGCCGCGCCAGACGCGAGGAGAGGATTCAAGCAGCAGCACTGAGGCGCCAGCTTCGCGCGCCATCAATGCAGCGCAGAGGGCCGCGTTACCGCCGCCGATGATAAGCACGTCTACCACTTGAACCTTCAAATTTGTAACGAAACTGGCTGCAGCCTTTTAAAATATTGCGGCAACAGCTATTAAAAAGGCAGTGTTTAGTCTGCCTTGATGTTAGCCCGCGTGACGATGTCTTTCCAGACTTTTTGCTCGCTGGCGATGAACTTGGCAAAATCTACCGAAGGCCCGCCGCCGCCTACTGCGTTATCAGTTGCAAACCGTTCGGTGACGGAATTGGATTTGAGCGCTTTGTACGATTCTTCTTGCAACCGCTTGATGATGTCTGGTGGCGTGCCGGCTGGAGCCAGCACACCGTACCACTGCGAGGTTTCAAACGCATCCAAACTTTTTCCCAAGCCCAGCGCGGCGCCTGACTCGGCCACGGTGGGCACATCGGGCAATGCCAAAATCCGCTTTTGCGTACCGACCGCAATTGCGCGCAGCTTGCCGCTCTTGATGTGTGCCGCCAGGGCGGGTAAGCCTGCGGATGATGCCTGGGTGCGACCACTGATCAGGTCGGTCAGCTGCGGGCCGGTACCACGGTAAGGTATGTGGGTGATGAACATGCCCGTGACGAGCTTGAGGTATTCCATGGCCAAGTGCCCGGCACTGGCATTGCCTGCGCTGCCGTAGTTGAGCTGGCCGGGGTTCTTGCGCACATACTGGACAAACTCCACCAGGTTTTTGGCGGGCACGTCGGCATGCACCACGAACACGTTGGGCACTTTGGCCAGCAACGTGACGGGCATGAAGTCTCTGTCAACATCGTAGGGCTGGTTTTTCAACATGTAGGGGTTGACGGCCAACGTGCCTACGTGGCCCAAAATGACGGTGTGGCCATCTGGCGCTGATTTGGCCACCTCCTGCATGGCAATCACGCCGCCGCCGCCGGGCTTGTTTTCTACGAACACACTTTGGCCGAGCTGCTTGGTTAGCTCCACCGCCACACTGCGCGCCACGATCTCGCTGGTACCTCCGGGTGCAAAGGGCACCACAAACTTGATCGGCTTGGTGGGCCAGGCTTGCTGCGCGCGGGCGCCAGGCCAGGCCAGTGCAGCGGTGAGGGCGCTGACTTGGGTGAGAATTTCACGGCGGGAAAGGGTCATGGTGCTTCCTTGGTTTTGCTGCGCATTTTATTGAGTGGGGCTGTCCCACAAAACCTTAATCAGTCGGGGACAGAGTAACCGGGCGCTGCGCGCGTCCGTTGGACTGTCCCACGAATTTATCAGAATTGATACTTGCGCAAGCCACCATCCACTGGAATCACCGCGCCAGTGATGTAAGACGCCAAGGGCGAGGACAAAAACACCACCAAGTTGGCCAGCTCTTCGGGTTCGCCATAGCGGCCCACCGGGATCTCGTTGTCAGATTGCCACTGGCGGTACTCGGGCGTGTAGTTGCGAAAGATCTGCTCAGAGTGGATGCGCCCGGGGGGAATGCAGTTGATCGTCACACCATTTTTACCCACCATGCGCGAAAGGCCTTTGGCCCAGGAATGGATGCCCGCCTTGGCGCAAAACGCGCCGTTGGTATGCTCGGGCTCGCTCTTGCCAGTGATGTTGATGATGCGGCCCCAGTTGCGTGCCACCATCTGGTCGATCAGGCAGTCGGCCACCTGGCGCGGGCGGTGAAAGTTCAGCGTGATGGCCTCTTGCCAGGCCTCTTCGGCTACATGCAGGTCTTTGAAGCTGCGTGAGCCGCCTGCGTTGTTGATCAATATGTCCACATGGCCCAGGCCTGCCAGGGCAGCGGCGGTGAGTTTTTTGGCTGCGTCTTCGGCATACAAGTCCGCTTCGATAATGACTGGCTTTTTGCCGCCAGCGGCAACGATTTCTTGCGACAGAGTCTCCAGCAAGTTCACACGGCGGGCCGACACTGCCACATGCACGCCCTCTGCCGCCAGCGCTTTGGCAATGGCGCGGCCAATGCCGGTGCTGGCTCCGGTGACGAGGGCGGTTTTGTCTTTGATTTGCAAATCCATGGGAAATGCCTTTCTGAGCGGGTGATGTGAAACAACTGGCCGTATTGTCGGCAGCTGGGCGCTGTCTGTATATTGCATAATTAGGTGGCATTGATGCAAATAACACAACTATTGACCAGGCTATGAATTTGAAGTTCGACTTGGCTGACTTGCAAGCCTTCAGCGCTGTCGCAAACTTGGGCAGCTTTCGCGCTGCAGCGGAGTCCATCCACTTGTCGCAACCCGCCTTCAGCCGCCGCATTGAAAAGCTGGAACTTGCATTGGGTGTCAAACTGCTAGACCGCACTACCCGGCGCGTGAACCTAACTACCGTGGGACGTGATTTTGCCCGCAAGGCGCAGCAGATTTTGGACGACTTGGACGGCATGCTGCTCAGCGTCAAGGACGTTGCCTCCAATCGCTCAGGTCTGGTCACCATCGCCTGCGTGCCCTCGGCCACGCGCTACTATTTGCCCCAAGTGGTGCAGCGCTTTCACGCGCAGTACCCAAAGATTCGCATCCGCATCCATGATGCCCACGCCAATGAAGTTTTGACCGTGGTAGCCCAAGGCGAGGCCGATTTCGGCATCAACTTTATTGGCCGGCAAGAGGCCGACATTGAATTCAAAGCCCTGATGCAAGAGCGCTTTGTACTGGCCTGCAGGCGCGAGCACCCACTGGCTTTGCGACGCAGCGTAAAGTGGAGCGAGCTAAGCCCTTATGACTTCATGTCGGTTGGCAAAAGCTCCGGCAACCGCCTGCTGATGGACTTGGCCTTAGCCCATGTGCCCGACCGCCCGCAATGCGTGTTTGAAGCGCGGCATGTGCAAACCCTGATTGGCTTGGTAGAAGCGGGTTTGGGCATTGCTGCTGTGCCGCAACTGGCCATGGCCACTGACGCCAGCTCGAACCTGGTAGCGGTGCCTTTGACCCACCCGGTGGTGAACCGGCAACTGGGCCTGATCACCCGGCGCGGCCGCTCTCTTAGCCCAGCAGCGGCGCACCTTTATCAATTCATCGCCGATATGAAGCGCGTCAAGAAAAGTTCATCACCTGGCTTGGCTTGACGTTGCATGGTTTGACCTGATGGCGTACCGAATCCCAGCTCACAATACCCGCACAGAGCAGGGGTCAAAAAAAAAGCGCTCCGAAGAGCGCTTTTTTGTCCATCGCGGAAAGATGATTACTTGAGCGCAACGCCCAAAGACTTCACGGTAGCCGTGTTGAAGTACTGGTCTACTGGCAAGCCCTTGGCACGCTGGTAGGCGCTGAAAGCACCCATGGTGGACTGGCGCACGATGCCGTCCGACTCGCCTGGGTTGTAGCCAGCGGTGCGCAGGGCGTCCTGAATCTGGCGGATCTTGGCGGGTGTAGCGTTGGTCTCGCACAGAATGCTGCGCCACTCGACAGACGCATCGCTCACCTTGACGGTGTTGGTCACGCTGCCATACTGGGCTGGCACGGCATCGGTTTCCACCTTGGCGGCTTCTGCCACGATAGGCACGCGCACCTTGCGGGTCACTGCGGGCACGTCAATGGCGCGCACGCTGGCTTCCTGGTCGATCACTTGGCGCTTGACCGTCTTGTACACGGCTGCAGACTCGGTCTCGCGGATAGTCGCTTCGGTGTCCACCACTTGGCGCTTGACGGTTTTGTACACCGCTGGCACGTCGATCTCACGCACGCTGGCCTCCTGGTCCACCACGCTGCGCTTGACGGTTTTGTACACTGCTGCGATGTCGTAGTCTTTGGTGCTGGCTTCGGTGGCCACCACTTGGCGCTTGACTGCGGTGTAGGCTGCGGGTGTGTCGATCTCACGCACGCTTGCCTCTTGGTCCACCACTTGGCGTTTGACGGTTTTGTACACCGCTGGCACGTCGATTTCGCGGGTGCTGGCGGGTGTGTCGATCACGCGGCGTGCGACTGCTTTACTCACTGCTGGCACATCGATTTCGCGTTGGCTTGCAGGCTTCACCAACACGCGGTTGCTGACCGTGCGGGTCTGCTCTGCCACTGGGATTTCGCGTGATGACGGCGCTACGTCCTGCACTCGGCGGGTCACGGTGCGGTACTCAGCGGGGATCTTGATCTCGCGGGTTGATGCAGCAGTGTCCAGCACTTGCTTGGTCACGGTGCCGTACTCAGCAGCAATCACCACTTCACGGGTCGATGCGGGGGTGTCGATGACTTCGCGGGTGACGGTTTTGTAGGTCGCCGGGATCTCAATCTCGCGGGTGCTTGGCGCCTGGTCAATCACTTGGCGGGTCACGGTGCTGTAGGTCGCTGGGATCACCACTTCACGCACATAGGTGACCAGGCCTGACGCTGCACCACCTGCACCCGCACCTGCAACCGCAGCGCCGGAGCTGGAAGCACCGCCTCGGTTGACGCTGGAGGCCAGCAAAATCTTCTCGCCAGTCGGGCCTTGCACGAGGTTACCGGCGCTGTCGAGCTTGAAGCCCTTCGCCACCATCGACTCGATGTCCAGCACTTGGCGTGACACGGTGCTAAAGGTTGCAGGAATAGCGATTTCGCGGCTGGAGGCGCTGGTGTCCACAACTTGGCGGGTGACGGTGGTGTACTCCGCTGGAATCTCTACCTCACGGGTGCCTGCCGCGGATTTGAGCACGCGCTTGGTGATGGTCTCGTAGCGCTCTGGAGTTTCTACCAAACACATCACGTCATCTTCCTCCGAGTAGCCTGCGGTGCCAGCGGCATTGGTCGCGCTGGTGGTGCGGCTGATTTTGCCGCCGGTCTTTGCCAATGCAGCCGCTGCGTCGGCAGAAATTTTAGCTTTAGCGCCAACGCCGCCACCGGTAATTTCGCCTTTGTCGTTCAGGAAGCCCTTGACCGGACGAACCATGGTCGCCTGGCTAATCCATGAGCTGCCGCGCTTCCACTCGGACGTTTTACCAGCCACCAGCACTTGCTCGGTGATGGTTTCGTACACCGCGGGTACGGCCACGATTTGCTTGCCTGCTGGGCGAACCAACACACTCTCAGTGGCTGTTTTCAGGGAGCCTGGCAGCACTTCGATGCGGCTGCTGGCTGGACGGGCAACAACTTGCTCGGTGACTGTGCGATAAGGGATCTCGATCGGCTCGTAGCGGATCGACTGTGGTGTCGCAATGATTTGCTCGGACACAGTCTTGAAAGTACCCGGCACAGCCTCTACACGGCGTGACACAGGGCGGTCAACGACTTGTTCTGACACAGTCTTGTAAGTGGCGGGCACCACGACAATTTGCTTTTGCTCTGGCTTGGTCACCACGCGCTCGGCGACGGTTTTGTAGCTAGCGGGGATGACTTCAATGCGGCTGCTGGCAGCGGTGACCTCTACTTGCTGTGTCTCGGTCTTGTAGGTGCCGGGGATAGGCTCGGTGCGGCTGCTGGCGGGCACCACGACGACGTTCTCTGTCACGGTGTTGTACACCGCCGGGATGGTCTCGTAGCGCTTGGTGGCTGGGGTCACCAGCACTTGCTCTTCTACCATTTTGAAGGTTGCGGGTATCACTTCCGCGCGCTTACCGGCTGGGCGGGCCACCACTTCTTCGGTCACGGTTTTGAAGGTCGCTGGAATCAGTTCGCTGCGCTTGCCGGCTGGGCGAACCAGCACTTGCTCCTCCACAGTTTTGTAGGTGGCGGGGATGACTTCGCTGCGCTTTCTGGCTGGGGTCACCAGCGCTTGCTCTTCTATTGTTTTGTAGGTGGCGGGCACCACAACGCCACTTTTTGTAGCGGGGCGTACCAAAACTTGCTCTTCAACCGTCTTATAAGTAGCGGGAATAGTCTCGTAGCGCTTGGTCGCTTCGCGCACCGTCTCTTCACGGTCTTCAAAGCCCATCTTGGCAGGGATCACACGAGCGCGCGATCCGGCGGCTTGGGTGACCACTTGCTGGGTCTGCGTTTCAAAACGCGCCGGCACGATCACTTTGGCGTAGCATTCGCCGGGCACGGCATTCGCCGGGCCAGACGCAGGGGTTTGCGCGGACACGCTGAATACAGAGGCAGCGGCAGCCGCGATGGAAGTAACAACAAAACGTTTCATGATACGAAGATTCCTAAAAAAAGATGGGTGTGAATGGTCTGGACGACCCAAACCGTGTTCAACGTTGGATGGGCATAAAAACCAGGCTCGTCACTACGTTCCAAGCCTGTGCGCTAGTTTTGCAACCTGCGCTTTTGTGTCCGACGGGCGGATCATCGTTGATGTTCGCCAGCGCCCTGAACATGGTTTTCATGAAGGTGCAGGTTGCGTGATGGAGTACACGGCGGGCGTACACTTTTTTTCCAACAGCTGGCATTAGTTGGCATTTGTGTTTCTCTGCCGCTTACAAAAAAGCCGCGCGCGCTCCTACGCACAGTGATGCACTTGCGAATCGGGCATTCAGCCTAAAATCAGCGCTCTATGCAGAAAAAACAAAGAATCGTGGTGGGCCTGAGTGGCGGAGTCGACTCTGCCGTGAGCGCGCACTTACTCCAACAGCAAGGCCATGAGGTGATCGGCATCTTCATGAAAAACTGGGAAGACGATGACCGCCTCGCCGGTTCAGCAGACGACGAGAGTGCCTACTGCACCAGCAATATCGATTTTGTCGACGCCGCTGCCGTGGCCGACGTGCTGGACATAGAGATTGAGCATGTAAACTTTGCAGCCGACTACAAGGACCGCGTTTTTGCGGAGTTTGTGCGCGAATACCAAGCGGGCCGCACGCCGAACCCCGATATTCTTTGCAACGCGGAGATCAAGTTCAAGTCGTTCTTGGACCACGCTATGCGTTTAGGAGCTGAAAAAATCGCCACGGGCCACTACGCAAGAGTGCGGCATAACTGCGCTACTGGCCTGCACGAGCTGCTCAAAGGCCTGGATCCCGGCAAAGACCAAAGCTATTTTTTGCATCGCCTGAACCAAGCGCAGCTATCCAAAACACTCTTCCCTGTCGGCGAGCTGCACAAAACCGAGGTGCGGCGCATTGCCCAAGACATTGGCTTGCCCAATGCCAAGAAGAAGGACTCCACCGGCATTTGCTTTATTGGCGAGCGGCCGTTTAGAGAGTTTTTAAACCGCTACATCAGCAAAGAGCCCGGCCCGATCAAAAACGACAAAGGCCACACCATTGGCCAGCATGTGGGCCTGAGTTTTTACACCCTGGGCCAGCGCCAAGGCCTGGGCATTGGCGGGCTGAAAGCCAAAGGCGCAGAACTCAAAGCCGCGCAGGCTCTTGGCCAGCGCGGCGTGGGCGAGCATGCGCCCTGGTTTGTGGCCCGCAAAGAGATGGACAAAAACACGCTGTGGGTGGTGCAGGGGCACGATCACCCGTGGTTGCAATCATCGAGCCTGCATGCCGACGACATCAGCTGGTGCGCGGGCTCCGCGCCGCTAGAAGGCAACTACGCCAGCAAAGCGCGCTACCGCCAGGCAGATTCGCCGTGTGTGCTGTCGCATGCCACGGGCGACGGCTTTGACTTGCAGTTCCCACAGGCCCAATGGGCCGTGACGCCTGGTCAATCGGCTGTGCTGTATGACGGGGAGGTGTGTTTAGGCGGCGGTGTGATCGCGTCCAATGCCTAATCCGATGCGCAATTCAACGCTGAAAACTGCGCTGAAACGGGATTTTTGATGCTCAATGAGGCTGCAGCCCTTTAAAATATTGCGAGGGCAGCTACTGAATTTGTAATGATTATTTAGTCACTCAAACGCTGCACACCGGCCAGCTCACAGGCATACACGGCGTTTCGTAGCGCAGCGATGGCCTCGTAGCGGGTAAAGCTGCGCCGCCAGGCCAGTACCACGCGGCGCGTGGGGGCATCGCCTGCAAAGGGGATGTAGCGCACATAAGTGTCATCGTCAGCATCGGCCTGTAGCACGGCATTTTTGCTTTGCGCAGTTGGCTTAGCGGTGGCCTTTGCAGTCGCTTTGGCGCTCGCTTTCACAGCTAGTTTGGATGCCGCAGCCACTCTACCCGCTTGTTCTGCCATCCTGGCTTGCTGCAGCAAGGCTTGGCGCGGCACGCTCAGCTGGGGCACCACCGTCACGCCCATGCCTGCAGCCACCATGTGTTTGATGGTCTCCAGCGAGGAACCTTCAAAGCTTTTGCGAATGCCCTCGGCGCTACTGGAGAAGCGCGCAAACTCGGGGCACACCTCCAGCACATGGTCTCTGAAGCAGTGGCCATTGCCCAGCAGCAGCATGGTCTCTTGCTTGAGTTCCTCCGCGCTGATGCTGCTGCGCGCCGCCAGCGCGTGGGTGCTGGGCACGGCCACCATAAACGGCTCGTCGTACAACGCGGCGGTGGCCAAGCCCGTATCGGGAAATGGCTCGGCCAAAATGGCGCAGTCTATTTCGCCAGTGCGCAGCATTTCCAGCAGCTTGACGGTAAAGTTTTCTTGCAGCATGAGCGGCATTTGCGGGCTGCGGGCAATGGCCTGGCGCACCAAGGCTGGCAGCAAATAGGGCCCAATCGTGTAGATTATCCCCAGCTTCAAAGCGCCTGCCAGCGGGTCTTTGCCGCGCTTGGCAATCTCCTTGATGTTCTGCGCCTGCTCCAGCACCGACTGCGCTTGGCGCACGATTTCCTCACCCAGCGGGGTGACGCTGACCTCGTTGGCGCTGCGCTCAAACAGCTTGACCTCCAGCTCCTCTTCGAGCTTTTTGATCGACACGCTGAGTGTGGGCTGCGAGATAAAGCAAGCGTCCGCCGCGCGGCCAAAGTGCTTTTCACGGGCTACGGCAACGATGTATTTGAGTTCGGTGAGGGTCATGAAAAGGTTCCTGTGCCTGTAGTTTATGCCTTCTGGCACGCCCTTTTGTATTGCCACACCATCTCGGGACGGTTTCGCTGCATGCCACTGGCGGTAGCGGCACACTGTACTTTCCGTTCTAAAACCACAAACCTCTGCGCTACGCCCACAGTAGGCCTGCGGCATGTGCTGTGCTTTGAAAGAACTGTATGAACTTAATGCGTATGGGTAGCTCTGTGGCCTTGGCTGGGATGGCAGTGGGCTTGAGTGCCTGCGTCGTCGTGCCCATAGATCCTAAAACGGGGCAACCGTATAGCGCGCACCAGCCGCCCCAAGTGGTAGTGGTGCAACAACCGCAGGGCCCGCCGTCTGGCGTGCAAGCGACTGCACCTGTCAGCGTGCTGTCGGCCAGGCTTTACCCCATGAACGAGGCTGCGCGCGCTGGCGGCATTTTGCTGTCCACCACGGTGGACAGCGGGCAAGGACGCGGCAGTTTCAGTATCAACTATCTGGGTCAAACCCTGCAAGGCGAGGCCACGCGGGTAGACCGCAACTACGCCGGTTTTGGCCAAGTACTAAGCCAAGTGCTAGGCGGCCAATGGGCCAATGCCAACGGCCAGCGCGGCGTAGCCAACGCCGCCAGCGCGGCCGCCAGCATGCGCTGCGAATACCTGTTCACCAGCGCCACCCAAGGCACGGGGGCTTGCGTGGTCAGTGATGGGGCGCGCTACCAAGTACATTTTGGTAGCTAAGCGCTGGCCTGTGCGTTACGCTTGGAACTGGGCCTTGAATTAGGCTTTTAAATAATCCACTCGCCCGCCTAACCAGCGGGCGATGTGCTTTTCGGCTTGCTCTGGCTGTTGATCGAGCATGACTGGGGCGAGTTGCCTGGCAGTTTGCAAAAGCTGCGCGTCGGTGGTGAGGTCGGCAAATCGCAGCAGGGCGGCGCCAGATTGGCGGGCGCCTAGAAACTCGCCGGGGCCTCTGATTTCCAGATCTTGTTTGGCGATCTCAAAACCGTCGTTGGTTTGGGCCATGACTTTGAGGCGGGCACGGGCTGTCTCGCCTAGCTTTCCGCTTTCGCCGGTGGCGTACATCAGCACGCAGGCGGAGGCTGCAGCGCCTCGGCCTACGCGGCCGCGCAGCTGGTGCAACTGCGATAGGCCAAAGCGTTCAGCGTGCTCGATGACCATCAAGGACGCATTGGGTACGTCTACGCCCACCTCGATGACGGTGGTGCTGACCAGCACTTGCATCTGGCCGGTGATGAACTGGGCCATGACGGCTTTTTTGTCGGCAGGCGGCATGCGCGAGTGCAGCAGACCGACCACAATAGGGACGCTCTGCGATGGGCTGCTGGGCTCAGTTGTAATGGCGTCTTCTTGCGCAAGCGGGGTGCTTTTTTTTGCAGCCTGAACTGTTACCGTGCCGTGCAACGCGGCGCTCAGCTCGGCATGCGTTTCGGTGGCGTTAGTCAGGTCGATCATCTCGGACTCTTCGATCAGCGGGCATACCCAGTAGACCTGTCTGCCGGCGCCCAACTGCGCGCGGATGCGCTCTATCACTTCGTCGCGCCTCGCTTCGCTGACCACCTTGGTGACGATGGGCGTACGGCCCGGGGGGAGCTCGTCAATGGTGGAGACATCCAGGTCGGCGTAGTAGCTCATGGCCAGAGTGCGGGGGATCGGGGTGGCTGTCATCATCAGCAGGTGAGGCTCTTGCCTGAGCGCTGGGGTGTGCGTTTCTGGCGCTACACTATATATAGCTGCTCCCGCTATATTTGATCGCGCCACCGGCTGATTTGGTATCGAATCTGAGACTTCTGAAACCTCTGCGGGCAGCAGATTCATCTTCTCGCGCAGCGCCAGGCGCTGCTTGACGCCAAAGCGGTGCTGCTCGTCGATGATGGCTAAGGCCAAGTTATGGAAATGCACTTTGTCTTGGATTACCGCGTGGGTCCCCACCACCAAACCGGCTGCGCCACTGGCAATCAGGGCCAGCATTTCGCGGCGCTCTTTGGTTTTTTGGCTGCCTGTGAGCCAAGCCACTTGGATGCCCAAGGGTTCGAGCCAACCGATGAGCTTGCGAAAGTGCTGTTCGGCCAGAATTTCGGTGGGGGCCATTAGCGCGCACTGGTAGCCCGCGCCAATGCACACCGCAGCAGCCAAGGCGGCGACTACGGTTTTCCCCGAGCCTACGTCGCCTTGCAGCAGGCGATGCATGGGGATGGGCTGGGCGATGTCGTGGGCGATCTCGGCGCAGACGCGGCGCTGGGCTGCGGTGAGCGAGAACGGAATGACCGCCAGCAACTGGTCATGCAGGCTAAGGCATGGTTTCTCAGACGTTTGCACGAAACCTTCAACAGGCTCAGCTTGAACGGACTTACTCGCAGCCCTCCCAAACACTTTGACAGCACCCGTCGAGAGCAGCACCGGCGCACGCAGCGCATCGCGCTCGCGTTTGGACTGTAGTTGCGAGAGTTGCTGCGCCAACAGCTCTTCAAATTTCAGCCGCTGCCAAGCCGGGTGGCTGCGGTCTTCCAACTGCGCCACCGACACATCCGGCGCAGGATAGTGCAAAAATGTGAGCGCGTCCCGCATATTTTGTTTTGGCAAATGGGCGTTTTGGCTTAAAAATGCCGCTGGAATAGTCTCGTCCAGCGCACCACTGCTAGCCGCCTGCTCCAGCCCCGTGAGTACAGCGCGCCGCAGATACGGCTGCGACAACCCGGCTACGGTGGAATACACCGGAGTCAGCGCCGTAGGCAAGTTGCCACCCGCTGCTTTGCACACTGGGTGCAGCATTTGCCAGCCAAACATGCCGCCCCGCAGCTCGCCGCGCGCGCGTATGCGCTCGCCCACGGCCAGCTGCTTTTGCTGCGAAGGGTAGAAATTAAAAAACCGCAGAATGCACACATCGCTGTCGTCTTGCACGGTCACCAGCAGTTGGCGGCGCGGGCGGAAAGTCACTTCGCTGTGCGTTACTACGCCTTCAAACTGCACGTTATCGCCTTCTCGGCAATCACCTAGCAAGGTGATCTGCGTCTCGTCTTCGTAGCGGAGAGGGATGTGCAGCGCCAGGTCGATCGGGCGCAGCAGGCCTAGCTTTTCCAGCGCCTTTTGCATCGGCGACTTGGGCGGTGCGCCCGGCACTGGCGCACTCGCATCCGCAGCTGCGCGCTTTTTGGCAGCGGGCTTGGGAGAAGCAGGCCTGGGCGAAGCGGGCTTGGACAGCGGCAAATCAGAGGGCGCAGTGGCGGGGCGGGGCATGGGATAATTGTGCCTGCGGTTTTGCCATCTGGGCATTTCCTTTTAATGATTACCTTGGTACGGATGTGTTCCATCCTCAAGCACTATGCAAACAGTAGCAGCTCCCGCGATTGTCCATTGGGCTACGCGCCACTTTGACTTTCAATTACCCGACGCGTTGATTGCCCAGCACCCAGCCAGCACGCGCAGCGCATCGCGCCTGCTGGACGGCACCAGCGCGCAGCCGGTAGACCGTGTGTTCCAGCAATTGCCCGCCTTGCTAAGCGCTGGCGACCTGCTGGTGTTTAACGACACCCAAGTGGTCAAGGCGCGCCTGTTTGGCGAAAAATCGACTGGCGGCAAGCTGGAGCTGCTGATCGAGCGCGTGCTAAGCGATAGCGCATCGTCAGACCAGCCGCAACACCGCCAAGTAGCCGCGCACATGAAAGTGAGCAAAAAACCGCGCCTAGGCGCCGTGCTGCACATGGATGGCGGCTTTACCGCCACGCTCACCGGCCGCTGGCCGCACGACGACGGCTCGCTGTTTCGCTTTGAGCTGTCTGATGACGCGTATGCACTGATGCAGCGGCACGGCCACATGCCCCTGCCGCCGTATATCGAGCGCCACCAAAGCGGCGCGCTATCGCCCACCGATGCGGCCGACGAGCAGGAAGACGCGCAGCGCTACCAAACCGTCTTTGCCAAGCACCCCGGCGCCGTAGCCGCACCCACCGCCGCACTGCACTTTGACGAAGCCGTGCTGGCCGCCCTGGAGGCCCAAGGTGTGCAGCGCGCCAGTGTCACGCTGCACGTAGGCGCCGGCACCTTCCAGCCCGTCAAAGCCGACCACATCGCCGACCACGTGATGCACTTTGAGCGCTACGCCATTCCGCCAGCCACCTTGCAGGCCATTGCCGACTGTAAAGCGCGCGGCGGCAAAGTGGTAGCCGTAGGCACGACCAGCGTGCGGTCCCTCGAAACCTGGGCCAAGACCGGCCAGGCCAGCGGCGACACCAATATCTTCATCACGCCAGGTTTTGAATTCAAGGTGGTGGACATACTCGTCACCAATTTCCACCTGCCCAAAAGCACCCTGATGATGCTGGTCAGCGCCTTTGCGGGCTACGAGCACATCATGGCGCTGTACCAACACGCCATTGCGCAGCAGTACCGCTTTTTCAGCTATGGCGACAGCATGTTGCTGCGCAGGACACCATCGACAAGATAGTCGTTTAACGATACAATCATCGATATGAAGACCGAAGAAATCACCGTATCCTCCAAGTTCCAGGTGGTCATCCCGCTAGCGCTGCGCGAACGGCGCAATATCTTGCCTGGCCAGAAAATGGCTTGGGTGGATTTCGACGATGGCCTGCGCTTGATCGAGGTCAAACCGCCTTCTGCATATCGCGGCATTGCACGGGGCCTGAAGGACAGCAGCGTTCAAGACGATCCTGAGCGCTTTGCATGACCAAGGCTCGCTCATCGCCTGTTGCGTCGCCTGTACCAACGCAGAAAAAAACCATTGCAACGCAATACCCAAATTTGATCACCTTGGACAGCTCCTGCTGGCTGGAATACTTCATGGACAGCGAGCGCGCTTCTTTGTACGCCCCTGCGCTAGCCAAAACTGAGCAGCTCATCGTGCCCTTGATCACCGTCTATGAGGTGTACAAAAAACTGCGCCGCGAGCTCAGCGACGCC
>JAYWHJ010000182.1:0-9028 GCA_043777795.1 Polaromonas sp. | reverse complement strand
ACGGCGGGGTAGGGCGGGGTAAGAGCTTTTTGATGGACTGCTTCTACAACGCAGTGCCGCTCAAGCGCAAAACGCGCCTGCACTTCCACGAGTTCATGCGCGAAGTGCAACGTGAGCTGGCGGATTTGCAGGGCACGGTGAACCCGCTGGATGAGCTGGGCAAACGCATGGCCAAGCGCTACCGGTTGGTGTGCTTTGATGAGTTCCATGTGGCTGACATTACCGATGCAATGATTTTGCACCGCCTGCTCGATGCCATGTTTAAAAACGGCATTGGCATGGTGACAACCAGCAATTTTCACCCTGACGACCTGTACCCTAACGGCCTGCACCGTCCGCGCATCTTGCCCGCTATTGAGCTGCTCAAAGCCAACATGCAAGTCATCAGCGTAGACAACGGCACCGACTACCGCCGCCGCACCATGGAGCGGGTCAAGCTCTACCACACGCCGCTCGGTGCTGAGGCCGATGTGGCAATGCAAGATGCTTTTACCCAACTTGCCGAGGTGCGTGACGAAGACCCCGTGTTGCATATTGAGGCGCGCGAGATAGTGAGCAAACGCAAAGCTGGCGGCGTGGTGTGGTTTGATTTTGCGACCTTGTGCGGTGGCCCGCGCAGCCAAAACGATTATCTGGAACTGGCGACCCAGTTTCATACCGTGCTTTTAAGTAACGTGCCGCAAATGTTCATCCGCCAGGCCTCAGAAGCGCGTAGATTCACCTGGCTGGTCGACGTGCTGTATGACCGGCGCGTTAAACTGATTGTGTCGGCTGCTGTCGCACCGGAAGCCTTGTACACCGAGGGGCCGCTGGCGCACGAGTTTCCGCGCACAGCCTCGCGTTTGAACGAGATGCAGTCGGCAGAGTTTTTGGCGCTGGAGCGGCGCACGGTGGATACACGATTGACCTGAAGCAGCTGACCGGATCGGATACGCGATGAAATTCAAGTTTGCAGTAAACGCTATGATTTGCATAGCTGCTTTCGCATCGTTTCATTGCGCTAGCGCTGAAAATAGCAACCAAACGCCCACCGCTGGCACGGGGCAAAGCAAATCAGCCAACACCGATGCCCGTGATGCCAGTGAGCGCGCTGAGCGCGACCGGATTAACCAAGAGCGCCAGCGCGCCAGCGCAGAGCACAATGCCGCCAACGTGAATTGTTATCAAAAGTTCCAGGTGACTGATTGCCTGAGCCAAGCGCGTAGCAAGCATAACGCCATGCAATCTGACCTCAAGCGCCAAGAGATATCACTCAATGACTTGCAGCGAAAACGGCGGGGGGCCGAGCAACTGCGTAAGGTCGAAGAAAAAACCTCGCCAGATCGTCTAGAGGAAATTGCCCAGCGGCGTGGCAAGGCTTTGGCGAGCGATGCCCAACGCCAACAACGCCAAACTGAGCGTGGTGCACCTGTGGCTAAAGCCATCATAGAACCTAAGACTGCAGGTAAAGCGCCCCAGGCGCGAAATGCGAAACCCACTGAAAAACAAGCGGGGCAAAAAGGCAAAGCAGTTGAACGCCAAGAAAGAATCTCGGCAGCTGCGCGCGCCAAAGTGCAAAGCGAAGAACGTAACAGAGACGCAGCGGCGCACGCAGCCAGCGTGCAGGCCCGTCAGAAGACGAATAAAAAGCCGCCAGCGGCTACGCTGCCCATACCGTTAAACTGAACGGCCAAAAGACACTGCAGTCGATGGGGCAAGCAGAATCGCTCTGCTTAGGTGGGCGCTGCGCTTCAGCGCAAGGTGCTCATAGGCGGAATTTTGATAGGCCTGGCAGCCTCCGGGCCCAAGGGCTCGAGCTTGACGACAATCAAAGACAGGTTGTCTCCTGAGCCACGCCCGCGCGATCGCGCTTTGTCGATTAAAAACTCAGTCGCCTCACGCGGGGTAAGGGCTGATAGTACTGATCCCAACTCGGTGTTGTTAAAGTAGTGCCACACGCCGTCGCTGCAGCACATCAGCGTGTCGCCGGGGCGTAAAGAGGGGACATAGTGCACATCCATAAGGGGATCTTCCTCCGTGCCCAGGCAGCCCATCAAAATATTGGACTGCGGATGTGAGTTGGCCTCTTCTTCGCCAATCTCGCCTTTGTCTACCAAGGTTTGCACATAAGAATGGTCCAGCGTGCGCTTGATCATCTTGTTGCCGTGGTAGTGGTAGATGCGCGAGTCGCCTGCGTGCACCCAGTGGCAGTCACCAGCAGGATTGATTAAAAATGCGGCCACGGTGCTGTGCGGCTCTTGCTCTGACGAGACTGCCGTGAGCTTGATGACGATATGCGCTTCTTGCACCAATTGGCGCAGCATCGACGGCGCGTCGTCTACCTCGGGTGAGTAACGCTCAAACAACTGGGCGGCGGTCATCATCACCTGGTCTGACGCTTTGCGCCCGCCACTGCGCCCGCCCATGCCATCGGCCACGATGGCCAGCATGCAGCCGTTGATGCGAGGATGGTTGAGCAAAGCCACCTGGTCTTGCTGGTAGTCACGGTCACCCTTGTGGATGCCGGTAGATGCGGTGATGCGGTAACCCTTGGACATTGTGGTTGAGGTACTCTGAAGTCTCGGTTGCTGCTATTGTGCAGCGCAATTACTTTTGTACAAGCAGTGTATTGCAATTATTATCGGGGGTGACGTCGCATTTTAATTGTTAACCCTTGGACTCCAATCTACATTCCCCCTCCCGCCGCCTGATTGAGCTGCGCATGGAGCACGCCGATCTGAACGCCAGTATCGACCGCTTGTGCCTGCCCACAGGACAGGCGCCAGCGGACGAGTTGCTGCTGCGGCGCCTGAAAAAACGCCGTTTGGCCCTGCGTGACGAGATAGCCCGCTTGGACAGCGCGCTCGACGGGAAAGAGCCCGCCTAATGGCCCTGCAAGACCAAGTACGCGCTGCGTTTACCGCTGGCGGGGTGCTAGAGCGTGCCACCGAGCATTTTGCCCCCCGTAGCGGCCAGCGCGACATGGCCATGGCCGTCGCGCAAACCATTGAAGACGGCGGCGCGTTGGTGGTGGAAGCGGGCACCGGTGTGGGTAAAACATATGCTTACCTTGTGCCAGCGCTACTGTCGGGTGCACGTGTCATGGTATCCACCGCTACCAAGGCGCTGCAAGACCAGTTGTATTCCCGGGATTTGCCGCGTTTGGTGGCCGCGCTAGGCCTGCCAGTGCGAACTGCGTTGCTCAAAGGTCGCAGTAGCTACCTGTGCCTGCACCGCCTGGAGCTGGCACGGCATGAGACCGGCTCTGACCGCGCTGCGGCCCGTACACTGGCCCGGGTAGAGGAATGGGCGCAGGCCACCTTCACGGGCGATTTGTCCGAGATTCCCGGTCTGGACGAGCGCTCGCCCATCATCCCGCTGGTCACCTCTACCCGCGACAACTGCCTGGGTAGCCAATGCCCCAAGTTCAAAGCCTGCCACGTCAGCCTGGCGCGGCGCGAGGCCCTGGCCGCCGATGTGGTGGTGGTGAACCACCATTTGTTTTTTGCCGACTTGGCGGTGCGCGAGTCGGGGATGGCCGAGCTGCTGCCTAGCGTTCGGGTGGCGATATTCGACGAAGCCCACCAGCTTAACGAAACGGGTGTGCAGTTTTTGGGGCAAAACGTGAGCACTGGCCAGCTGCTGGACTTGTGCCGTGACCTGCTGGCCGCTGGCCTGACCTTGGCGCGCGGCCTCGTGGACTGGCAAAGTTTGGTAGGCGGCCTTGAGCGCGCCACCCGCGAGCTGCGCCTGGTGGTGGGCAAGCAACCTCCCAATGCGCGCGTGCGCTGGAAGGGCCCCGCCCCCGAGGGCTTGGCCGAGCCCGCATGGACGCAAGCTCTGGCAGACCTGGATGCCGCACTGGCCCTGGCCTGCCTGGGGCTGGAAACCGTCAGCGAAATCGCCCCCGATTTCGTGCGCCTGCACGAGCGCGCCAGCATGCTGGCCGAGCAATCTTTGGCGTTTACCCGCCCCTGCGCAGCAGGCTCGGTACGCTGGCTGGACGTGGGCGTGCAACTGCGCCTGGTAGAGTCGCCGCTGGACATCGCCACCACCGTGCGCAAGCGCCTGCTGGGCGAGGGTGTCGCGCCGCATGAGAACGAGGTCATCGAGCAAGAGCGCAGGCAGCGTAGCTACATTTTTACCTCTGCCACCCTGGGTGACGACGACAAGCTGAGCTGGTTTACCCAGCCCTGCGGCCTGGAAAACGCCCAGGTGCTGCAAGCTGACAGCCCATTTGACTACGCCTTGCAAGCCAGCGTGTACGTGCCGCGCCACCTGCCGCAGCCCAAAGACGCGGGCCACACCTTGGCGGTGGCCCATTTGGCGGCCGAGGCCGTGCGCCGCCTGGGCGGCCGCACTTTGGTGCTCACCACCACGCTGCGCGCCCTCAAAGCCATTGGCGAAGACATGGCCCAGAGCCTGGACGGCAGCGGAATTGCGGTGCTGGTGCAGGGCAGCGCGCCCAAGAACGAGCTGGTAGAGCGCTTTCGCGCCGCTGGCCAGCCGATGGCATCTACTGGCCCTGGCGCGCCCACCATCACGCCTGGCTGCGTGCTGGTAGCGTCAGCCAGCTTTTGGGAAGGCATCGACGTGCCCGGCAACGCGCTGCAAATGGTGATCATTGACAAGCTGCCCTTCCCACCCCCGGGCGACCCGCTGGTCGAGGCCCGAGCGCAAAAGCTCGAAGCCGAGGGCCGCAGCCCCTTCAACGACTATTTTGTGCCCGAGGCCGCTGTCTCGTTCAAGCAAGGCGCAGGCCGCCTGATACGCCGCGAGACCGACTGCGGTATCTTGGTGGTGTGCGACACCCGTTTGATGCAAATGGGCTACGGCAAGCGCCTGCTCAACGCCCTGCCGCCGATGCGGCGCATATTTACCACCGAAGAGTTTGACAGCGCGCTGGATGCGCTGCGCTGAGGGTGCAGCGCTACCCGAGCGTGCAGCTTTTGAGGGATGAAATCATCCTGCAATCACTATCTAAACAATAGCTTCCACCGCAATATTTTAGAGGGCTACAGGCCCATAAATGCCTAAAAAACGTCCAAATAAACCAAATTAGCGGAAAAGACCTGATTTTCAGACCAATAAGGCCATTGCGCACTTCAAAATTGGTTATTTTGGGCTTTTTTTGCAATGTAAATCGGCCTGTGGCCCAATAAAATACTGCGGGAGAAGCTACTGAATATATAGCGCTTGCTGCACCCTGTAGCAGTGCTCAAGCAACTCAAGCTGGGTAAATGCAGCCCAGCACCCGCGCCCCCCGCGATCCAGTGACGCTGGGCAGCGGGAGCGCAACGCGCAGGACCGTCTGCCGCGCCAGCCAGGCAAACGCAGTGGCTTCCACGTCTTGCGGCGGCAGGCCGCGCTCTGCGCTGCTGACGATCAAGGCGCCAGGCATCAGCGCTTGCAGGCGCTGCATCAGCGCAGTGTTAAACGCGCCACCACCGCAGACGATGAGCTCTTGTATTCTCAAATTACTACGTTTTTCGTAGCTGCTAACGCAATGATTTATTGCGCTGGCGGTCAATTCCATTAATGTTGCTTGGACATTTTGGGGCGGGACAGCCGCAAAAGCAGTCAGATGCTTGTCCAGCCACGCGCGGTTGAACAAGTCGCGGCCAGTGCTTTTGGGCGGGGGCAGTGCAAAGTAGGGCTCGGCCAGCATGGCTTGCAGCAGGGCCGCGTTCACCACGCCGCCGGCTCCCCATGCGCCGCCTGCGTCGTAGGGCGCGCCGGTGTGCTGCTGACACCACATGTCCAGCAAAGCGTTGCCGGGCCCGCAGTCAAAGCCCAGCGTGGCGCCATCGGGCTGCAAAATGCTCAGATTGCTGATGCCGCCAATATTGAGCACGCCGGTGATTTTATCTGCGACGTCATGGCCGGCCTTTCCCTGGGGAGCAAACCATGCACGGTGAAAAAAAGGTGCCAGTGGCGCGCCTTGCCCACCTGCAGCCACATCGCGGCTACGAAAGTCGGCCACCACCTCGATGCCCGTCAATTCGGCTATCAGGGCGGGGTTGTTCAGCTGCAAGGTGTAGCCATTGGGGTTACCAGATGCATCGCGCAGATCGGGCTGGTGACGCACGGTTTGGCCGTGAGCGCCCAGTGCGCGAATGTCTTGGGCGCGTATGCCGCTAAGCTGCAACAGGCGGTGCACCACCTGCGCGTACGTGCGCGCCAGTGCATTGGCAGCCAGCGCAGCACGGTGCAACTCGTTGTGTCCTGGCGCATTCAGTGCTAGCAGCTCCGCTCTTAATTCAGGAGCTAATGGCGCACTGAAAACATGCGTCACAAACGGTTTTTGTTGAGAAAAATCTACCAAAGCACCATCCACACCGTCCATCGACGTGCCGGACATTAAACCTATGTACAAATCAGTCATGCACATGATGGTACACGCGGGCGCTTCGGCTTGGCATTGTTTAAGCGATAAATAGGTCCCGAAACGAAAACGGCGCATCCAAAGTGCGCCGTCGCTGCGAAAGGCTGCAGGCTTACTGAGCGGTAGCCACCGCCATACTGCCCGCTGCTGCCAGCTTCAGGCGAATTTCGCCGGCCATGCGATTGAATGCGGGACGCGATGCGGGACTGAGCGGTACCGAATTGCTTTCGCTGGCAAGGGTCAGTGGGTCGTGGTGCACGCCGCCAACGCGGAACTCAAAATGCAGGTGCGGGCCGGTGCTGAAGCCCGTGGTGCCCACCGCGCCAATCACGTCGCCTTGCTCAACCTTTTGTCCCACTTTCACGCCGATACGGCTGAGGTGTGCGAACAAAGTACTTTTTCCGTCACGGTGCTTGACTTCAATCACGTTGCCGTAGCCGCGTTGCACGCCAGCAAACTCCACCACGCCATCGCCCACGGTTCGCACCGGGGTGCCAATCGGCGCTGCATAGTCGACGCCATTGTGCTGCTTCCATTGGCGCGAGATAGGATGCGTACGTCCGCCAAAGCCGCTGGTGATGCGTGAGAACTCCAGCGGCGAGGCCAAGAAGGCTTTGCGTAGGCTGTTGCCTTCCAGAGTGTAGTACTGGCCTTTGCTGCCTGGCTCTTGGAACCAGACGGCTTGGTAAGTTTTGCCCTGGTTGACAAACTCGGCACTGATTAACCTGCCTGCACGCAGGGGCTCGTTGTCGCCCTGTAGGGTTTCGTACACCACGTTAAAGCGGTCGCCCTTGCGCAAAGCGCGGTAAAAATCGATATCTCCCGCAAACAGCTCTGCGATTTGGGTGGCCACCGTGTCGGGAATACGTGCATCGTCGGTCGCCGCAAACAGCGACGAGCGGATCACACCGCCAGCCAAACGGGTGCCTGCTACCAAGGGCGCGGTTTCGAGTTTGGATGTGAACTGCGCGCCAGCGCCCAGCGCTGATTTTTCCAGTACCAAGCGGTCAAAAGTAGGCGATTCGTCCCGCGTCCAGCGGGCTTGCAGCTTGACCAGGCGGTTACTGGCATCTGTCTCGGCAGTGACGACGCGGCCCGGGCGGCTGAGCAGGGCCGCGCGGCTGGCGACGTCGCTTTTGATGAAGGCTGCAGCGGCCGGATCTACCACGCCCAAGCGGCGCAGCAGGGTCTCGGCGGTGTCATTGGAGCGGGTGCTGTCTGTGCGGTACAGAGTAAGCGGTGCCAACGGCGCGGAATCAGTGTCGGGGTTGGCTGCAGCCGACAGCAGGGCCATAGGCTGGGGCAAAGACGATGGCGCAGGCGTTACTGCCTCCAGCACCATTTGCACGGGCACGGCGGGCCCACCCGAAGCCAGATTGGCCACTGCAAACGCAGTGGCACCGGTGCCCAACAACAATGCAGCCACGATAGCCGTCAAACGGCGTGGGTGGCGCTGCACGGCACTGGACGCATCATGTGCGAGACGCTGTGCATCGGTTGAAAACTGATTCAAAGACAAAACTTGCGTTCCTGAGATTTAAAAATACTGACGACCCCATGCTGCGGTTGGAGCGCACCACGTAAAATGCCGAGCTTACCTAACCCTCAAGTATAGCCAACTTAGCCAGGGTCGCATCTTGGATAACCCTTATGAATCAAGCCGTTACATCGAAATCTTCACCTATAGGTCCGGTCTCAGACAAAGTCAAAGAGGCCTTGGCCATCACACTGAGGGGTGTAGAGGAGCTGATTCCGCAGGAAGATTGGGTTAAAAAGCTGCAAAAAAGCGAAACGTCGGGCATTCCACTGCGTATCAAGTTTGGCATGGATCCAACCGCGCCTGATCTGCACTTGGGGCATACCGTAGTTCTAAACAAAATGCGCCAGTTACAAGATATGGGCCACATTGTCATACCGCTGATTGGTGATTTCACCACGATGATCGGTGACCCATCAGGCCGCAACACCACCCGACCACCACTGACCCGCGAGCAAATTGAGGAAAACGCCAAAACTTATTTTGAGCAGATCAAACTTGTCTTGGACATGGAACGCGCCGAGGTGCGCTACAACAGCGAATGGGGCGACGCCCTGGGTTCGCGCGGCATGATCCAGCTGGCGGGCAAATACACGGTAGCCCGCATGATGGAGCGCGAAGACTTTCACAAGCGCTACACCACAGGTCAGTCCATCAGCGTGCATGAGTTTTTGTACCCCCTTATGCAAGGCTACGACTCCGTGGCCCTGAAAAGCGACCTGGAGCTGGGCGGCACCGACCAAAAGTTCAATCTGCTGGTCGGGCGCCACCTGCAAGCCGAATACGGCCAAGAGCCGCAATGTATCTTGACCATGCCCCTGCTCGAAGGCCTGGATGGCGTGGACAAAATGTCCAAAAGCAAAAACAACTACATCGGCATCACCGAAGAGCCCAACACTATGTTTGCCAAAGTGCTCTCTATCAGCGACGTGCTGATGTGGCGCTGGTACACCCTGCTGTCCTTCAAGTCCATCGCCGAGATCGAGGCATTGAGAGCCGAGGTGGCAGCGGGCCGGAACCCCAAAGATGCCAAAGTCATGTTAGCCAAAGAAGTGACCGCCCGCTTCCACAGCGCAGCGGCCGCAGAAGCGGCAGAGCAAGACTTTATCAACCGTAGCAGGGGTGGG
>JAYWHJ010000181.1:0-9046 GCA_043777795.1 Polaromonas sp. | reverse complement strand
CGTAAGTGCATCGCAATATGTCGTGCCGAAGGCTGGGGGTAAGGGTGGAAAACCAGCGACCCGAGTTGATCGCTTCGCGTTCGTCCATCGTAAGGATTGGTTCGTCCATCAGAGGTCTTGTGTATGACTGAAATTACCTCCATTGTCACGCCTGTGACCACGCTCAGCACTAGGGGTTGTCACTTGCGTGTCAAAAAAAATGACAGCAGTGTCCGGCCACCGGTATTGCCGAGTAAGTGGGTGTTGCAGCCAGTTCAAGGCAATTGGCATCGGCTACACTGGATCGCACTTTCTAACGGGGAACTACCTTGCAACTGAAATCAATTTTCATTGTCTTGAGCGCTACGCTTGTAGCCGCCTGCGGAGGCGGTGGTGACAGCGCAAGCTCCAACACTGCACCAACCCCGGCAGCACCCGCACCTGGCAGTACCCCACCGATCGTGACCAACAACCCGTCCAACATCACGCAAACTGGGGCGATTACTGCTACGCCAGCGCCTAACCAAGCACCTGTCCCGAGCGCCGCGACAAGCTGTAGCCTGCCCAATTTTCAAGCCGATGTCTTGCGGGAGGTGAACGCCGCACGGGCTCAGGCACGCAGCTGTGGCTCGGCAGCCAAACCTGCAGTGGCGCCACTGGCTTGGAACACCGCGCTTTTTGCCGCTGCCGCCGGCCATTCTCAAGACATGGCCCAACGTAACTTTTTTGCGCATACTAACCCTGACGGTAAAACTGCTGGGCAAAGGGCAACGAGTGCAGGTTACAACTTTGCTGCGATGGGAGAAAACATCGCTGCTGGACAACGCACTGTCTCTGACGTGATGTCTGGCTGGCTGGCCAGCGCGGGGCATTGCAACAACATCATGAGTGCGGTGTACACCGAGATTGCCGTCGCTTGTGTGGCAACTACCCGTGTTGAATATCCTACCTATTGGACAATGGAGTTGGGCAAACCGCAGTAAATCGCGCTGCAATGCGGGCTGCGCACAGGTCAAATTGCGTAAGCATTACCGCGCTGCAAACCGCAACTTGTAGCCCGTGACCTTGGGTCTTTAGCAGGCCGCGCTCAGCGCCTGCAAGGGTTTACCGGTTTTGCTGTCGGTCACAACCAGATTGATCTGCCTGGGGTTTTTATCGCTGGCGCCCAATGTGCTGAGTTTGAGTTTTTGCGCACCAGTGTAGCTGCCCAGTTGCACATACTGGCGCACTACAAAGTCATGCGCCAAGGTCTCGCCTTTGTTCTCGCCCGCAGTCACGCGGCTGATGTGGCCGTGTTCGGTGACGGTGAAGTAGGCGCTCCAGTTGGCTTGCGGGTCGATGGGCGTAACGACGGCCTCAAAACTCTCGGCGGCGGTTTGGTTGAGTGCTATCTGGGCACGGGCGGGCTCGGTAGAGGTGACGCTGCTGCTAAAAGCGCGTGTCGTCACACCGTTTTTGACTAACTGCGGTGTGTAAATGCCGTCCAGCTTGTTGGCGGCCGAGATTTGCTTTTGCCGCGTGGTGTAGGCAGGGGCGGCAAATCGGTCTGTCCAGCCGATGTAGTCCCAGTAGTTGACATGGAAAGCTTGAGCCACTACTTGGCCCTTGGCGTTGGCAGCTTTCAAGGTGCTGACCCACTTGTCGGCTGGAGGGCAGGAGCTGCAACCCTCGGAGGTGTAGAGCTCGATCACCGGTGTCAATGTGCTCGCAGACTGGGCTACACAGGTATTTTGAGCTGCTAAACTGGCTGTAGCGCAACAAAATATTGCGGTAGAAGCTATTAAACTAGTAGCACTGGCGCGACGAATGGGGGTTGACTTGGACATGGCGTTTCTCCAAAAAACATGCCTGTTGGTCTGCATGCACGGCAATTTCTTACCATATTTGCCCACCAAGCTTCGCGAGGCGCGAAGCAGCTTGTGGCAAACTCCCGCGCTGGTAGTTTCAGGGACGTATGGAAGATGCAAGCAATCATTCGGCAGATCGCGCAAGAGATCAAAGTTAAAGACGAGCAGGTAAGGGCGGCCGTAGAGCTGTTGGACGGGGGGGCCACGGTACCCTTTGTGGCACGTTACCGCAAAGAGGCCACGGGAGGGCTGGACGACATCCAGCTGCGCGAGCTGGATTTTCGCCTGGGCTACCTGCGCGAGCTGGCTGACCGGCGGGCCACCGTGCTGGAGACCATTGAATCGCAAGGCAAACTCACACCCGAGCTGCGCGCAGCCATCGAGGCCGCACCGACCAAGCAGGAGCTGGAAGACCTCTACCTGCCCTACAAGCAAAAGCGCCGCACCAAGGGCCAGATTGCCCGCGAGGCAGGCATTGAGCCGCTGGCCGACATGCTGTTTGCCAACCCCAGCTTGGTACCCGCCACCGAGGCCGCGGCTTTTGTCAAAGCCGAAAAGCACGAAGACGGCACCGACTTCACCACTATCCCTGCCGTATTGGACGGGGTACGCGACATTCTGAGCGAGCGCTGGGCCGAAGACGCGCCCTTGGTGCAAGGCTTGCGCCAGTGGCTGTGGGCCGAGGGACTGTTTGCCAGCAAGCGGGTAGAGGGCAAAGACGAAAACAACGCTGACGTCGCCAAGTTCCGTGATTATTTTGAGTACGACGAGCCGATCAGCCGTGTGCCATCGCACCGCGCCCTGGCCGTGTTCCGGGGTCGCACACTGGAGTTTTTAGAGGCAAAACTGGCACTACCGCAAGAAAATATTGCGGGAGCAGCTATTAAAGATATAGCGGCTACAGTGACCACCGCCAAAGGCCCCGTGATCTCTCTGGCCGAAGCGCGCATTGCAATGCACCTAGGCTGGAGCCACGCAGCCCGGCCATCTGACGACCTGATCCGCAAATGCGTGGCATGGGCCTGGAAGGTCAAACTCAGCATGAGCCTGGAGCGCGATTTGTTTACCCGCCTGCGCGAGGACGCAGAAAAAGTCGCCATCAAAGTCTTTGGCGACAACCTGCGCGACCTGCTGTTGGCCGCGCCCGCAGGCCCCAAGGTGGTGATGGGCCTGGACCCCGGCATTCGCACTGGCGTGAAGGTGGCCGTGGTGGACGCCACCGGCAAGCTGCTGGACGTAGCCACGGTGTACCCGCACGAGCCGCGCAAAGACTGGGAAGGTTCCCTGCACACGCTGGGCCTGCTGGCGCAAAAGCACGGCGTGCAACTGATTGCCATTGGCAACGGCACTGCCAGCCGCGAGACGGATAAGCTGGCCGCTGATTTGATGAAACGCTTTGCCAAAGATGATGTGGCCATGCAAAAAGTGGTCGTTAGCGAAGCCGGAGCGTCCGTCTACAGCGCCAGCGAATACGCCAGCAATGAAATGCCCGACGTAGACGTGAGCCTGCGCGGCGCAGCCAGCATTGCCCGCCGCCTGCAAGACCCACTGGCTGAGCTGGTCAAGATCGATCCCAAATCCATCGGCGTAGGCCAGTACCAGCACGATGTGAGTCAGAGCGACTTGGCACGCAGCCTGGACGCAGTGGTAGAAGATTGTGTAAACGCGGTAGGCGTAGACCTCAACACCGCCAGCGCGCCCTTGCTGGGCCGCGTCTCAGGCCTGAGTGGCACGGTCGCCAAGTCGGTGGTGCGCTGGCGCGAAGCCCACGGGGCCTTCAAAAACCGCCAGCAGTTGCTGGAAGTCAGCGGTCTTGGAGCTAAAACTTTTGAGCAATGCGCAGGCTTTTTGCGTATCAGCGGCGGCGACAACCCACTGGACACCACTGGCGTGCACCCCGAAACCTACCCGGTGATTGAGAAGCTGCTAGCCACCGTCAGCAGGCCGATCCATGAGGTCATGGGCCGCAGCGACGTACTCAAGTCCGTCAAGCCCGAACAATTCGCCAGCGACAAATTCGGCATCATCACCGTCAAAGACATCCTTGCCGAGCTGGAAAAACCCAGTCGCGACCCAAGGCCCGACTTTCAGGTCGCCCGCTTTAACGACGGCATAGAAGACATCCGCGATTTAAAGGAAGGCATGGTTCTGGAGGGTACCGTCAGCAACGTAGCCGCCTTCGGTGCCTTCGTAGACCTGGGCGTGCACCAAGACGGCCTGATCCACGTCAGCCAGCTCAGCCACAAGTTCACCACCGACGCTCGCGAGGTCGTCAAAACCGGCCAGATCGTGAAAGTGAAAGTGATGGAAATCGACGTGGCCCGTAAACGCATCGCGCTGTCAATGAAGCTGGACGCTGCGCCTGCGCGCAGCGATGGCCCGCGTGAGAACCGGTTTGAATCGGCCAGAGGACAGGGGGCAGGGCGCGGCGGATTCAATGCGCCGCAACGCGCACCGCAAGAGACAGCGATGAGCGGCGCGTTTTCAAAGCTTCAAGGTTTGCGCAAGTAACGCATTTGTCAGGGCATCGTGTTGTGCAGGCAGTGCTTTGCATCGCAGCGCCTTACATTGCAGCCTTTCACATTGCCGCAAACGTGCCATCGCCAAAATTGGCGTTGGCATCAGCGCACCAAATGCTGATGCCATCGAGCTTGTCCAAATCGCCCGCTTGCAGAGTGACCCGCAAGACTTGGTTGTTGAACACGGAGCCTCTGAGGTTAGGGCCTATTGGAAAGCCGGCTACGTAATTACCAGCTTTGCCGCCATACACAAACACCTTGGACAGGCCGCCGCCGTCGTAGCTGAAGTTGCTGATCTCCAAGGTGCAGTCGTCAATGACTTTGGCTTGTCCTTTGACGTTGTGGCTGCGGGTACTTAGGGTGGCGACCTGGCCTATCTTGGCGCTGGTTTTGCCGCAGGCCGCAGTCTGAGCGACCGGCTGCGCTGCAGGCTGCGCAACAGGGTCTGCACTGCCGCCGCCTCCACAGGCGGCTAACGCAAGGGTGAACACCATCATCGACAACACCATAGGGGCGCGAAGGATGCGGGGATGGGAAAGACCATTAACTTGGGGCATGGCAGTATCTTTCAAAATGACGTATCAAAGAGGTGCACACAGCTGCGCGCCAAACCAGGAGTCTGGGCGGCAGTACTTTGAGCCAACGGCCGAACGATTGGCTTATGCGCAGTCGGCGACGGGGCTTCCGGTCTTACATATTTCGTTCTCTCCCTTTCTCCACTGTGCTAACTCCCCGGTCGGTGCATCTAAAATTCAGCGATGTCTAACCCATCCCTGCCCAGTACCCCCGTAGTCATCGTCACTGGCGCAGCCCGTGGCATTGGCCTGGCTATTGCCAAAGCCTTTTTAGCCAGTGGCCACCGGGTGGCTTTGCTGGACATTGATGCCGCAGAGCTTGACCGGGCTATGGCTAGCATTCACCAGCCCAGTCATACGCTGCAGGTGGTGTGCGATGTGGCAGTTGCGGCGCAGGTAGACGCCAGCGTAGACACCATCGAAAAGCACTTTGGCCGTATCGACGCGCTGATCAACAACGCGGGCGTCGCAGTGTTCAAGCCAATTTTGGACACCACGGCGGATGAATGGCAGCGGGTAATGGACGTGAACTTGACGGGGCCCTTCCTGTGCACCCAAGCCTGCGCACGGGTGATGCTGCGCAATGGGGGAGCGGCCAAGGGCAGTGTGGTGAACATAGCCTCTATCTCCGGCCTGCGTGCCAGCTCGCTGCGGGTGGCTTATGGGGTGAGCAAAGCGGGTTTGATTCACCTCACCAAGCAGCAGGCGATGGAGCTGGGCAACGCGGGCATCCGCGTGAACGCCGTGGCTCCCGGCCCGGTGGACACGGCCATGGCCAAGCAAGTGCATACAGCAGACATTCGGCGCGACTACCACGACAGTATTGCGCTAAACCGCTACGGCAGTGAGCAAGAGATTGCGCAAGTGGTGCACTTTCTGTGCAGCCCCGCGGCAAGTTATGTGAACGGCCAGACGATTGCGGTGGACGGCGGGTTTGACGCCGGTGGTATCGGCCTGCCCAGTTTGCGCGCTGGGGCCTGAATTTGCTACGTATTGAGTAGCTGCTCCCGCAATATTTTATTGTGCTACAGGCTCAAAAGGCTTATGAATTCGGATAGCCACGGCTTGGTAAGCCAAGCCATCCGAATGCAGGGCTTTGTGCTGCGCCATGGGCAAGCAAATTTGGCTTAGCCCACTGTGGTTAAAATTCTCACGGCCCTACATTTATGCTGCAACTTTCTCACACGGCCTTTCGCTGGTGCCCACCGCCTAGGGGCAATTTCAAGAAAATATCGATGCTCTCCATCACCTACAAGCCGCCCCTGAATTTAGCCCTGCGCCTCGCTTTCGCTGGCCTCGTCGGCTTAGCTGGTAGCGGTTCGGCCAGCGCCCGTGAACTTCAGCTGGATTTGTCTGTCAGCACCGCCATGAACCATCCAGCGTGGCAGCAGACTGAATTGAATGGTATTGCGGTTCGTTTTGGAAGCGATGCCAACACCAGCTACACTAATGTGTCGGCGCCAGTGCTGGTAGATAGCTTTGCGCGCACCTCGGTGCAAAGAAACGGCCGGTATATCCAAAGAGAGGACGCGCCGGTATGCCACGAAGCCCTGCGCAACACCTTGGCCAAAGCAGCCGAGCAAGCCCGCAAAGTGGGTGCCAATGCGGTGGTGAACATCACCAGCAAATTCCTGGATACACCCTTGAACAGCAAAAACCGGTACCTTTGCAATTCTGGCACGGGCAGCGCCACGGTAGACCTCGTGGTTCAATTTGCTACCCTGAAGCCCGAAAACCTCAAAGTGAGCACGCAGGCGATGCTACCCATGGCGCAGTTACCGGGCGCGCTCGCTACACGGGTATATCCTCCAGCGATGTCGAGCGGCGCAGTGACCGACGCTGACGCGATTCCATTTATTGGTCAAGGCTGTCGGCTGTTTTATGCCCAAGAGTGGCTGAAGTTCCCCATGCCGCGTGCCTTTGCTATCGCTCCTACCGGGTATTGCCATTCCGGTGCCGGTTTCAATCCAAAGAACGGCACCCATAAAGACCCCGCCATTCGTGCACTCGAAGGATGCAGTGCCAAAGCCAAGACGCCCTGTCAGTTGTACGCGGTGGACAACAATGTCGTGTACAACCCCGCAGGCATCTCCGAAGAGGACTTGCAGCCAGTCGCTGTCAAATGACAGGATAGCCTTATTGACAACCCGGTCTGGCCGTTGCGGTCGACCGTAGCGTTGATGCGGGCGGTATTGCACCTGCCCACTTAGAGCGTTGGCGCTTAAAAATGCTATGTATATAGTAGCTGCTCCCGCAATATTTTAAAGGGCTGCTGGCTAAAATGGCTTGTAGAATGGGCTGGTGAAGGCCCTTTTCTGCATTCCATGACGAGCCAAGGCCTTATAAGCTGCCCGATATAATGATTTTGCAGCCCGTCACGCAATCTGGGCTGCGCAGTCAAGCGCTGCATCAATCCCCATTTCAACGTCTTTGGCACCCTAAGAACCCCATGCAACCTTCTGTCAAACCCAAGAACCCTAATTTCTCGTCCGGCCCCTGCGCTAAGCGCCCGGGCTACGATGTGAGCAAGCTGCAACTCGACACGCTGGGCCGCTCGCACCGCTCTGCCATTGGCAAAAAGGCGCTGGGCTTGGCGTGTAGCGAGACCGCCCGTATCTTGGGCCTGCCCGAGGGCTATCGCGTAGCCGTGGTGCCCGGCTCGGACACGGGAGCGATCGAGATGGCCATGTGGTCGCTGCTGGGCGCGCGTGGCGTGGACGTGCTGGAGTGGGAGTCGTTCAGCGCCGGCTGGGTGACCGATATCGTTAAACAGCTCAAGCTGCCCAACACCAATGTCTTGAAAGCCGAATACGGCGACATTACCGACTTTGCGCCAGTGAACTTTGACAACGACGTCGTGTTTGTGTGGAACGGCACCACCTCGGGCGTCAAGGTGCCTAATGGCGACTGGATTCCTGCCAACCGCGCGGGCCTGACCCTGTGCGATGCCACCTCTGCAGTGTTTGCCATGGAGATGCCTTGGGACAAGCTCGATGTGGTGACCTACTCATGGCAAAAAGTGCTGGGCGGCGAGGGCGGCCACGGCATGCTGATCCTATCGCCCCGCGCCGTCGAGCGGCTAGAGGCCTACAGCCCGCCTTGGCCCATGCCCAAGGTATTCCGCATGAAGTCGGGCGGCAAGGTGACCGAAGGCCTGTTCAAGGGCGAAACCATCAATACCCCGTCCATGCTGTGCGTCGCCGATTATCTGGACGCTCTGCAATGGGCCGAAAGCATTGGTGGCCTGAAGGGCACCATCGCGCGCAGCGAAGCCAACTTGAAGGTGATCGAAGACTTCGTAGCCGCCAATCCATGGATTTCATTCCTCGCCAAAAACAAAGCTACCCGCTCCAACACCAGCGTGTGCCTGACTTTGACAGCCACAGAAGACCAGGTCAAAAAGATGGCCAAACTGTTGGATACCGAGAACGTGGCCTACGATATTGGAGCCTACAAAGACGCCCCCGCCGGCCTGCGCATTTGGTGCGGCGCGACTGTGGAAAAATCAGATTTGGAAGCGCTCATGCCCTGGCTGACTTGGGCTTACCAGCAGGTGACGGCGTAGTCTGGAAAGCCTAAAAATAGAAGACCGAAGACCACAAGCGAAAGACGCGCAACTTTTGCGCCTTTCGCGGCCGGTCAAGTCCGAATTTCCCCAACAGTATTTGAAAACTGCAGTCTATGTACAAAATAAAAACCTACAACCAGATTTCAATCAAAGGCCTAGAGCGTTTTCCGCGCCAAGGGTACGAGGTGGGCAGCGACATAGGCCATCCCGATGCGTTTTTGCTGCGCAGCCAGAAACTGCAAGGCTTGGAGGTACCGCCGTCTTTGCTGGCAGCAGCCAGGGCCGGAGCCGGGGTGAACAATGTGCCGATTGCCGAGTACAGCAAACTGGGCGTGGTGGTTTTCAACACCCCGGGGGCTAATGCCAACGCGGTGAAAGAGCTGGTCATGGCGGGCATGCTGCTGGCGACACGCGGGATTTTGCCGGGTATGGCTTACGTCAATTCCCTGACCGCCATGACCGATGCGGCCGAGATGTCCGCCCACCTTGAAAAAGAAAAAGCCCGCTTTGCCGGCGGTGAAATCAAAGGCAAAACGCTGGGGATTGTTGGCTTAGGCG
>JAYWHJ010000180.1:0-3240 GCA_043777795.1 Polaromonas sp. | reverse complement strand
AGCGCGCAAGCCCAGCGCCGTGCAGGCGGCTATAGCATGGCGATAAAAGTCGCCCGGGTCAGCCCGTGCCACGCCGCCCACTGTGAACACCACAGGCGCAGGGCCAGCGGCCATAAACTCGGCCAGTCCGCCCGCGTCAGTCTCGCTGCCAGCAGGCTCGTACAGCGTAAAACCGCATTGCACCGTGTTGGCAGGCCAGTCAGGCTGAGGTGTGCCCATGAGGGGTGAGAACAGCGCCAAATTGCACACTGGCGAATAGCGCCCTTCAAACACGGGGTTCAGCGCGGGCAGCCCTAAGCGCCGCTCCAGACGCCTGTGGCCCAGCACATGCAGACCCGCAGAATAGCGAAAGATGGCAAAAATGCATTGGCTCAGCCAAGCCGGCAGCATGCCGCCCACACGCAAATGGTGGATGCCATGCAAATACGGTGGATCAAAGCGCGACAAAAACGCCATCGGTGCTAACGGCGCGTACACCCAAGTGCGCTTGAGTGAGCGCGTCACCAAAGGCAGCGCCAAGCTGGTGTAAGAGCCAACTAATACATCGCAGCTGGGCGCAAGGCGCGCAATCACTTCGAACTCGGCTTCTAAATATTGCGTTAACCGCGACAGCACGCGCCATGTGCCTTTGCCGCTGCCGTCAACCGTGCGCGCGTAGGTGTCGGTCTCGTGTCTTGGCGCATCGGGCGCAGTGGGTTTGTGTGCGGCACTTTGGGGCGCATCAAAGGCGTGCGTTTCAAAGCCGCGCTTGCGCACGCTCTCCACGTTGTGCTGGTTGGTGACAAACACCAGCGTGTGCCCACGGCTGCTAAGCTGGTCTGCAATTGCTAAAAACGGTTGAAAGTCGCCAAACGAGCCGCGCGTAGCAATCAGAATGCGGGCCATAACTTCCAGCGAAGGTCAGGCCACCACCACTTGTTCGCCGCTGCCTTGCGGCGCAATCACGCCAATGTCAAACACTTGCTCGCCCGAGGCGCGCAAGGTGGCTGCACAGGCAGCAGCATGTGCAGTATCAATCACCACCACCATGCCGATGCCATTGTTAAACGTACGGTTCATCTCCATGTCGTCAATCGCTGCCGTTTTTTGTAGCCAAGCAAACAGCTCGGTTTGCGGCCAGCTGCCTTTTTTCAGGTACGCAGCGGTGCCTTCTGGTAACACGCGGGGAATGTTCTCTAGCAGGCCGCCGCCAGTGATGTGAGCCAGCGCTTTGATGGGGTGGGCTGAGAGTGCGGCCAGCACGTTTTTCACGTACAGGCGGGTGGGCTCCATTAGGGCTTGTTTGTACGGCTTGCCGTCCAGCATGGCAGGCATAGCATCGCCTGCACGTTCCACACATTTGCGCACCAGGCTAAAACCGTTGCTGTGCACGCCGCTGGACGCCAAGCCCAGCACCACGTCGCCCGGTTTCACGTCTTTGCCGGTCAAAATTTTGGACTTTTCTACCGCGCCCACGCAAAAGCCCGCCAAGTCATATTCTCCTGCAGGGTACATGCCGGGCATTTCTGCCGTTTCGCCGCCAATCAGCGCGCAGTGCGACAGCTCGCAGCCTTTGGCAATACCGCCTACCACGGCGGCTGCGGTGTCAATGTCTAGTTTGCCGCAGGCAAAGTAGTCTAAAAAGAACAATGGCTCAGCGCCTTGCACCAGCACGTCGTTCACGCTCATGGCCACCAGGTCAATCCCCACGGTGTCGTGCATATTCCATTCAAACGCCAGTTTCAGCTTGGTACCCACGCCGTCGGTGCCGCTGACCAGCACCGGCTCTTTGTAACGCTTAGGCACCTCAAACAGCGCGCCAAAGCCACCAATACCGGCCAAAACGCCTTCGCGCATGGTTTTTTTGGCCAGCGGCTTGATGCGCTCGATTAGCGCGTCGCCGGCCACAATGTCGACGCCCGCGTCTTTGTAGGACAAGGGCGTGAGAGATGAATTAGACGGATTGCTCATAATTTAGTAGCTGGTGTAATGCAAATTAGGGGGCTTTGGGGCCAGTCTGGCCATCAAATAAGGCGGTTAGCGCGGTAAAAGGCTTTGCAGGTGGGCGGTATCGGGCGTTTGCCCCGTAAAATTGCTCCAATTCTAGGCGCAAGCGCTCATTTCACTGTATGCAATTTACTCCCGCCCAAAAAACCGCCGCCGCATGGGCTGGCATCGCCCTGGGCGCCAGCATGCTGGTCTGGCTACTAGGCCCCGTGCTCACGCCGTTTGTGGTGGCCGCCGTGTTGGCCTATGCGCTTACCCCACTGGTCGACAAGCTCGATGGCCTGCTGGGCGGCAAGGTGCCGCGCGTGTTGGCGGTGGTGCTGGTGGAGGTGGTGTTTGTCTTGGTGCTGCTGGCCGTGGCACTGTTGATTGTGCCCATCTTGGCCAAAGAGATCCCGCTGCTGCGCGAGCAGCTGCCGGTGCTGGTGGACAAGCTTAACGCTTGGGCATCGCCGCTGTTGGCTAACTTGGGCATTAAATTCACACTGGATGCAGCGACGGTCAAAGCCTTCGCCATCAAATACTTCAACGCGAACGCCGAAGACACCTTCTCTTCTATTGTGTCCTCGCTCAAGCTGGGCGGCAGCGTGGCGTTGGTGATCGTTGGCAATCTGGTGCTGATTCCGGTTGCGCTGTTTTATCTGCTGATGGACTGGAAGAACTTGGTCCTCAAAGCCAAAGCGCTGGTGCCCCGGCGCTTGCAGGCACGCTTTGAGAGCTTTACAGGCGAGTCTGACGAAGTGCTGGGCCAGTATCTGCGTGGGCAGCTGCTGGTGATGGTCATTTTGGCGGCTTACTACAGCATTGGCTTGGCGCTGTTTGGGCTAGATTTAGCCTTGCCCATCGGAGTGTTCACTGGGTTAGCCATGTTTGTGCCGTATGTCGGTTTTGGCATTGGGCTGATTCTGGCAGTGCTGGCTGGGCTGCTGCAGTTTGCGTCCTACAAGGCGCTGGTCATGGTGGCGCTGGTATATGGCTCGGGGCAGATCATTGAAAGCTTGTTCCTCACGCCGCGTTTGGTGGGCGAGCGTATTGGCTTGCATCCATTGGCCGTTATTTTTATGCTGCTGGCGTTTGGCCAGTTGTTTGGCTTTGTGGGCGTGTTCATTGCACTGCCTGCCAGTGCTGTGCTACTGGTGGCGATTCGCCGTGTGCGAGCGGGCTACCTGGCCTCTGCCTTGTTCAAAGGCTAAACGCCAGCCCTTAATTAGCAAGCCAGCATGCAGCAGATCGCCCTCGATATTGGCCTGGTGC
>JAYWHJ010000179.1:0-3244 GCA_043777795.1 Polaromonas sp. | reverse complement strand
TTGGTGCTGCGCAATCTTAGGCATGGTGGATTTAAAGGCCCGATATGGCCAGTGAACCATCGCCATTCCATGGTGGATGGTCAGCAGGCCTGGCCTTCGGTAGAGGCACTACCGCAAGCGCCGGATTTGGCAGTGATTTGTACCCCTGCAAGCACAGTGCCAGATATCGTGGCAGCGCTAGGGCGCAAAGGCACGCGTGCAGCCATTGTGATCACAGCGGGGTTAAAGCAAGCTTCGCGCACAGCTACTTTGTCACTGGAGCAAACGATGCTAGATTGCGCCAAGCCGTATTTGCTGCGGATATTGGGACCCAATTGCGTTGGCTTGTTAGTACCCGGCTTGGGCTTGAATGCCAGCTTCGCGCCCGCCAACGCTTTGCCGGGCAAGTTGGCCTTTGTAACGCAATCTGGCGCGCTGGCAACTGCCATGTTGGACTGGGCCAATAGCCGCAGCATCGGCTTCTCCCATTTCATCTCGTTGGGCGACAGTGCCGATGTGGATTTTGGCGATGTGCTGGACTACCTGGCAGGCGATTCGGGTACCCGGGCTATTTTGATCTATGCAGAATCCATCAAACATGCACGAAAGTTCATGTCCGCCGCACGTGCTGCAGCACGCAACAAGCCAGTGATTATGGTCAAAGCGGGACGCGGGCCGGACGGTGCCAAAGCTGCGGCCTCACATACGGGTGCACTGGCTGGGTCGGACACCGTGCTGGATGCAGCCATACGGCGCGCCGGCATGCTGCGGGTGGACACGCTGGAGGCGCTGTTCGATGCCGCCGAAACACTGGCCCGTGTGCGACCACTGCGTGGCGAACGTCTGGCCATCCTTACCAATGGCGGCGGTGCCGGGGTATTGGCGGCAGACGCTTTGCAAATGGGCGGTGGCAATCTGGCCAAACTGAGCCCGCACACCATGGCTGCGCTAAACCAATGCCTGCCTCCCACATGGTCGCGCGGCAACCCGGTCGACATCATTGGCGATGCCCCTGTAGGCCGTTACCTAGATGCACTGCGTCTACTGTTAGCGGCACCCGAGGTGGATGCCGTACTTTTTATGCATGCGCCCACTGCAATCGTAGCAGCAGGCGACATTGCACATGCTAGCCTACCCTTGATGGTGGAGTCGTGCAAGCCGGTGCTTACGTGCTGGTTGGGTGGCAATTCGGTCGCCGCAGCGCGCGCAGCTTGCAACCACGCAGGCATTGCCAACTACACCACGCCAGAGCGGGCAGCCGCCGCCTGGATGCAGCTGGTTAACTATGCGCGCAACCAAGCTGCGTTGCAGCAGATACCTGAGCCTGGGCGCGAGATTGCTCAGCCAAACCTGGAAAAGGCCCATGCCTTGCACGCCAATGTGCTGCGTGAAGGCCGCGAATGGATCGATGGCGCCGTCGCTCAGGAGTTATTGCAAGCCTATGGAATCCCTACAGTTCAAAGCTTCAAGGTTGACGATGTGGAACATGCAATTGCCGCAGCCAGCCAGCTTGGTTACCCTGTCGCACTCAAGGTCATATCGCCACAGGTCATCCACAAGTCCGATGTCGGCGGCGTAGCGCTGGGCCTTGCATCACCCGAAGAAGTCAGACTGGCGGCAGTCAAGATGCGCCAGCAAGTAGCGCAGCTGCTGCCCAAAGCAGTGGTCACCGGTTTCACCGTGCAATCGATGGCACAGCGTCCCGGTGCATTGGAGTTGATTGTGGGTATCGCGACCGATGCGGTATTTGGCCCGGTGCTACTACTAGGCGAAGGTGGCACTAACGTGGAACTGCGAACCAACCATACCGTGGCGCTGCCCCCATTGAATGGCAACTTGGCGAGCGATATGCTGGCGCGCAGCAACTTGACACCTCTCCTGGCGGGCTACCGCGGCAAGCCGGCTGTAGACCAACAGGCCTTGCTGGCCACACTGCAAAAAGTGTCGCAAATGGCCAGCGATCTGCCATGGCTTGCTGAACTCGACATCAACCCTCTGCTGGTGGACGCGCAGGGGGTGCTGGCGCTGGATGCCCGTATCAAATTGCGGGCTGTAGCTTCGGGGGAAACCGGCCGCTTGGCTATCCGCCCATACCCGTCCGCTATGGAGGAGCATGTCGAATTTGCAGGGCGGCAGCTGTTTGTACGCCCCATCCGCCCAGAAGACGGTCAGCGCCTGATGGCTTTTTATGCCGAGGCCTCACCTGCTGACATGCGGCTACGGTTTTTTATGTCGCGGCGCGAGGTGCCACATTCTGAGCTCGCGCGCTACAGCCAAATCGACTATGACCGCGAGATGGCATTTGTCGCACTGGCTACGCTGGAGTCTGGCGAGCAAGCTATGGTAGCAGAGGTACGGGCCGTCTGCGATCCGGACAATATACAGGCAGAGTTCGCCATCCAGCTTGCCTCGCAATGGCAAGGAAAAGGTTTGGGAGACATGCTACTCAACAAACTCCTCCGCTACCTGCGAGAGCGCGGGACTTCTGAAGTCGTAGGGCAGTACTTGCGGGAAAATGCCCCCATGGCGTCGCTTGCGAAAAGAGCGGGCTTCGAAGTCACAACAGACGTCGACCAAGACACTATAGCCATGCGCCTGCCGCTGTGACGAGCAGGTACCAAGCCGCAGGCTATTCGCGATAGCCTTTTTCCGGCATCTGTATAGGCTGCCCATGCTGATACCGCCGCCCCAGCTAATCTATCCTGGCACCTGCGTACCGCCAAGTGGCTTGCTGTCAAAGGGGTCGCTCTTGACTGAGCCTTTCCAATGGAAATGAAGATCGCCTTTGCCGCTACGGCCAAGAGTCACGTTGCGGGTTTGCGTCTGCCCGTCGTGCGTCGCCGTAACACGGTAGGCACCGGGAGGGAGCTGCACATAAGTTAACGGACCCGCACTATCAAGTTGCAGCATCGTGGCGTTACGCCTGTCGGTAATTTGCAGATTCACGCCAGCGACGAACTCATTGGCCTTCAGTTGGGAAAACATGATACGCATCGGCCAGTTTTTGGCAATGGATTGCATGTAGCGGGTTTGGCCATCGCCAATACCGCCGTTCAAGTACTTCGCCACCTCTCCCTGCTCTTCGCTCACAACAACATCCTGAGCGCTCGCCGGGCCAGAGGACAGAAACATCAGTGGCACACATACCGATGTCAGTAGAACAAGTTTCATTTTCAACATAGAGATCCTTTCGGTAATTCACAGCACATCTGTACTGCTTGCCTACAAGGTATTCCCGATTGAGTTGCATGTCTGTGCGGTATCG
>JAYWHJ010000178.1:0-24938 GCA_043777795.1 Polaromonas sp. | reverse complement strand
TATGCTTACCGCAGCGAGTGTGTGGACAAGATGATGGCGCAGATTAGCAAGAGCTGGGTATTCTTGATGGGCGATAGCGCCAAAGTGGTCAGCCCCTTTGGCGCGCGCGGCGGCAACACCGGCATTGCCGACGCCGACAACCTGGCCTGGAAGCTGGCCGCCGTGGTGCACGGCCATGCCGCCCCAGCTCTCTTGGCCAGCTACCACCCCGAGCGGCACGAGGCCGCCACTACCAATGTGCAGGTCACCAACCGCACGGCACGCTTTTTACGGCCTGCGGACGGTGTGGAGCGCCTGTTTCGCAGCGCTGCCATTGGCCTGGCCAAGCAGCACCCCTTTGCCCGCGCCTTGGTCAACACGGGGCGCATGGCCGTGGCGAATCCGTATGGCGCATCGCCATTGAGCGATGCGGCTCTGCCTGGTAGCATCTCTGTGCAAAACGTGGCGCTCCAATGGGTGGATGGCGCTGCCGCCTGCCTGAACGACCTGCTGCGCTGGGCCGGAACCTACCCTGTTTTACTAGTGTTAGGTGACGTTTCTGGCCGCTTGCAGCCTAGCAGCATCGCCAAGCTGCGGGCCTTGGCCAGCGGCTGCCGTGTGCGCGTCGTGCATGTCATTTCCAAGCCCAGCCAGGTAAAGGTATGTGAAACAGTGATTGACGCACCCGGCCTGCTGGCCATCGCCTGCGGCCTTCCCCTCCAGGGCCCTAGCCGCTGGGTACTGCTGCGACCCGACAGCTACCTTGCCGCGCGAGGTAGCCAGTTGGACAACAGCTTGGCCTGCGCAGTGGCACGCTGCGCGGGCATTGACAGTCAAGGGGCGCGTGCATGACCCAGCACGCCACACTGGCCAACCAGTTCCAAGATGCAGATGGCTTTTACGAAGCCCTGCTCGACGCGCACGAAGGCCTGAGTATCGAGCAGTCTGCGCTACTCAATGCACGGCTGATACTGCTGCTAGCTAACCAAATCGGCGATGCTAAGGTATTGGCTGATTGCATCGCACTGGCGCAACCAAGCGCAGACTAGCTTGCAGCGGGACTGCCCACCATGCATGCCATGTCATATTCAGTGATAAAAATCACAATCCCCCAACAAGCGCCCATACGAAAGTGCTTTTCGTGATTTCGTCGCAATTAAATTAGAAGATCACGCCTAAGTAATTTACCCCCAACTGCGTAAACTTACCAGCATATCGAAAGTGGTTTTGAATACTCTCAAAGCCGCAGTGCAAGAACCGTCCACAAGACGACTTTGGAGACACCAAGATGCTGATCACGATGAGCCGAGTCCTGAGCTTTCCCTTTTCCACCACCCATAATAGTAGCGGAAGTAGCGACAGCGTTTCACACGCCAGCGGCAAAGTACCCATGCACAAAGGCAAGCTGCCGATCGCGCAGATCAAACAACGTATGACAACGGCTTTGCATGATGTGACCGGAATTGACGCAGAACGTCTGCAGTTCAAAATCCGCGCTGCCCGCAGTGTGAACGATCTGTGGATGCTGCGCAGCGATGCGTACTTAGTGATCAGCATGCTGCACAACCAAAGCGAGGCCGCGCACCGCATTAACAGCTTGCTACCCTGCTTTAACCAATGGATTTCCAGCAAGCAGCTCAGCCCGATATAAAATCGTTCGCTACATTGTAGATAGCTACTCCCGCGATATTTTATTGGGCTAGAAGGCTATTTCCCATGAGAAATAGAATGCGCCATACACAACACTATGGGTAGCGCCGCGCAATCGACTCAGCCACGCACACGGGTTTAGCAGAGCCCTCGCGCTCCACCGTCACTTCCCAAGCCATTTGCACACCGCCCTGGTCTATCGGATCACAGGCCAGCAGTTTGAGCTTGGCGCGCAGGCGGCTGCCTACGGGCACGGGCGAAATAAAGCGCACTTTGTTCAGGCCATAGTTCACGCCCATGCGGGTTTCGGTGATGGCGATGGCGGTTTCAAAAAACTTCGGAATCAGGGACAGGGTGAGAAAGCCGTGCGCTATCGGCGCCCCAAAAGGCCCCGCCTTGGCACGCTCTACATCCACATGGATCCACTGCTGGTCGCCCGTGGCATCGGCAAACTGCTGGATTTGCGCTTGAGTGATGGTCGTCCAGTCACTGGTTGCGACTTCTTGGCCTACGCAGGCGGCTACGTCGGAGAGGGTTTGAAAGGTTTTCATGTTGAGAGTTTGGTTTTTGAATTGATGGGATTATTATTTGTCCAGCCACTTGCACAGGCTTTGCCATTGTTCCAGGTCTTTCTCGACCCGACTAGGCGCGACGTCAAACAGGGTCAGACCGCGTGCGGCCAAGTGGATGTAGTTTTGCGTATCGCGCAGGGTGGCCAGCACTGGGAGTCCCAGCGTGGCCACAAACTCTTGCAGCTTGTCGGCTGACAGGGTGCGGCTGTCTACCCGCATGCCCACCAGGCCCACCTGCAGCTTGCCCGCCTGCCGATATTCGGCCAGGTCGTCCAAAAACTTGCGGGTGGCAAAGATGTCGAACACGCTGGGCTGCAGCGGCACAATGACTTTGTCCGCCATCTTCATCACGTCTTTGAAGCGCCAGCCGTGCAGCCCACCAGGCGTGTCCAGCACCACATGGGTAGTGCCCTTGGGCGGCTTGGCAATGACGTCCTCGGAAACATCCCACGTGCTGATGGCGCGCGCAGCAGGTGGGCGCAGGCCCAGCCATAGCTTGCTCGACTGCTGCCTGTCCGCGTCGCCCAACATCACCTTATGGCCTTGAGAGGCCATATAGCCCGCAATATTGGTAGCCAAGGTAGACTTACCGACCCCACCTTTGGGGTTTGCAACAACAATCACGGGCATAGCACTCTCCAGTGGAATATGTAGACCTATGTTACCGAATTTCAGCGGCTGAGCGCAAAAAAAGCTGCATAAGCAGCTTTTTTAGGTGTTTTACGTGTCTCCAGCGCAATAAAAAATTGCGGGAGAAGCTACTAAATAAATAGCAACTGGCAGCCAATGAAAGGTCAGCGCAATTTGCTCTGTGGCACGACTTTCAGGTCACCGTCGAGAGAGCCGATGTACTTAGCCATTTCTTTCAACTCCGCATTGCTAAACTGCTTGGCGATACCGGCCATCACGCCATTGGTGCGGCCCACTTTGGCCAAGCCCTCGGTTTTGTAGGCTTTCAGCGCTACGGTCAGGTAATCAGCGTGCTGGCCCGCAATCTTGGGGTAGCTGGGGTCAATCGGCTTGGCAAAGTTAGCGCCGTGGCAAGAAATACAAGCGCCTTTTTGCAGCAAAGCCGCCACCGCTGCGCTAGGCTCTCTCTTAGCTTTGTCAGGCAGCGTAGCGTTGGCCACCTTGCCATGTACCGAGTAGTAAGCCGCCAAATCAGCCATATCTTGCTCGCTCAGCGAGGCGGCGATGGATATCATGGTGGGGTGCTTACGCTCGCCTTTTTGGTAGGCAAGTAACGCATTGCTGATGTATTTGGCGCTTTGACCTGAAATCATCGGCACTCTATACACTTCAGGAAAACTGGCTTGGTAGCCCTCGATACCGTGGCAGCCAATGCACATGGCAGCTTTGGTCTTACCTATGTCAGCATTGCCCTTGATTTCTTGGGCCAAAGCGGTCGTGGTCACTAAAGCGACAAAAATAGCGGATACCGAGGTCAGAAACTTGTTCATTTTGCGTACAGAATGTAGGTAGGCAGACAAGAGCACGCGCCCTTGCAGTTAACAGACAATTATATCCGGCCAAACCCTTACCTACTCTTACCCACCGTCAAGATATTCGCACCATGAAATTCCAAGGCTCCCAAAACTACGTCGCCACTCAAGACCTGATGCTGGCGGTCAACGCTGCCATTACCCTCAAGCGCCCTCTGCTGGTCAAAGGCGAGCCTGGCACCGGCAAAACCATGTTGGCTGAGGAAGTAGCTGCGTCTCTGGGCATGCCGCTGCTGCAGTGGCACATCAAAAGCACCACCAAGGCGCAGCAGGGCCTGTATGAATACGACGCAGTGTCGCGCCTGCGCGACTCGCAGCTGTCCACCATCGACGGCAGCGACAAGGTCAAAGACATCCACAACTACATCGTCAAAGGCGTGCTTTGGCAAGCCTTTACTGCTGACAAACCGGTGGCCCTGCTGATCGACGAGATTGACAAGGCCGACATCGAGTTTCCCAACGACCTGCTTCGCGAGCTCGATCGCATGGAGTTTTACTGCTATGAAACCCGCGAGCTGGTAAAAGCCGTCAACCGCCCGCTGGTGTTCATTACCTCCAACAACGAAAAAGAGCTGCCTGATGCTTTCTTGCGCCGCTGCTTCTTCCACTACATCAAGTTCCCCGATGCTGAGACGATGAAGCAGATCATCGATGTGCACTTTCCGGGCCTGAAAAAAGAGCTACTCGCCGCCGCCATGAAAACCTTCTACGACGTGCGCAACCTGCCCGGCCTGAAGAAAAAGCCCTCCACCAGCGAGCTGCTGGACTGGCTCAAGCTGCTGATGGCAGAAGATATCCCGCTGGAAACCCTGCAAAATCAGGACAGTAAAGTCTCTGTGCCGCCCCTGGTGGGCGCGCTGCTGAAAAACGAGCTAGACGTGACGCTGTTTGAAAAACTGGTGTTTATGCAACGCAATAACCGCTGATAGGTCAAACCATGAACCCACTCTTGAAACAAGGCATTACCGATGCTTTAGGCTTTGTCGGGGGCGCGCTGGCGGGCCTGTTTGTAGGCCGCGCGTTCGGTCTGGATATTTTTGCGCCCGGCTACGACAACGCCAGCATCGGCGGCATTTTGCTTTGCGGCTTGGGCGGCGGCGCCGGCTTGCAACTGGCGCGCTGGGCGCTGGCCAAAACCCAAAAAAACGACGACCAGAAATAGTCCACCATGGCGCAATTTGTCACTTCCATCACCCTGTCGCTGCGCGGCCTGCGCCTGGAGCCACTGTCTCTAGCGCACGAAGACGGCCTGCGCCAAGCAGCACTAGATGGTGAGCTGTGGAAGTTGCGCATCACCTCTGTGCCCGAGCCAGAGAACACCCGCAAATACATTGAAGACGCTTTGAAGATGCGGGACGATGGCAACCGCTTTGCGTTTGCTGTCATCGACGAGGCCACCGGAAAAGTGCTGGGCAGCAGCAGCTACCACGACATCTTGCCCGCAGTCAAACGCGTAGAGATTGGCTACACCTGGTACGCCAAAAGCGTGCAGCGCAGCCACGTCAACAGCACCTGCAAACTCATGCTCATGACGCACGCGTTTGAAACCCTGCAATGCGGCGTGGTGGGATGGCGCACCGACAACTTCAACTTTGCAAGCCAGAAAGCCATCGAACGCCTTGGCGCGCAAAAAGATGGCACCATCCGGGGCCACGCCCTGCGCCGCGACGGCACCATTCGCGACACGGTGATGTACAGCATGCGTGCGGGCGAATGGGCTGAAGCAAAGGCGCAGCTTAGGTACCAGTTGGATAAGCCGCGATATTAGAAATAGTTATGGCTACCATCCCTTTTTTTAGAAGTCTTTTCATCGCTACCCTAGCTACAGCCTTAAGGTTAGTTAGTGCATTAATTTCGACCTCTGCAAATAGCCGAACTCATGCCGTCAGCGTACTTGCATTCTTTCAAAACAGTAGCTTTTTTTCTGATTCAAAAAACCAAGCCTCTGATGCTAGTGTAATTTTCCCGATTGAAAATGCAATCGCTTCTGGAGGAAAAATTGATGAGGCTAATGCATACAGCAGCACCCCTTTGGGAAATGCTCTGGCAGCAGCGGTGACCCGACCCGATGGTGTCGGTGGAAACCCCATTGAGAAAGCCACAATTAGACTCGGAGGAGTTCTCGACCAACCTATTGGGCCAAAACGTGAAGAAGTTTATCCGTTGTGTTTTCCTTTTGTGTGGGGAGCAGTCAATATCGAAAGGGTCCATATTCTGCTTTCTGCTGGAGCCACAAAAGCAATCAAATTCAATGGCATGACGCCGATTGAAGTTGCACGGCAACAAACGTTGGATCCCAATTCTTCAGAATCACAGATAGCCATCCCATGCTAATCGACTTCTTCTACACCCTGCGCTCCGCCAAACTCCCCGTCTCTGTCAAGGAGTACCTCGTCCTGCTCGAAGCTTTAAAAGAAGGCGTGGTGGGCCCGAACAGCGATGCCGACGACGGTACAGGCTACAAAATCGACGACTTTTACTACCTCAGCCGCACCGCGCTGGTAAAGGACGAAAAACACTACGACAAGTTTGATAGGGCCTTTGCCGCTTATTTCAAGGGCGTGGAGATGGTGGCGGATTTCACCAAAGACATTCCGCTGGACTGGTTGCGTAAAAACCTGGAGCTGCAACTCAGTCCCGAGGAGCTGGCCAAAATCGAGAAGATGGGCTGGGACGAGCTGATGGAGACGCTCAAAAAACGTTTTGAAGAGCAAAAGGAGCGTCACGAGGGTGGCAGCAAATGGATTGGCACGGGAGGCACATCGCCCTTTGGCGCGTATGGGCACAACCCGCAGGGCATTCGCATTGGGCAGGACAAGGGCCGCAACAAGAGCGCGGTGAAGGTGTGGGACCAGCGCGCTTATAAAGACTATGACGACACGCAAGAGCTGGGCACGCGCAACATCAAAATTGCGCTGCGCCGCCTGCGCAAATTCGCCCGCGAAGGCGCGCACGACGAGCTGGACTTGGACGACACCATCCGCAGCACCGCTGCCAACGCAGGCTGGCTAGATATCAAAATGGTGCCCGAGCGGCACAACAACGTCAAAGTGCTGCTGCTAATGGACGTGGGCGGCACGATGGACGAGCATATCCACCGGGTGGAAGAGATGTTCTCGGCCTCCAAAACCGAGTTCAAACACCTGGAGTTTTATTACTTCCACAACTGCGTGTACGACTTCATGTGGAAGAACAACCGCCGCCGCTTTGCCGAAAAGTTTGCCACGCAGGACATCATCCGCAAGTACAACAAAGACTACAAACTCATCTTTATCGGCGACGCAACGATGAGCCCGTATGAGATTTTGCAACCCGGCGGCAGCGTGGAATACAACAACGAAGAGGCCGGTGTGGAGTGGCTGCAGCGCCTGACGCAGGCCTTCCCCAAGTTCGCCTGGATCAACCCCGAGCCGCAAGGCGTGTGGCAGTACCGCCAAAGCATCGGCATCATGCAGCAGATCATGAGCCAGCGCATGTACCCGCTGACCGTCAAAGGCCTGGAAGAGGCCATGCGCCTGCTGAGCAAGTAAATCCAGCCACTACAATCGAGGCTCAGCCCTGCGCTAGCCTTAGCCAGTGAGCTTGCCCGCTAGCCTGCTACTGGCTAGCTCACATCTCCTCGTAGTTCAATGGATAGAACGGATGCCTCCTAAGCGTCAAATACAGGTTCGATTCCTGTCGAGGGGACCAGTTTTATTGCCGCATAGAACAAAAATTTATGCGAAAAGTGCCCCCAAGCCAATAAAATATGGCGGTGGCAGCTATCAATAGAGTAGTAAAAGTCTACAGCGAATACCTCAAACTGCGAGACAATCCGTCTTTTTTCTCCTGCGGCTCGACTGAAAAATACAGCGCTTTGGCATCGCCCAAGTGACCTACCCACAAGCCCCATGGTGCGTTCAGTGCCCTGCATCGTCGTAAACGCGCACCACCTTGCTACGCCGGTCAAACTTGGCGAGCTTGCCTTGCCGGAGTCTGCGACGAAAACAACCCGGGCTGAACCATCAAAGCCTATCGCATTTGCGCCCGCACCCATCGTCTGGCCTGTGAGACAAGGGGCCCCCCGTCCCGTTGGGGCGAATGGCGATACCCCATGCGTTGACAAAATTGACTTCGGTGAATGTCGCCTTGTAGCTGGCGGCGCTGTAGTGTGCTGTGTTGAAACTGGGTGTAGGCGGCAAGTTCCCCCTACTGCACGCTGGCATGCGGTGCGTGCCATAGCGCAGGGGCGCTAGATTCAGCTACCGCACTGGCTCCATTCTCTAGCGCACCCAGCGCACTGAGGGTGTGCCAATGGCTTTGCAAGTTACGCATTACCAAGGCCATAGTGCTGGGCATTTGCGGATGACTGGCTAAAAAGTACAGGTTAGACACAATCTTTTTGGCCATCAGGTGGCGACAGCTGGGGTTGCCCTGCTCGCATTGGTGCTCGGCGTAACCAGTCATCAGTGCCAAAGTGCCTGCCAGCATGCCGTCTATGCAGGGCAACTCGACGTCGATGTCGCGGTGGGTGGCGTCAGGGTGTGGGGGTTGATCAGGGCGTTTGCAGGCCATAGCGCTTGCCTTTCATTGGATGCGTACACAATAAAACTGGCTGGCTAGGCCGGGCCATTTAGCCCTGCCGCACTGGCTAGGAATTAACTTGGCGACAAAAAATACTGCGTTTGCCAAGTTAGAGTAAATAGTATATGATAATCATTCTCATTTGCAATTACATTTCAATTTTTTGCACCTATGACCGATAAATCATCTTCTTCTACAACGGCGCACCAGACTACGGGCCTGGTGTCTGTGCGCCAAAGCGCTAGCGCAGTGGACCCAAGCCCTATGCCTAGCGCGACCCTCTTGCGCGGGCGAAAAACGGTGGCCATTACCCACAACGGCATGCTCTACATGCTGCAGGCCACCAAGCTGGGCAAGCTCATCTTGACCAAATAAGCCGGTTTGCACTTGAACCGTCGGCGGGCTTTACGACTTTCTCTTTATTTTTTACCAGGAAACCTCAGTATGAAAAACCTACGCTCCACCCTATTCACCGCACCCCTTGCTGCAGCCGCGCTGATGGCTGGCTTGGGCGCGCTACAGCCCGCAGTGGCGCAAGACAGCGTTCTCAACATTTACTCGGCCCGCCACTACCCGGGCGACGAGCAGTTGTACAGCGGCTTTACCAAGACCACAGGCATCAAAATTAACCGTGTCGATGCGGACGATGCAGGTATCTTGCAGCGCCTCAAAGCCGAAGGCGCAGCCTCGCCCGCCGACGTGATCTTGCTGGTAGACGCAGCGCGCCTGTGGCGTGCCGAGGTAGACGGCTTGTTTGCACCGGTTAAATCCAAGCTGCTGGACGAAGCTATTCCCGCCCAACTGCGCGGCAAGTCCAGTGCCGAAGGCACGCCATGGTTTGGCTTTAGCACCCGCGCCCGCGTGGTGGTGTACGACAAAGCCCGCGTCAAGCGCGAAGACGTAGACACCTACGAAGAGCTGGGGGACGCCAAAAACAAAGGCTTGGTGTGCACCCGCTCTGGCTCGCACCCCTACAACCTGAGTTTGTTTGGCGCCGTCACCGAGCATATCGGTGCACCCGCCGCCGAGGTGTGGCTCAAAGGCATGGTTGGCAATATGGCGCGCTCGCCCAAGGGCGGCGATACCGACCAGATCAAAGCCGTGGCCAGTGGCGAATGCGGCATCGCTCTGTCTAACACCTACTACATTGCCCGCCTAATGCGCTCTAGCGCGCCAGAGGACAAGGCCATCATGGACAAAGTAGGCATCGTGTTCCCGAACCAGGCCAGCTGGGGCACACACATGAATATTGCCGGTGGCGCGATGGCAAAAAATGCCAAAAATCCGGCTAACGCAGTGAAGTTTTTAGAGTACCTGGCCAGCAAAGAAGCGCAAGACTATTTTGCCAACGGCAACAACGAATGGCCCACCGCCAAGGGCGTGACCGTGAGCAACCCGGCGCTGAAAACCATGGGCGGTGGCAGTTTCAAATCAGAAACCATTCCCATCAGCGTGGTAGGGATGAACCAGGTGAAAGTGCAGCAGATGTTGGATCGGGTGGGGTACAAGTAAGCTTGGTTTGACCACTCTTTAGGGCTCTGCTACTGGCCTATTGCAGGGCGTTGCTACTACATATTTAGTAGCTGCTCCCGCAATATTCTATTAGGCTAGAAGGCTGAAATGCTTAAAACTCGACAGCTACGGCTTGGGGTAGACAACTTTCACCACTTCCAGCGTCTGTACCCCCTGCGGCGTGACCAAGCGCACCTCATCGCCCTCGCTGCTCTTTAAAAAAGCCCGGGCGATGGGGGATATCCAGCTGACCTGCTGCAGCGTGCTGTCGGCCTCATCAATGCCCAAAATCGTCACCGTGTGCGCATGCCCTTTGGCATCGGCGTAGGTGACGGTGGCACCAAAAAAGACTTGCGTTTCGCCATAGTGCACGCTGGGGTTGCTCACTTCGGCAATCTCTAGGCGTTTGGTCAGAAAGCGAATGCGGCGGTCAATCTCGCGCAGGCGCTTTTTGCCGTAGTGGTAGTCGCCGTTCTCGCTGCGGTCGCCGTTTTTGGCCGCCCAGTGCACGCTCTCCACGATCTTGGGGCGTTCGTCGTCCATCAGCGCCAGCAGCTCTGCGCGCAGGCGTGCATAGCCCTGCGGCGTGACGTAGTTTTTGCCGCCCGGGGGCAGCGGGGGCAGGCCTATTTCATCGTCGTCGTCGTCTGATTCAGACTCTTTGGTGAATGCTTTGCTCATGTCGAAGGGTGACGAAAGAGGTGGCGAAATATATGCGACAGCCTAAAGCATAGCGCAAGCGCCATTTTCAGGGCGCAAAAAGCGTTTGCCCAATGAAAAAGCCCACAACTTTCGTTGTGGGCTTATCATTTTTGGTGCGGCTGGCAGGAATTGAACCCACGACCCCTTGGTTCGTAGCCAAGTACTCTATCCAACTGAGCTACAGCCGCTGAGCCTCGAATTATAGCACGGTGTTTAGGCTATCTTTCATTTGTGATGGCTCAATGCGTTGCTAACCAATTTAGAAGTGATATCCACGATCTGAATCATGCGGTCATACGCCATGCGGGTGGGGCCAATCACGCCCAGCGTGCCCACCACATGGCCGTCCACTTCATAGGGTGCACTGACGATAGAGAGCTCTTCAAACGGCACCACCTGGCTTTCACCACCAATAAATATACGTACTCCCTCAGCTTGGCTGGATACATCCAGCAGACGCATGATTTGCGCTTTTTGTTCAAACAGGTTGAAGGCACGCCGCAGCTGGCCCATGTCGGTAGAAAAATCGCTCACCGAGAGCAGGTTGCGCTCGCCCGATATCACCACCTCGCCATCAGCCTGTGCCATGGCCTCGCTGCTCACCTGCACCGCTGCTTGCATCAGTACGGCTATTTCACTGCGCAGTTGTTCAATCTCGCTTTTGAGCTTTTCGCGCACCTGCTCAATCGTCAGGCCCGCATAGTGCAGGGTGATAAAGTTCGACGCTTCGACCAGTTGGCTCTGCGTATAGTCGCTCTCGGTAAATATCACGCGGTTTTGCACGTCGCCATCGGGTGCGACGATGATGACCAAAATGCGTTTTTCTGACAGGCGCATGAATTCAATATGGCGAAATATCGAACTGCGCCGTGGTGCCATCACTACGCCCACAAACTGCGACAGATTGGACAACAGCTGCGCGGCGTTGGTAATCACCTTTTGCGGCTGCTCCGCCGCCAGGGTGGACGACGATACTGCAGCCGGAATGTCTTGCCGGTTGACGGTGAGCATGGTGTCGACAAACAGGCGGTAGCCCCGCGCCGTGGGTATCCGCCCGGCCGAGGTATGGGGTGAGGCGATCAAGCCCAACTCTTCCAGGTCGCTCATCACGTTACGGATGGTGGCAGCTGACAGATCCAGCCCCGAGGCCCGCGAGAGCGTACGCGAGCCGATGGGCTGCCCATCGGCGATATAACGCTCTACCAGCGCTTTTAACAACAGCTTGGCACGGTCATCGAGCATGAAATATTGGATACTGCATCTATGTTCGCATTTTAGTGATGTAATTTACGTATGCCCAAGCTTTTGTCACCGCAGTTTAGCCATGTTGCCCTGATTGGCAAGTACCACGCCAGTGCAGCTATGGGAGCACGCGATATTTTGCTGGACATTGCACGTTTTTTGGAGAAAGCAGGTTTGGAAGTGTCGATTGAAAAAGACACTGCCTCTCACGCCAGTATCGCCGAATATCCAAGCCTCAGCGTAGCAGGCATTGGCGAGTATTGCGACCTGGGCCTGGTGGTGGGCGGCGACGGCACCATGCTGGGCATTGGGCGGCAATTGGCGCGGTACGGCATACCTCTGATTGGCATTAACCAAGGGCGTTTGGGTTTTATCACCGACATTGCGCTGGAGGACTACCAAAGCGCCCTCGCCCCGATGCTGGCCGGTGAATTTACCGAAGACAGCCGCAACCTCATGCACGGCCAGGTGATGCGCGATGGTCGCTGTGTGTTTGACGCACTGGCCTTGAACGATGTGGTCGTCAACCGCAGCGCCACCGCCGGCATGCTGGAACTTCGGGTTGAGGTGGACGGCCGCTTTGTAGCCAACCAGCGGGCGGACGGCCTGATCATCGCCTCGCCCACGGGCTCCACTGCGTATTCCATGTCGGCGGGCGGGCCCATCTTGCATCCCTCAATTGCAGGCTGGGTGATGGTGCCGATAGCCCCACACAACTTGTCTAACAGGCCCATAGTGCTGGCACAGAGTTCGCAAATAGCCATTGAGGTCGTAGCAGGCAGAGATGCCAGTGCAAATTTTGATATGCAATCACTGGCCTCATTGTTAATAGGGGACCGCATTATCGTGCGCCGCTCGGAGCATGTGCTGCGCTTTTTGCACCCGCTGGGCTGGAGCTACTTTGACACCCTGCGCCATAAGCTGCACTGGAACGAGGGAGGAGCGTAACCGTGGCACTACGTCGAATGAACCTGCGCGATTTTGTCATCGTACAAGAACTTGAGCTCGATTTGCTGGGCGGCTTTACCGTGCTGACCGGCGAGACCGGCGCGGGCAAGTCGATCTTGATCGACGCGCTGCAAATGGCGCTGGGCGCGCGGGCCGACGTGAACGTGGTGCGCGAAGGCGCTGCGCGCGCCGAGATCAGTGCCGAATTTGACACGCCCGCCTGGCTGGGCGGCTGGCTGCAAGAGGCTGGTTTTGCTGAGAGCAGCGACACCCTGCTGATCCGCCGCACGGTAGACGCGCAGGGCAAAAGCCGCGCCTGGATCAACGGCAGCGCCGCCACGGTAGCGCAACTGCGCGAGGTAGCCGACCACTTGGTAGACATCCACGGCCAGCACGCCTGGGCAGCACTCACCCGGGCCGATGAGGTGCGCAACTTGCTGGATGCGTTTGGCAAGATAAACAGCAAAGACGTGGCGGACAATTACGGTGCGTGGAAAACAGCGCTCAAAACTTTGACAGATGCGCGCGCCGCACAAACCAATATCGAGACCGAGCGCGAACGCTTGGCCTGGCAAATCGGCGAGCTGGCCAAACTCTCTCCCGCCAGCGACGAGTGGGACGAACTCAACACCGAGCACGGCACCTTGGCCAACGCGCAGGGTCTGCTGGACGCCGCCTACCAAGCTGTGGAAGCATTAGAAGGCAATGACAACGGCGACAGTGGTGCCACCGGCCAGTTGGCCAAGGCCCAGCAGTTACTACAAAATCAGCAGCTTCTGGCGCATGATTTTAAAGCGCTAGCTGAGCTTTTGGCCCAAAGTTTGGCACAAATAGAAGACGTCGCCCACAGCCTGCACGCCTACACCCGCAAGACCGAGCCTAACCCGCAGCGCTTGGGCCAACTGGATGAACGCATGACTTTGTGGATGTCTTTGGCCAGGCGCTACAAACGCACTCCCGCAGAGCTGCCCACACTGCTTGCAGGATGGAAGACCGAGCTGGTTCAGCTCGAAGCCGCCAGCGACATTGCGGGTCTGGAGGCTGCTGAGCGCAAAGCCCTCGCAGATCTAACCAAAGCCTGCAAAATATTGAGCCAAGCCCGCAGCAAAGCCGCACCGCAACTTGGCACTGCCATTACCCAGGCGATGCAAGGCCTGGGCATGCAAGGGGGCAGGTTTGAGGTGGCGCTCACACCGTTAGCCGAGCCAGCTATGTACGGAGCGGAGAACATTGAATTTTTGGTGGCTGGCCACGCAGGCAGCACGCCGCGCCCAGTAGGCAAGGTCGCCTCAGGCGGCGAGCTATCGCGCATTGCCTTGGCCATCGCGGTGACGACCAGCCAGCTAGGCAAAGCGCAGACTCTGATTTTTGACGAGGTGGACTCTGGCGTCGGCGGCGCTGTCGCTGAGACGGTGGGCCGCCTGATGAAGCAACTGGGCAAAGACCGGCAGGTCATGGCCGTCACCCACTTGCCCCAGGTAGCGGCCTGCGCGGACCAACACCTACTGGTGTCCAAACAGCTCAAGGCCAAACACACGGTCAGCGATGTGCAAGCCATTGGGGGTGAGCAACGTGTAGGCGAGGTCGCCCGCATGCTGGGCGGCGAAAAGCTCTCGGGCACCACGATGGCCCATGCCAAAGAAATGTTGGGCCAATAATATGACTACTGCCTCTTCCATCGAAGTGGTGCTGATCACCGGCATGTCGGGCTCAGGCAAATCAGTGGCGCTGCACGCACTGGAAGACGCACACTATTACTGTGTAGACAACTTGCCGCCCGAGTTGCTCGGCGCGTTCATTGAGGTGGAGAAAATCCATCACGTCAAAAAAATTGGCATCGCGATGGACGTGCGCAGCGCCGCGTCATTGCCTTTGCTGCCTGAGCAGTTCAAGGCCTTGCGTGCGCAGGGCGTGCACATCAAAACGATTTTTCTGGATGCCAGTACTGACACCTTGGTACACCGCTTTTCCGAGACACGGCGTAAACATCCGCTGTCCAACAACAACCAACCCGACCAGCAACGTGCGCTGACCGATGCGATTGAACTGGAGCGCGACATATTGGCAGATCTGCGCGAACAGTCGCATGTGATGGACACCAGCCTGATTCGCTCCACCCAGCTACAAGGCTACATCAAAGCATTGTTGTCCGCACCGTCAAAACAACTTACCTTGGTGTTCGAGTCTTTTGGCTTCAAGCGCGGCATACCGATGGATGCAGATTTTGTATTTGATGTGCGCATGTTGCCCAACCCGCACTACGAGGCCGAGCTGCGCCCGCTGACGGGCAAAGACGCTCCTGTGGCTGATTTTCTAAAGCAGCAGCCCGATGTGCGCCAGATGTTCCGGCATGTGCAGGAGTTTGTAAGCTATTGGTTGCCCGCCCTCACCAAAGACCATCGCAGCTACGTGACCGTGGCCATTGGCTGCACGGGCGGGCAGCATCGCTCGGTGTTTTTGGTAGAACAGCTTGCGAAGCACTTTGCCAAAGAATGGAGCACGCTGAAGCGCCACCGCGAGATAGATGGCAATGTTTTTGCCTCTAGCGTGCTCTAGCGCATAAAAATGTTGCGCGGGCAGCTACTGAATACGTAGCAAGAGTCTGACGCGAAATTACACCAATAATTTGCGAATCGGCGCCGGCAAGCCAACACTGGGAAGCGCACTTATGGCGAACCACTGCCCTTCGGGCTGCGGTGCGGCTTTGGACTTCCAGGCCAGGCGCACTACATGCAAATGCAGGTCTTTGTGTGTCAACACGTGCTTCAACGCGGGTGCATCTTCGCAAGTTATTTGTTGCTCAGGCGTGAGGGTGTTCATCAAGTCCTCCCGGCTGGCATACATCGGCAGAGAGTACAACCCCGCCCACACACCAGGGTGGGGTCGTTGCTCCAGATACACGGCACCGTCAGCCCCATCGGTGCGCCCAGCCCACAGCAGCCACCACGACTCGCTTGTGCGTTTGAGTTTGCGGGTTTTCACCGGATAGTTTTCGGGCTGCCCCTGCGCGCGGGCCGTGCAAATGGCCGCAAGAGGGCAGCGATCACAGGCGGGATTGCGGGGCGTACACAGCGTCGCGCCTAAGTCCATCATCGCCTGGGTATGGCGCGGCATGGCGGTGACCAACTGGGCGGTGGGTAGTAAATCTGTGGCTATGTCCCACAAGGCGCGCTCATTGCCCACTACACTCATATCAGTGCTATTGCCCAATACACGGGTTAACACGCGCTTCACGTTAGCATCCAAAATAGCCACTCGCTCGCCGTAGCAGAACGCAGCGATGGCCGCTGCGGTGGAGCGACCAATGCCAGGCAAGGTTTGCAGCGCCTGCGCGCTGCGCGGAAACTGCCCACCAAAATCTTGCACCACAACCTGGGCGCACCGATGAAGATTGCGGGCTCGGCTGTAGTAGCCCAAGCCACTCCACAGCGCCAGCACGTCGTCAAGCTGTGCTTTGGCCAGGCTAAGCACATCGGGAAAGCGGTCTAAAAACCGGGGGTAGTAATCCTGCACCGTCACCACCTGGGTTTGCTGCAGCATGATCTCAGAGAGCCACACTCGGTAGGGCTCTCTGGTGCCCTGCCACGGCAACCCGGCGCGGCCATGCATTGCCTGCCAAGCCAGCACGGCACCAGCCATGCCACTGACAGCATTTTTGCTATGCGACTTCAAAATTTGGTGAAACTCTATGCGGATGGTTTAAGCAGCGCGGGCATGAATTTGCGCGTCAACCCGAACCTGCTCCTGCGATACCGCAGCTGCCTGTTTTGCGCCAGGCAATGCAACTTTCGCCGCAGGGGTTTGTGAGACAGCTGGTTTTGCCGCTACCACTTTGGCAATTGTCGCCGGCACCGCCAATTTGGACTGGCCATCTGCGGGTGTATCGACCAAATGCGATGTTAGCTCCAGCAATTTGCTGTCAAGCACAGTGAGGTGATGGTCCTGGCTATTGATCTCGGCAATGCGCTCGTCCAGAGTATTGGCGGCATCTTGAATGCGGTCAATTGCTTCGATGCGGCGGGCAAAAGTTTTGCGGCGCTCGCGCAGTTGCGCATCTAGCTGCGCAGCTGCGGTTTTGTTCCACAGCTCCACCTCGCCCAATGCAGACTCATACACCACGCGCAGGCGGGTGGCCAAAGCGCGTACCAACCGGTCTGAAAATTCCGGCTGCGCCAAGCGCAGCACATTGCCAATGCCCAAGTATTGCAAATGGCTACGCTCTATCGACTCCAAATCCCGCTGATAACGCACCAGCTCGGGCTCATTCGGCGTTTGCAGAGAGAAGCCGTACTCTGCGTTCAACTGCCTAAAGCTGGTGGTCAGCATGGTGTGAATTTCACTATTGAGACCTTTCGCATGCGACAGCACCTCGCGCAGACGGCTGAAGGTGTCGTTGTAGGCTTTTCGTACTCCCAGCTTGATGCCGGGCTGGCGCAGGGCATCGTTGAGTTGGCGCAACTCAGCCTTGAGCGTCGCGCTGCCAAGCGCAGAGAACACTTCTCTCAACAATTTGAGGTGGATTGCACGCACGGCATGGATGCGCGTACCGCTGGCATCGAACTCGGTTTGCTCTTTTTCAATGCGGTTGCGCATTTGTCTAATAACTGTGGCGTTTTTGCCACGTAAGCCACGCATTTCCACCATTTGCTCAGCCAAGTCGCGGCGACGGATGTTGATCACCCGGCCTGTTTCCGTCCGCAAGCTGGTGATACCTGAGGCCATCGCCCCGCGCAAGATTGATCTGCGCTGACCCATCATGCCGTCACTGAGCGCTTTTTCCAATAAAGGCAGCTGGCTGGCCGCTAGCAATGCCGCGTCCCCATTGACTTTGGCCACCAAGCCTTTTTGGGCCGACACGGGAATCACCTGGCTGCGGGGCAGTGCCAAAATATCCGCTGTACTTGCGCGTTGGCGCTCGATGTTGGCCTCAATTTGCTGCTGGGTGGACAGCGCATCCCACATGGTGTCAATTTTATTGAGCACCACCAAGCGCGAAGAGTTGTCGGTATTTTCTGTGATTAGGTGTTCGCGCCAGATCGACAAGTCAGATTTAGTAACACCGGTATCTGCGCCCAGAATAAAAACCACCGCGTGGGCTTGCGGAATCAGGCTCACGGTCAACTCGGGCTCAGCACCAATGGCATTCAAACCAGGGGTGTCCAAGATCACCAAACCCTGTTTGAGCAGCGGGTGGGCAATGTTGATCAAAGCGTGCCGCCACTTAGGCACTTCCACCATGCCAGCGGAGTCGGTCATCGGGTTATCGTCGGGAGTCTCGTCGTGCCAAAAGCCCAAAGCCTTTGCCTCGTCTTTGGTCACTTTGCGAATCTCGGCGACTTTTTCAAAAGCCTGGGCCAACTGGCTTGCATCATTCACATCCAGGTCTACCCGCGTCCACTTTTCGGGGGCTGAGCGCCACTCCATCAAGGCTTGAGGCTGCAGGCGGGTTTCAATTGGCAATAAGCGTAGGCAAGGAGGTACATCGGCGTCCCATCCCAGCTCAGTAGGGCACATGGTCGTGCGTCCGGCACTGGCAGGCATGATGCGGCGACCATACGAAGCAAAAAAGATCGCGTTGATCAACTCACTCTTGCCACGCGAAAACTCCGCCACAAAAGCCACCATCACCTTGTCGGATCGCATTTGGCCTTCAAGGCGTTGCAACCGCTCCTCTACCGACGCGTCGAGCAGCTCGTGGTCGCGCATCCAGTCGGACAAAAGTTTGAGCCGCAGCGCAAACTCACGGCGCCAGATGCTGTGCGAATCAAATTGCTCGTTGAAAGAGGGAATCTTGGTGCTGTCTACAGTGGCTTGCATAGGGAATCAATATAACACTGCTTACGCCCGAAGTACAACCACGCAGCACCCGCACGAACGTCTAAAATCATGGGGAGGTTTAGTATTTTTGGCAAGCGGCGCAAAAAAATGTGCTGCGCTGACCTTGGCGCATTTGTTTGATCGGGCTGGCGCATACGCGGCAAGCTTCATTCACACGGCCATACACCATCGCCTGGAGCTGGAAGTAGCCGGTTTTTCCCTCTGCGCTGGAAAAATCACGCAGTGTGCTGCCGCCTTTGTTCACAGCGGCTCGCAGCACATCGCGTATCGCGGCATGCAGCTTAACGGCGCGGGGTGCGCTGATATTGCAGGCGCGCACTGTGGGCCGGATGCCAGCCAAAAACAGTGCCTCAGAGCAGTAAATATTGCCTACACCCACCACTGTCTCACCCGCCAACAGCACCTGCTTGATAGAGGTCTTACGCAACTGCAAAGACTGGTGAAAAGCCTTGGCTTCAAAATCATTGGATAAGGGCTCAACTCCTAAGCCGCCTAAAAGCTTGCGAGAAGAGTTATCGTTTTCGGAACTTGCATAGACCACAGCACCAAAGCGGCGCGGATCGTTCAAACGCAGAGTGCCGCGACTGGTGACCATCGTGAAGTGGTCGTGCTTGCCGGCCTCGCCCACCTTGGGCGCAAAGCTCAGTGACCCCGACATACCCAAATGAACCAACAACAGGCCGTGCGCCACACCCGTTGTGGTGGCCAGATCAATCAGCAAATATTTGCCGCGCCTGCGCACCGCCACCACCACACGGCCTTGCAGTTCGTCGGGGTCAATACCCATGGGCCAGCGCAGGGCTTTGCCCATTTGCACGGCGCGGATCTGCGCGCCCTCAATACGGCTGGCAAAACTCAGGCGGGTCACTTCGACTTCAGGCAATTCAGGCATGCTTAGATTATCATCCCTCCATGCATGTCACACCTAGCCCAGTTCATCCACGCGCCCATACAGTGTCCTCAGCCAACCAATGCCCTGCCCGGCCCTTAGCGAGCATGGTCACGCTAGCCCTGACAGCCGCGCTGTTTTTGCTTGGACCCAACGCGCTTAGCCAACCCGCCAACCCTACGGCCTCAAGCGCAGCAAACACCATCACATCCCCACCATCCAACTTGGACGCTGAGTTGTTTTATCAACTTTTGCTGGGCGAGCTAAAGGCCAGTGGTGGCGAGACCGGTGCCGGATTTTCGATTATTCTGGATGCTGCCCGCAAAACCAACGACGCCAAGCTGTACGAGCGCGCTGTAGATTTGGCGATACAAGCCCGCGCCGGAGATGCCGCCCTGCAGGCCGCCCGCGCCTGGAAGCAAGCCCAACCCACGTCAGTGCAGGCAAACGAGCGACTGTTCCAAGTGCTGCTGGCTATGAACCGCGTACCAGAGAGCGTGGAGCCCTTGCGCGCGATGCTCACCCATTCACCCCTTGCGCAGCGTGGCCCGATCATTGGCCGAAGCCTGTCCACCTACAGCCGATTGAGTGATAAAAAGCTCGCCGCCAGCACCGCAGAGCAGGCCTTGGCCGACTACACCAGCCCCACCGCGGACCCCGGCTTGGCGGCCATCGCCTGGACATCGATTGGCCGCCTGCGCTTGGCCGCAGCCGACTTGTCAGGCGCCTTGGATGCAGCGCGCAAAGCGCAAAACGCCAGCGCTACCAGCGAGCAACCTGCCATCCTCGCGCTGGAGATCATGAGCCCCAAGCAGCCCCAGGCCGAGCCCATCGTCAAGCGCTACCTGGACGGCGAGAAGGCCCGACCCGAAGTGCGCATGGGCTATGTGCGCGCCCTGCTCGATGCAGTGCGTTACGCAGAAGCAGGCCAGCAAACCCAGATCATCACAAAAGGCCAACCCGAATTTGCAGAAGCTTGGCTGGTGCAAGGCACCCTGCAACTGCAAGACAACCAGCTAGCCTTAGCCGACGTGTCGCTCAAGCGCTACATCCAGTTATCGCAAGCGCAAAGCATGGATGCCGGCGCGCAGGCCACCCAAGAGAGCAAGCGCGGCCTGACTCAGGCCTATTTAGCCCTGTCGCAGGTGGCAGAAAAGCGCAAGGACTTTGCGTTAGCTGAGAGCTGGATTGCCAAAATAGACAGCTCGCAAGCATTGGTCAGCACGCAGAGCCGCCGCGCCTCAATTCTGGCCAAGCAAGGCAAGTTGGACGAAGCGCGCAAACTGATCCGCGCCCTGCCCGAGCGCAATGACGAAGACAAACGTACGAAGCTCACTTCGGAAGTGCAGCTATTGCGAGACAACCAACAATACCAAAGCGCCTACGACCTGTTGGCCGAGGCCTTTGCGGCCAGCAACTCCAAAGATTTCGAGCTGCTGTACGACCAAGCCAGCATGGCCGAAAAACTGGGCCGCTACGGCGAAATGGAGCGCTTGCTACGCCAGCTGATTGCCGGCAAACCCGACTACCACCAGGCCTACAACTTTCTGGGCTACTCTTTGGCCGAACGCAATGTGCGCCTGCCGGAGGCCAAGCAGCTTATTCTCAAAGCACTCGAGTCTGCCAAAGACGACCCCTACATCACCGACAGCCTGGGCTGGGTAGAGTTTCGGATGGGCAATGTGGCGGAGGCCATCCGACACTTGCTAACCGCATACCAAGGCAAGCCAGACGCCGAAATCGCAGCCCACTTGGGTGAGGTGTATTGGGTAAGTGGCCAGCGTGACAAAGCCATCGCAATCTGGAAGGAAGGCATGCTGCTCAACAATGAGAACGAAACTTTGTTGCAAACCCTCAAGCGCTTGCGCGTCAAACTGTGAACGCACTGCAATGGCTCGGGTTGCGGCGACTGTGGTGGCACTATACCGGCTTGGCGCTCACTATATTTTTAGTAGCTGCTTGCGCGACTCCTCAAAGGGCTAGTGGCCTAAAACTTATTGAAAGCAATAGCTATGCGGGCCGCATCAGCCTGACCGTACAAAGTGAGCCGGTACAGTCTTTTGCCGGCGGTTTTGAGCTGCGAGGCACCGTGCGTGATGGCCAGTTGTCGCTGTTTACGCCGCTGGGTAGCACGGCTGCGGTGATGCGCTGGAGCGAGCAATTGGCCGAGTTGCAAAGTGGCGAGCGAACCCAGCAATACGCTTCGGTGCAAGCCATGCTGGAGCGCACCACGGGCGCGGCCATCCCATTAGAAGCACTATTTGCCTGGCTCCGGGGCGAAGCGGCGCAAGCGCCAGGCTGGCAGGTCGATGTATCGCGCCACCCCGAAGGGCGTATTAGCGCCCAACGCACGGACCCCGCACCCTCCGCACAACTGCGTATCGTGCTTGAACAATAGAGTCGCCATGCAAGCCCTGTACGACCTGAGCGCGCCCGCCAAGCTCAATTTGTTTTTGCACATCACCGGCCGCCGCGCCGACGGCTACCACCTGCTGCAGTCGGCCTTCGTGCTCATTGACTGGGCCGACACCATCCATCTGGAGCTGCGCAGCGACGGCATTGTTAGCAGGGAAGACATTGCCACGGACGATAAGACTGGCCAGGACCATGCGACATTCTCTGCCCAAGCCGCGCGCGCACCAGACCAGAATACCGAGACCCTGCCCGCCGACGACCTGTGCGTGCGCGCCGCCCGCGCACTGCAACTGGCCAGCGGCACCAAGTTGGGCGTGCATATCCGGCTACACAAGCGCATCCCCACCCAAGCCGGTCTGGGCGGCGGCTCGTCTGACGCCGCTACATGTCTTTTAGGCCTTTGCCGCTTGTGGAGTTTACCTTTAAAGCTATCATTTTTAGAGCAAATCGGTTTGACATTGGGCGCCGATGTGCCATTTTTTCTGCGCGGACACAATGCTTGGGTCGAAGGCGTGGGCGAACAAATTACCCCCGTACACCTGCCCGTAGCGCATTTCGCCGTCATCAAGCCAGCGCTTGGCCTCTCGACCCCTACAATTTTTACGCACCCCCTCCTAAAGCGAGACAGTGCGCATGCTATAATTTATGGCTTCGCTGATCATCCTTACGACTTCGGTCGCAATGATTTACAGCCGGTAGCCGAACTGCTAAACCCGCAGGTCACCCAAGCGCTTGATGCGTTGCGGTGCCAAGGGTTCACACCTCGGATGACGGGCTCAGGCAGTGCGGTGTTTGCTAAGGTTTCGGGCGACGAAACTCTGGCCACTGTGCCGCCCGGATGGCAGCAAAAGTTGTGTTGCAGTTTGTCTGAGCATCCTTTGATGGGGTGGGCAAATGGGTTGTGAGGCAATAGGCTGATAAAACAGACTTAGTCTGTGAAAAGCCACAATTTTTCGGCTAGCGCAAGCTAGCCAGTGTAGGGGAGTCGCCAAGCTGGTTAAGGCACTGGATTTTGATTCCAGCATGCGAAGGTTCGAACCCTTCTTCCCCTGCCAAAGTTTTTCGTAGCTATTTTTCGTAGCTGTCTCTCGTAGTTATCTTCCGAGATGATTGGTCGTAATTACTTTTGAAATCACAAACTCATCACCCATCATGAGCGCACTGCACCCCGATTTCATGGTTTTTACCGGCAACGCCAACCCCGTGATGGCACAAGAAATCGCCGCCCATTTGGACATCAAGCTCGGCGCTGCCAGCATAGGCCGCTTCTCTGATGGTGAAGTTACCGTAGAAATCAACCAAAACGTCCGCGCCCGCGATGTGTTTGTGGTGCAGTCCACCTGCGCGCCTACCAACGACAACCTGATGGAGCTGCTGATGATGGTCGACGCGCTCAGGCGTTCGTCGGCTGAGCGCATCAGCGCTGTCATCCCCTACTTTGGCTACGCCCGCCAAGACCGCCGTCCGCGCTCGAGCCGCGTGCCCATTTCGGCCAAAGTGGTAGCCAACTTACTGCAAACCGCAGGTGTGTCGCACATCCTCACCATGGATTTGCATGCCGACCAGATCCAAGGTTTCTTCGACATTCCAGTGGACAACATCTACGCAAGTCCTGTTTTGCTGAGCGACCTGCGCCGCCAAAAATACGAAGACCTCATTGTGGTGTCCCCTGACGTGGGCGGCGTGGTACGCGCCCGTGCATTGGCCAAGCAATTGGGTTGCGACCTGGCCATCATCGACAAGCGCCGCCCCAAGGCCAATGTGTCTGAAGTCATGCACGTCATTGGCGAGATCGATGGGCGCAACTGCGTCATCATGGACGACATGATCGACACCGCCGGCACCTTGGTCAAGGCCGCCGAAGTGCTCAAAGAGCGCGGCGCTAAAAAAGTCTACGCGTATTGCACCCACGCCGTGTTCAGCGGCCCGGCCATTGAACGCATTGCCAAAGGCAACGCGCTCGACGAAGTGGTCATTACCAACACCATTCCTTTGTCAGAGTCTGCCAAGGCCTGCAACAAAATTCGCCAACTCTCTGTTGCGCCCTTGATCGCCGAGACGATCACGCGCATCGCCAAGGGCGAGTCAGTGATGAGTTTATTTTCAGAGCAAGAAGACCTTTTTTAAGGTTTTGTTCTGATAAAAACGGCCCGCTGGTGCCGCAAACCAGCAACGCACTGCCCGATTGCGCCTACCCTATGGTCAGCCATATTGTCAGCGTAGATGGGTGGTTTTTTAAATCGAAGCAACACTGGTCGCGGTGTGCTTCTCTAGGAGTTAGATATGAAATTTGTCGCTTTTGAGCGCGCCAAGCATGGTACGGGTGCGAGCCGCCGTCTACGCGTTACGGGTAAAACCCCGGCTATCGTTTACGGTGGTACCACCCCTCCCCAGCAGGTCGAGCTCGACCACAACGCCCTTTGGCACGCCTTGAAGAAGGAAGCCTTCCACGCCACCGTGCTCGACATGGAAGTGGCTGGCGTAGAGAGCAAAGTGCTGCTGCGCAATGTGCAGTACCACCCCTACAAGCAACTGGTCTTGCACCTTGACTTCCAGCGTGTCGACGCCAACACCAAGCTGTCCATGAAAGTGCCATTGCACTTCAAGGGCGAGGCAGAATCCCAAGCCGTCAAAACCGACAACTGCGTGCTCAACCACGTAGCCAACGAACTGAGCGTTGTCTGCTTGCCAGCCGATCTGCCTGAGTTCATCGAAGTCGATTTGTCCGGTCTGAAGAAGGGTACCTCCCTGCATGTGAACGACATCGTTCTGCCAAAAGGCGTCAAAGTCATCACCAAAGGCAAGGTCAACCCCGTGATTGTCTCTGTGGTGGCCGTTGCAGGCGCTGAAGAAGCCCCCGCCGCCGCACCAGCAGACGCCAAAGGCAAGGCAGCCCCGAAATCGGCACCTAAGGCCGACGCTAAAGCACCTGCTGCCAAGGCTCCAGCCAAGAAATAAGCCCGACAGGCTTTCACCATCAAGCCACCTTCGGGTGGCTTTTTTGCGTCCATTTTGAGTACCAAATAGGCCTCTGGCGCAATAAAATACTGCGGTAGCAGCTACTAAATACATAGCGAATTACTCCCACCATTTTGGCAACTAATTCACCAAACCAAGGCAATTACT
>JAYWHJ010000177.1:0-3257 GCA_043777795.1 Polaromonas sp. | reverse complement strand
CCGTGGTTAGGCTCGGTCAGGCCAAAGCAGCCTACCCATTCGCCGGTGGCCAGCTTGGGCAAAAATTTCTGCCGCTGCGCCTCAGAGCCGTATTCGTTGATGGGGTGCATCACCAGGGAACTTTGCACGCTGATAGCGCTGCGGTAGCCGCTGTCTACGCGTTCCACTTCTCTGGCCACCAAGCCGTAAGACACGTAGTTCAAGCCTGCGCAGCCGTAGCCTTCAATAGTGGAGCCAAGGAAGCCCATCGCACCGGCCTCGTTCATGATCTCACGGTCAAATTTCTCGTGGCGCGCGGCCATTAGCACGCGGGTTTGCAGCTTTTCCTGGCAAAAGGTGTGTGCGGCTTCCTGGATAGCACGCTCGTCGTCGCTCAGTTGCTCGCGCAGTAGAAAGGGGTCTTGCCAGTCGAACTTGGGTTTAGATGTCATGGTGGGGTCAATGATTCCGTAAAAGTGTGGGAGCTAACTAGCTACGGTATTCTAGAGCGCCCGGAGGGGGGATGCACTTTCTACGGCTATTTTTTATGTCGCGCAGATGCCTGAACCATTGGGAATGTCGCTTGCTGGCTTGTGGATGGTTATTTGTCCTATTGACAGAACATTAAGACTGATCTTAAGATGCTCGCCATGACTGCCCTCATGCCCTTGCCAAAATACCATCAGGTTTATTTGGTGTTGCGTCAGCAGGTATGTGACGGGCAGTTTTCAGCGGGTTTACCGAGCGAGCTGGCGTTGCAGCAGCAGTTTGGCGTTGCCAGAATCACGGTGCGCCGCGCGCTGGAGCAACTGGCTACGGAAGGCTTGATTGCCCGTGAACCGGGTCGTGGCACCCGCCCCATGCATGCCGCAGTGAGCGCGTTGCGTCCTGAACTGGCTGGCAGCCAACCGCGCAAAGTCAAGCTCACCGGTCTCTTGGAAAACTTGGTCAGTATGGGTTTGGCCACTTCCGTCAGGGTACTGGACGTGCAGCATATCGCTGCCACGCAAGAGGTGGCGCAGGCCCTGCATATTTCGGTGGGCGATGGCGTGCAAAAGGCAATCCGGGTGCGCAGCACCAAGGCAGGTCCCTTCTCACATATCACCACCTACATTCCCGAGGCCGTCAGCGCCCAGTTTGGCCGCAAAGAGCTGGCTAAAAAGCCTATGTTGCTGCTGCTGGAAGAGGCGGGTGTGCAGGTGGGGCGTGCTGAACAAACCATCTCGGCCCGGCTGGCTGATGCGCAAATGGCGCAGCACCTGGATATTGCCGTAGGCAGCGCCTTGCTGGCGGTGCGCCGCCTTATTTTTGACGACCAAGAGCGGCCCGTGCAATGGCTGCACGGTTTTTACCGGCCCGACCGCTACGAATATGCCCTGCAGCTCTCCCGCGTTGGCGACATTGACGCCAAAGTGTGGGTGAGCAAAGAGTTATCCGCCCACTTTCACTAACTTCAACTTGGAGACATCGCGTGACAAATCCTATTTCAAATTCATCCGCCAATCAAACTACCAGCCGCCGCACTTTCGTGGCACAAACCGCCGCTGCTGCGTCCACACTGGCCTTCCCCCTGGTGGGTGGCGCGCAAACCAAGCCAATCAAGATCGGTGTGCTGCACCCTGTCACCGGCGCGCTGGCCTACTCGGGCCAGCAGTGCCGCGAGGGCGTGCTGATGGCGATTGAGGACATCAACAAAACCGGCATCCGATCGATGGGCGGTGCAAAGATTGAAGCCCTGCTGGGTGATGCGCAGTCCACGCCGCAAGCGGGCACGGCCGAGATTGAGAAGATGAACGAGGCCGGAGTATCTGCCGTCGTCGGTGCCTTTGCCTCTGCTATTTGTCTGGCCACCACACAGGCAGCCGCTAAATACAACCTGCCGCATGTGGTAGACGTAGGCGTGGCCGACCAGATCGTTGAGCGCGGACTGAAAAACACCTTTCGCTTTGGCCCTGGCTACCGCAAATGCGCCGAGGTGGCTGTGGCTAACCTGCATGTGCTCAACACCGCTGCAGGCAAGCCCGCCAAAACAGTAATGATCATCCATGAAGAATCGTTGTTTGGCACTGGCACTGCCAACCTGCTGTCGCGCGAGCTACCGGGCTATGGTTACGAGGTCAAAGAAGTCATCAAGCACGCCAATCCCACGCGCGACTTTAACAACATCGTGCTGCGAATGAAAGCCGTCAACCCCGATATCGTCATTCCCGCCAACTACTACAACGAATATGCGCTTTTGGTGCGTACCATGCAGCAGCAAAAGGTCACGCCCAAAGCGATTTACTCGGTATTGGGCGGCGCTGCATCCAGCTACAAATTCGTCAAAGAGTTCCCAGAAGCCGCCAACGGTATCATCGACTGCAACCACTGGTTTAACCCGAAAGACAAACGCAGTGCCGAGCTGAAAAAGCGCGTGGAAGCCAAGGGCTTGTTCTTCAGCTACGAAATTTTCATGGCCTACACGGCGATGCGCCTGCTGGGCGATGCGATAGAGCGCGCCAAGTCAGCCGACCGCGCCGCCATCATCGACGCGCTGGAGAAAAGCACCTTCTCGGACCACATCATGCCCTACGGCACGACCAAGTTTGTCAATGGCCAGAACCAGGGTGCGCAGCCCTTGATGACGCAGGTATTTAAGGGCGACATCAAAGTGATCGTTCCGCGCGATTACCGCGAGATAGATCCTATCTTTCCTTTAAAGGCGTGATGTCTTTGGCTTAGTACGGGGCGGGTACTCATTCGGGTACCGGCCGCGAAAGGCGCGAAAGATCAGCCAAAGAAGAAAAAAATGAAATTGGAGAAACGAATTTATTTTTTAGTTCTACCTTAGAAGTTTTCAATAATTTTGGGTATTTTTTGAATTTTCTTTTTCGCATCCCTCGCGACCTTGCTTCCTCTCCTTTTCCCAAGAAATAAACCATGCTAGACCTAGGGATCCTCTTCCCCTCCGTGCTCAACGGACTGACGACGGGCGCGGTGTATGCCTTGATCGCCTTGGGGCTAACCTTGATCTATGGGGTTTTGCACATCATCAATTTTGCCCACGGTGCTTGCCTGATGTTGGCGCTGTACGCGGTGTACATGCTCAAGCAGCATTGGGGCATTGACCCGTACTTAGCCCTGCCTATCGTTGTACCAGCGATGTTTGTACTGGGCTACACCTTGCAGCGCGTGGTGATTAACCGCGCCAGCCACGGTAAGGATGAAAATATTTTGCTGGTGACCTTGGGCATTTCCATTGTGTTAGAAAACCTGGCGCTGTTGGTGTTCAAGTCCGA
>JAYWHJ010000176.1:0-9128 GCA_043777795.1 Polaromonas sp. | reverse complement strand
CCGGGTGCACCGCCGCTACACCCTACCCGGCAGTTGGTTACCGCTAGTCGTCATTCTGGGCATCTTTTGCACCAAATACGCCGTGGGCGTGACATTGGCCATGCACAGCGCCATGGCGCACCACACCTTGTTTGCCACGCTGATAGGCACGCTCTACGGCCTGTTCAGCGGCTTTTTTGCGGGCCGCGCCCTGCGGCTGTGGCGCTTGACCCTTCCCCCTACATCAATTTGACTTTAAAAGGAGTACTCCATGACACCCGAAAACATCGACCGCATCGCCCGTAAACGCGCCAACGCCAAACTGGGCTGGTTCATGCACGCCAGCATCTATTTGATCGTCAATGCATTTCTCATGGCATTGTCACTATGGCAAGGCAAGGCTTGGGCCGCCTTCCCCTTAATGGGCTGGGCCCTGGGCTTGGCCATTCACGGCGCAGCCGTGTGGTTTGCAGGCGCGGGCAGCGCCCTGCGCGAGGGTTTGGTAAAGCGCGAGCGGGCTCGCCTGGTAGCGCAGAAAGACTTGTGGTAGGCACTATGAAAATTCTACTAACTGTTGCAATTATTTTTTTAACCAGCCTCGGCCTGGCCGTCTGGCTGGGTGGCCCGCGCGACATTGCCGCGCTGAGCAGCATCAATGCTCCGTTTGCCAAAGTAGACTTTAGCGCCGTGCCCAAAGCCCAAACCTTCGCGGCGCGCGATGGTGCTGCCTTGGCCTACTTACATTACCCCGCCGGCGGCACTGCCCCCACAGCACGGCGCATCGTGCTGGTACACGGCTCGTCGGCTCGCGCCCAGTCCTTGCACCCATTAGCCCAAGCCCTGGCGGCGCAGGGTTTTGTGGTGGATGCACTGGACATGCGCGGCCACGGCGGCTCGGGCCCGCGTGGGCACATAGCGTACATAGGTCAGCTAGAAGACGACGTAGCAGACTTCACCAAAGCCGTGCCCCACGCGGGCGGCAACACCTTGCTGGGGCATTCGTCTGGCGGTGGCTTTGTGCTGCGCTTTGCCGCCAGCCCACAGCAGGCGCTGTTTGACCGATATGTGTTACTCGCACCCTACCTACGATACGACGCACCCACAGCCAAGCCTGGCAACGCCGCTTGGGTGTCGGTAGGTATACCCCGTGTACTGGGCCTGCAACTGCTCAATGCTGTAGGCGTCACCGCGCTCAACCACCTGCCCGTTACGCGTTTTGCATTGGACGATGCCGCCAAGAAGTTTTTGACGCCTAGTTACTCATTTGCATTGGGTGCCAACTTTGGCCCGCACAACGACTATGCGCAAGACATCCGCAATGCCAAAGGTAACGTACATATCGTAGTGGGAGAGAGCGATGAGCTGTTCGACGCGCACCGCTTTGCCAGTGTATTTGCCAATGCAGGCAAAAGCGTGCCGGTGACCATAGTACCCGGGGTCAACCATATGGGCATCACGCTGGACACACCGGCACACCAGGCCGTCGCAGCTACCTGCAAACTCTGAGGTCAGCATGAAAACACCACTGATAGCCATCTACTGGGTATTGCTGACCAGTGCCACTTTGGCGCAAGCCGCTGTCGGACTCACCGTCCTGCCCAGTACCGGGCAACGCGGCCCTGTCACGGTGTTTTATCCGAGCAGCAGCGCTGCGCTCGCCACCACCCGTGGCCCTTTCACGGTCAACGTGGCGGTGGATGGCGGCCCTAGCCTGGGCAACCGCCGCTTGGTAGTGTTCTCGCACGGCTCGGGTGGTTCGCCTTGGCCGCACACAGATTTTGCTACCAGCTTGGTGAATGCGGGTTTCATCGTCGCCATGCCAGAGCATGCGGGTGATAACCACAAAGACCGCAGCAACGTCGGCCCCGCGACCTGGAAGCTACGGCCCCATGAAGTGTCGCAAGCCAACTTCAAGCGCCACTGCTTGGCGCACATGAGGGAAGACTTTCCCGCTTGCGTAGGTTTGATTACCAGCCTGAAAGGCAATTGGCTTGACCCGGTAAAGCTTGCAGGCGCAGGCTGGGTACACCGCATGCGTTTTAACGACGAGGCATGGCAAAGCCACACCGATCCACGCATCAAGGCAGTCATTGCCTCGGTGCCCATCGCCGCACCTATCGACATGGCATCAATCGCCCAACCCCGCATCGCGGTGGCTTTGTTGCAGTCAGCGTTTGACCCTTGGCTAGCACCCCGCTTTCACAGCCTGAAGGTGCAGTCCGCTTGCGTAAGCTGCGTGGACATTCCCAACCTGCCCCATTCTGGCCACGGCACACTGATGTCACCATGGCCGCAAGAGCTGGCACACCGTCTTACGCCGCTGCTGGTAGATCCACCGGGTTTTGACCGCAGGCAACTGCCTGTCGTATATGGTCGGATGACCGAATTTTTTAAAGTCAAGCTTTCCACTGCACAATAGCCAATATGCCCGCACCCGCCTCACTCGTCAACCCGGCACCGTCATGGGTCACTCTGCGCTCGCGTCTGCCTGAACTGGCCAATCATGCGTTCAAGGTAGCAATTTTCTGCTTGCTGGTCGGACTGGGGGTGTGGTGGTTCAGACAGGGGCCATCGCTCGACACTCAGCTGGTTTACTCCTTCTCCGGTGGCATGCTCGCTTGGGCCATCATCGACTTGGGTCGATTTTTTATCGACACCAGCTCACCATACCATTTTCCACGTGGCTGGCGCGCTATTGCCTTGATCGTGGCTGGTTGTGCGATTGGCCATGTGCTGGGCACTCTGATCGGAGACGCGTATTCCGGCAGATCCAGCTGGGAAGTGTTCCAAGACAGGCCACAGATGCTGGTGAACTTCTTTTTGTTCAGTATCGTCTCGGGCACCGTCGTAAGCTTCTACTTCTACGCGACAGGCAAAGCCCATTATTTACACGCTGAGCTGGAGGCCTCGCAGCGCCAAGCTACTGAGGCGCAACTGCAGCTACTGCAAAGCCAGCTGGACCCGCATATGCTGTTCAACACCCTGGCTAATCTGCGTGCTTTGATAGGGTCTGACCCGCCGCGTGCCACGCAAATGCTGGACCGCTTGAACGATTACCTGCGCAGCACCCTCACCGCCTCGCGCGCCACCGAGCACGCTTTAAGCGCCGAGTTTGACCGCCTGCGGGACTACCTGGAGCTGATGCACATCCGGATGGGCGAGCGCTTGCACTACACGCTGGATCTACCCCCTGAGCTGGCGCAGCACAAGGTGCCGCCGCTGGTACTGCAAAGCTTGGTCGAAAACGCCATCGTCCACGGCCTGGAGCCCAAAGTAACGGGCGGCACTGTCCACATCAGCGCCCGCTCAGAGCAGGGTCAGCTGCTGCTGCAAGTGCGTGACACGGGCGTGGGTTTTGACGCTGAAAATACCCCGGAAGGCTTTGGCATCACCCAAGTACGCGAGCGTTTAATAACCCGCTATGGCAACCAAGCCACTATCAATATCGAAGCTGCTCCCGCAATATTTCAGACGGCTACAGGCCAAAACGGCATGCAAAATAGCCGTCCTGAAGGCTGCAGAGTGCTCCTGCGCCTGCCTTTAGCGTCTACCGCTGCGTCCACGCCATGAATACCCTGCGCGCGCCCACCGCTGTCATTGCTGAAGATGAACCGCTGCTGGCCCAGGCCTTGGCGCGCGAGCTGGCCGCCGCCTGGCCTGAGCTGCGCATCGTCGCCACCGTGGGCGATGGTCTGAGCGCAGTGCGTGAAGCGCTGGCGCTGCAGCCCGATTTGCTGTTCTTTGACGTGCGCATGCCCGGCCTGAGCGGCCTGGATGCCGCCGCAGACATTGCCGACCAATGGCCTACCGACCAAGCGCTGCCTTTGCTTATCTTTCTCACCGCCTACGACGAGTACGCGGTACAAGCCTTTGAACGCGCCGCCGTCGACTACTTGCTAAAACCCCTGCAAAACGCCCGCCTACAGCAATCTTTGGAACGAATTAAGCCCTTAGCCCAACAAAGAGTTGCGGGAACAGCTACAAATACAGTAGCGCACAGCCCTACTCAAAGTCTGCGCAACTTGGCCAGCGCTGCGCTGCAACCTGACATTTCGCAGGCTGCGCTGGACCAATTGCGCGGCTTACTCAATGGCCCCGTCCTGCATCCAGCCCCCGCCCGGCTGCAGCGCTTGCAAGTAGGCGTAGGCACGGGCATCACCCTCGTGCCGATTGATGATGTTCAGTATTTTGAAGCCGCTGACAAATACGTTCGCGTCGTCACCGCCAGCAAAGAGTACGTGATCCGTACCCCCATCAAAGACCTTTTGCCTCAACTGGACGCAGAGGTGTTTTGGCAAATCCATCGCAGCACCGTGGTGCGGGCTAGCGCCATTGAGGCTGTGCGCCGTGATGAAGCCGGTCGCCTGCGCGTCGCTCTGCGGGCTAACGGCAGTGGACACAGCGACTTACTGGCTGTGAGCCGTTTGTTTGCCCATATCTTTAAGGCTATGTAAACGCACCCTAAGATTGCCTATTTTGTGCATTTTTAGATACATATCGGTCTGCAGCCCAATAAAATATCGCGGTACAAGCTATTAACTACATAGCATATTGTTTCACTGAAGTGATTGCGCATCACGTAGTCCACAGGGCTTGCATGGTCGCCACGTAGCGCTGCGCAATGGCCTCTTTAGCCACGTGTTTTCCATGGCGCACCACTTGCTTGCCTGCGACATAAACCGCGTCAATGGCATCGCCATCCACTGCAAACACCAGCGCGTCCAGCCCATAATCGGCGGGTACACCCAGCAGGCCTGGGCATTGGGCATTGAGCACTACCATGTCGGCCCGGGCGCCTACCGTTAAGCCCTGTTTGCTTAAACCCGCAGCACGTCCTCCACCTGCTAGTGCCGCTTCAAACAACCGTTGTGCGGTGGACTGCATGCCCAGCTCAGGCGCAGTGCAAACATTACGTTGTTGCAAGTGCAGGCGCTGGCCGTACTCCAGCCAACGCAGCTCTTCGCGCCAATTGCGACAGACGTGGCTGTCCGAGCCAATGGCCATGCCTACGGGGGCACCGAGCCACCGCACCATGTCGGTCAGGCCATCGCCCAAATTGGCTTCGGTGCTGGGGCACATCACTATCTGCGCGTCCGTAGCGGCTACTGCGTCTATCTCTGGTGCCGTAGCGTGCGTGGCGTGCACTAGATGCCAGCGCGCGTCTAGCAGGCCTTGGTCACATAGCCACTGCACCGGGCGCTGGCCCGTAGCGGCCAGGCAGTCAGCGACCTCGGCCTGTTGCTCGGCAACGTGGATATGCAAGGGGCAATCAGTATCGGCCAACGCTTTTTTAAGCTGATGAATGGATGCAGGCGTGGCCGCACGCAGTGAGTGAATAGCTGCGCCTGCATTGACAAGCGGCGCGCCTGCGCTAGCCACGGCTTTCACCAGACCCGTCACCCAAGCCGCATCGGTCGCGAAGCGTTGTTGATCCTCCCTCAAGGCAGGCTGCGCAAAGCCCGCGCGCTCATACAGCGTAGGCAACACCGTCAAGCCCAGCCCAGCTTGACTGGCCGCTTGGGTTAATGCCCAGGTCATGGCATAGGGGTCGCCATACGACTGCCCGTGCGGGGCATGGTGCAGATAATGGAACTCGCACACCTGGGTGTAGCCGCCCTCCAGCAACTCGGCGTACAACTGCGAGGCAATAGCCTGCAAGTGCGCGGGAGTGACCCGCTGCGCCACGCCATACATGCGCTCGCGCCACGACCAAAAATTGTCTTCGGCACTATGCCGCCGTTCTGCCAGGCCCGCAAATGCACGTTGAAAGGCGTGGCTGTGGGAATTGACCAAACCGGGTAACACGGGCGCATTCAACAGCGTTGCGCCCTGCGCGGGCATAGCCACACCGATCGTGATGTCAGTCCAATACCCGGCAGCGTTCACCGTCAACAGCACGTCGCGCTGCCATGCACCACTTATCCACGCCTGCGGCGTCCAAAACTTATTCAATGCATCAGTCATGCGGCACCACACTGGCCAGTAACGCCGTTAGATCTTTCAACACCGGGTGTATGCGTACGTGGCGCTGGGGGTCAATCACGTAGGGCGGCGACTCGTGCATGTAGGTGCTCCAGCACATCTCTAGCTGCACCGCGTGGATGCCCTGCGCAGGCCGTCCGTACTGGCGTGTGATGTACCCACCCTTAAAGCGGCCATCCGTCACATGGGTAAAGTCGCTCTGCCCTGCAAGTAATTGCGCCACCGCTTCACGCAGATTGACCGCGCAGCTCGCGCCATTGGCGGTGCCAATGTTCAGGTCTGGCAATTGGCCTTCAAACAACCAGGGCACTTGCGACTTAATGCTGTGCCCGTCAAACAGCACTGCGTAGCCATGCAGCGCCTTGATGCGCGCCAACTCACTGGCAATCGCATCGTGGTAGGGCCGCCAATACTGCGCTATGCGCTGGGTAATTTGCTGCGCATCGGGCGTGCGGTCGGCCAGGTAGACAGATTCGCCGTCAAAATCGGTCACTGGGCACAACCCCGTGTTGTTGGCTCCGGGGTACATCGCCGCGCCATCGGGCGGGCGGTTCAGGTCAATCACGTAGCGCGAATGCAGCGGCACCAGCAGGCTAGCGTTTTGCGCTTTGACGTAGTCATACAGCTGATCTAAATGCCAATCGGTGTCATGCACCTCCAAGGCCTTCGGTGTGAACAGGCTGCGCATCTCATTGGGAATGTGCGTGCCTGCATGCGGCACGCTCACCAGCAAGGGATTAGTTCCTTGGTGCAAACTAAATACGGGTTTCATCATCAAACTTCCTTTCCTGCCACCACGCGCGCACTACACGGATTACGGCCAAACCAATAGGCTAGTTCTCGGGGGTGCGCCACTTGCCACACGGCAAAGTCTGCGCGCAGGCCTGCGGCCAACTGACCACGGTCCTGCAGGCCGAGCGCCTGCGCTGCATGCACCGTCATGCCGCGCAGGGCTTGCAGTGGAGTCATGCGAAACAGCGTACAAGCCATATTGAGCATGAGCAGCGGCGACAATGTGGGCGACGAGCCGGGGTTGTGGTCGGTGGCAATGGCAATCGGCACGCCCGCATCCACCAGCGCCTGCACAGGCGGCAGTTTGGTTTCACGCAAAAAGTAATACGCCCCGGGCAGCAGCACCGCCACCGTGCCCGCAGCCGCCATGGCGGCAATGCCTTGGCTGCTCAGGTGCTCCAGATGGTCGCACGACAAAGCATTGAAGCTCGCGGCCAAGGCGGCACCGCCCTGGTCGCTCAATTGCTCGGCATGCAACTTGACCGGCAGACCCAATGCACGCGCCGCTGCAAACACGCGCTGCGTTTGTGCCCTGGTAAAACCGATGGTGTCGCAAAACACATCGACCGCGTCCATCAAGCCCTCGGCGTGCAAAGCGGGTAGCCAGCCACACACCGCGTCGATGTACTCGTCCGCTCTCCCCGCATATTCCGGCGGCAAGGCGTGGGCTGACAAGCAGGTGGTTTGCACGCTAAGTGGCAAGCTGTGGCCTAAGCGCCGCGCCACGCGCAGGCAGCGGGCTTCGTGCGCCAGGCTCAGGCCGTAGCCAGACTTGATCTCTACCGTGCAAACGCCCTCGCGCATCAGCGCATGTGCGCGTTCGGTGGCGCTGGCCAGCAGTTGCCCGTCGCTGCACTCGCGTGTGGCGGTAACGGTGGAGCGTATGCCGCCACCTGCACGAGCAATGTCCTCGTAGCTGGCACCGTGCAAGCGCAGCTCAAACTCATGCGCGCGATGGCCGCCGTAGACCAGATGGGTGTGGCAATCGATCAAACCAGGCGTGATCAGCGCGCCTTGCATATCGTGCTCTTGGGATACTTGGCCACGCAGATTGGCGGGCACCGCAGCGCGCGCGCCCACCCACACAATGCGCTCGCCTTGGGTGAGCACCGCACCATCCTCGATAAAGCCCCAGTCCGCCGCATCACACAAGGTAGCCACGTTGGTGTGCTGCCATAAATCCAATGTCATATAACCTCCTTGCGCACCTGCGCGCCCAGCCACCAGGCCCCCGAAAGCGCCGCAGGCGCAGGCGCATCGCAATTAAAGCGCCAAGCAGACCCCGTCGCATTAGCGGTCCATAGAAAATCGTACGCTGCCAAGCGCCGCTCCTGAAAGTCGTCACACCACACACCCGCAGCCGTCGTGAACAGGGCGCGCAGTGGCAAAGCGCTCTGCCATGCTGCGCCGTGCTGGACCGGCTGCATACAGCCCTGCGCAGCACCACCGCCCCGTAGCATCAAATTCATATCTTGCGTAGCGCCATCCAACAGACGGCAGAACGGGGCCTCAGCACCATCAAACTGCAAGGCCTCGCTGGCCAGCGTCTGCGTCACTTGCCTGTCTGTAAATTGCAGACCTACCCCAGCGCCCTGCGCTACGCCAAACCAGCGCTGCACATCGGGGAATGCCGAGAATGCACCGTCTTGCACAATGTCTGCCAAGCTAATGCGCAGCTGCCAGTCCTGCGCAGCAGGCCATGCCAACAGCTCGCGCGTGCTACCGCCACCATTTTTCCAAGGCTGCGGCGGCACATCCAGCGCGTGAATAACGTGGACGCTCATGGTTTGAACTGCCCCTGCAAACTGTAGCGTCCACCGGGGTGCACGAGGCGCGCAAAGGTAATGGGCGTATTGCGGCTGACGGTGCGCCGCTGCACGATCAGGCAGGGCTCAGTGGCGGCGATGCCCAGCAGCTTGGCTTCCTTTTTTGTCGGTGCGGCAGCGTCTATCGAATACTGCGCCTGCCACAAGGGTGCCACTTGCAGCAAATACTGCGTAGGCGTGATCTGCGTGAAATCTATATTCAGATAGCGTGGCGCGCGTGCTGGGTTGACATAGCGGTCTTCGCACTGCAGCGGCACACCATTGTCAAAATGCACGATCAAGGTATGAAACACCGCCGCCCCCTCAAGCAAACCGATGCGGGGAGCCAAGCTGCTGGACACCGTTTCAGCACGCTGCAGGTGCACGACGGCATGGTGGTGGTGACCGCGCGATTCAATCTCTTCGTGCAAGTCGCGAATCGTTAAGCTGGACGACAAACGGTTCATCGGCGCGGCAAAGGTTCCCACGCCCTGCACCCTGTTCACCATGCCAGCGTCATTTAGCTCACGCAAAGCGTGATTCACCGTCATGCGGCTCACGCCAAACTGC
>JAYWHJ010000175.1:0-9131 GCA_043777795.1 Polaromonas sp. | reverse complement strand
TAAAGGCGATGGAGGGGGCTGTTTTTGTCGCAACCAACCTTCGCTATGACGGTGATTGGATCAGCGATGCCTCGCAGGCTCATTTGCCGTTTGTTCCCATTGGTTCAAAATTAAAAGTAGTTGATTGGAGTACCAATCGCGCCAGCATATTGGTAGATGGAAGAAAAATGCGCATGGGATTGGATTGGTCTCGTGGTTTTGAAACCATGCAGCAATTTGTAGCGCGTGTCACAGCTGCAGAAGACCCTCGTTTAAAACTGGCCAGTTTGCCTGATAAGGTGCGAAACGCCATCGTTGTCGGGCGAGTTTTTTTAGGCATGAGTCGTGAGCATACGTTGTTAGCGTTAGGTCGACCACGCTTTGATTTCAATCCGACTTTAGATGTTCAGGAGTGGAAATACCATTCTCTGGATCGAGAAGAGATGTTTCTAGTGTTTGATGAAGCGGGTTTGCTCAAAGAGATTGATGGTTCGCGTAAGGCGCGCAAACTGGTTTTGTACGAAGTGCCATAAAGATTCACCGTCTATTAGCGTTTTCAAAGCACCGCTGAGAGCTTGCTTTGCACCGTGCTGGTGTCATCAGATGCACCTAAAATTCTGATTTTATAAAATCGCGCAACGCAAACAGGGTGGCGTCGGGTGCCTCGGTCATGATCGAGTGGCCTGCGTCCACGATGACCACTATGGCCTGCGGCGCGGCGCTGATCAAGCTTTGCGCGGCTTTGGGGGGCGTCATCTGATCTTGCTTTCCTACTATAAAAAGCGTAGCTGCTCCCGCAATATTCCATAGGGTTAGCGCCTCCAAACCCTTTGCATAATCGTTGCAGGCGCTAAAGCCGATGTGGAATACGTTCTCGCGCGGGTTGCTGCGCAGCACGCGGCGCATCAGCGCTTTGGAACCGCCGTAGAGCCAGGTGCCGGGGCCCAGGCTGGAGGGCGGCGGGGCGAGGGTGCTGTGGCTGAAGGTGTTGACCATGTCGATGGCTTGCATGGGTTTGTTCAGCGCGTTGTCTAGCAAGGCAGGCGACACCTTCATGGGGAAAGCGGTGGCCACCATGGCGAGGTGCGTCACACGGGTGGGCGCGATGCTGGCCGCGTGCAGGGCGATGAGCGAGCCCCAGCTGTGGCCGACCAGCGCGGCTTTGGCGATGCCAGCTGCGTCCAGCAAGGCAACGATGAAGGCAGCAGCCTCTTCCACCGACTTGGGGCAGCTCCCCGCGCTTTTGCCGTGGCCTGGCAGGTCAATGGCCAGCACGTTGTAGCCGTGGTTAGCCAGGTAGCGGCTTTGTAAGATCCACACGCTGTGGTCGTTGAGCACGCCGTGGATGAAGACGACGCTGGGCTTGGCCGCGTCGATTGCTTTGCCGCCGGTGTAGCAGTAGATGCTGTGGTCGTTAACGGTAAAGTGCATATATTTTTTGAAGTATATCTATAGGGCTAATTTTGAGACGCCGTGGTTACTTCCACTAAGCGAATTGGATTTGAAAAATTCGGACGCGTGTTCGTCTTTACAGGAAGAGTGACTCATAACCTAACGTTCTATTTTTTGTAATCTGAAAGAAAGTAATGGCTAAACATCGGGCTCCCTACGATTCAGAAATCACCAAATATTGCATATCTCGATACATGTTGTTCTCAGGGTCTCAAAATGTACCCTCCAACTTTCGATTTGCCAAGTTAGACTTTAAGGCGAGAAATCTTTCTAAAGAGGATGCACTGCATTACATCATTGAAGCAAATTTCTTTGGAGCATTGAGTGTTTCAAACATCAAAAAAATACTGCAGTATGACGTCGAGTATCAAATGATGGATTTAGTATCCGAAAATGCCAAAGTGTCCTTGAGTAACGATATGGTCAATGGAGTCAGATTCCATCGGTTAGATGGCTGGAATAAGTATGCCCCGAAACCTGCGCAGCCCGAAAGACCAGCGTTTATGACCCAGCTGGATCCAAGGTTTGTGGTGATGCTGCATGTACTTACCAAGGAACTTAAAGAGGCATTTCCTCACTCTGAGGTGGAAAAAATTTACCATGCAGGATTTTACGGAGGAGGGGCTTTGTGTCACAACCAGGGACGGGCTATGGATTTCAGTGGTGTGAGGATTGACGGACGAGACTATTTCGTACCTTTTCATTGGGGTAAGCAACCCGTTCCTTTTCCGCCAGGCAAACAATCAGCTCAGTGGCCTGTAAACAATAGAAACACTTCATATCGATTGGACCAGCCTGACAGCGATCTCATCGAAGAGTTTGAGCCAAATATGTCGTGGCGTATTTTTAAACTGGTGTACGAGGTGTTTGCGACGCATGCATCTGATACCAGCCCAAATCCGTCAGATGATCCGCCCAGTACTATTGGCCAAATGTCTTTAATCATGCACCCTGACCATCCTACAAGCGCTCCAGGAACAAAGAATGGGCGAGAAGCACACAATAATCATATTCATGTGCAAATTGGTAATACGTTTGTGAATTGAGGATAGCAGTCGTTAATTGTCGGAGACTAATCGAAAATTCATGGGTAATCCTTAACGTATTCAACCCTTCTCCGCCGCCTTCAAAGCCCGCTTCAAATCGTCAATCAAATCGTCCGCATCCTCCAGCCCAATCGACAAACGAATCGTTCCTTGCGTAATGCCGCCAGCAAGCAAAGCCTGGTCCGTCATGCGAAAGTGGGTGGTGCTGGCAGGGTGGATCACCAGGCTGCGGCAGTCGCCCACATTGGCCAGATGGCTGAATACTTTGAGCGTTTCGATAAACTTTTTGCCCTGCTCACGCGCACCCTTCATGTCAAAGCTGAACACGCTGCCCGCGCCGCGCGGCAACAGCTTTTGCGCCAGCGCATGGCTTGGGTGACTCTCTAACATGGGGTGCCCCACGCGCGAGACAAACGGGTGCGCGGCCAAAAATTCCACAATTTTGGTGGTGTTGCGCATGTGCTGCGCCATGCGCAGCGGCAGGGTCTCTATGCCTTGCAAAATCAACCACGCGCTGTGTGGGCTCAGGCATGCGCCAAAGTCTCGCAGACCCTCGCGGCGCGCGCGCAGCAAAAATGCGCCCACGGTGCTCTCGTCGGTAAACACCATGTTGTGAAAGCCCGCATAGGCCTCGGTCAGCTCCGCAAACTTGCCCTTGGACTGTGGCCCATCCCAGGCAAACGACCCGCCGTCCACCACCACACCGCCGATCACCGTGCCGTGGCCAGATAAAAATTTAGTGGCCGAGTGGTAGACCAAGTCAGCCCCGTGGTCAAACGGTTTCATCAACCACGGCGAGGTGAGCGTGCTGTCTACCAGCAGGGGCACGCCGGCCTCGTGCGCTATCTGCGAGACGGTGGGAATGTCCAGCACGTCCAGTCCCGGGTTGCCCACGGTTTCGCCGAAAAACAGTTTGGTATTGGGCTGCACCGCATTGCGCCAGCCATCAATGTCTCCGGGTTTCACAAAGGTAGTGTCAATACCGAAACGACGCAAGGTGTAGTGCAGCAGATTTTGCGAGCCGCCGTACAGCGCGGTAGAGGCCACGATGTGCGAGCCTGCGCCCATCAGCGTGGCGATGGACAGGTGCAGAGCAGCTTGCCCGCTAGCGGTGGTGATGGCCCCGATGCCGCCCTCGAGCGCCGAGATGCGCTGCTCTAGCACCGCGTTGGTGGGGTTGCTGATGCGGCTGTAGACATGGCCTGCCCGCTCCAGGTTAAACAACGCGGCGGCGTGGTCGCTGGACTCGAACACGAAGGACGTGGTCAGGTGGATGGGCACGGCGCGCGCGCCTGTAGCCGGGTCGGGCGCGGCACCTGCGTGCAGGGCCAAGGTGTCAAAACCGGGGTCAGCGTAACCGCTCATGGCACGGTCTCCTTTTGTTTGTGCCCTTAGAAACTCTGGGCTGTTAAAAACTGCATTTGTGGGCTATATTGTGAACATAAAACCGAGGGCTCACACCGTGAAAGTAAGCGATATTCTCAAGTCTAAAGGCAACACGCTCTACACCACTACCCCCGAGGATAGTCTGCAAGATGCAATGCAGGTGATGGCCGAAAAGGATATTGGCTCACTGGTGGTCATGTCCACTGGCCGGGTGGTGGGCATGCTGACCTTTCGCGAGGTGATTTTGGCTATCAATGCCAATGCGGGCGCTGTGGGTGCCGTGTCAGTTTACCGCGCCATGGACAACGGCCCCTTGGTATGCACCCCAGAGACCGAGCTGGACGAAGTGCGCCGAATGATGCTGCAGCGCCATGCACGCTACATGCCAGTGGTGGACAGCGGCATGCTAATGGGCGTGATCAGCTTTTACGACGTGGCCAAGGCGGTGGTGGACAGCCAGAATTTTGAGAACAAGATGCTCAAGGCGTACATACGCGACTGGCCAGAGGCAGACGGCTAGATGTAAGCGGGCAGGTCAGAGCCAAAACTGCGCAATGCAAGACCCGGCCAAAGCCAGTTATAATCAGAGGCTTCGCCAAGTTTAAACTGGTGAGGAAAGCACGTCGCGGGTAATTCCACTCGCGTACGCAAGTATCCATTCAAGCACGTAAGTGGTTGAATTTAAAGGAAATATTGATATGTTGAGTACCACGAAAGCAGAAGTCGTCAAGGCTAACGCCCGCAAAGCCGGTGATACCGGTAGCCCAGAAGTGCAAGTTGCACTGCTCACAGCCCGTATTAACGAGCTGGCCCCCCATTTTAAAGAGCACGCTAAAGACCACCACGGTCGCCGCGGCCTGCTGCGCATGGTCAACACGCGTAAAAGCCTGCTCACGTACTTAAAGAGTAAAGACGCTTCGCGTTACACCGCGTTGATCGCAAAGCTAGGCCTGCGTAAGTAAGCACTGGCACCAGATAAAAACGCCTGAGTTAGTTCACTAGCTCAGGCGTTTTTTACTTCGGAGAAGACCCTGGCAGAACTGAAGCTGTGTCATTCCAAAGGTAGTTTGTCTGCAAACTGGCTCTGGGATGGCATCGTGTTCTGGCTAAAACGCTCTGGCCCAACCGTACAGGGTATGTACGTTGTAAATAGTATCTGCCTCTAGCCCAATAGAATATTGCGCAAACAGCTACTTAAATTATAGCAAGGAACAACGATGACTATTTTTAACAAAGTTACCAAGACCTTCAAGTGGGGCAACCACACCGTCAAAATGGAAACTGGCGAGATCGCTCGCCAAGCCGGCGGCGCTGTGCTGCTGGACATGGACGGCACAGTGGTTTTAGCCACCGTGGTGGGTTCTAAAACCGCCAAAGCCGGGCAAGACTTCTTCCCGCTCACTGTGGATTACCTTGAGAAAACCTACGCCGCAGGCAAGATCCCCGGCAGCTTTTTCAAGCGCGAAGCCAAGCCGAGCGAGTTCGAAACCCTCACCAGCCGCCTGATCGACCGCCCGATCCGCCCGCTGTTCCCCGAAGGTTTTTACAACGAAGTGCAAGTGGTGATCCACACCGTGTCGCTGAACCCGGACGTGCTGGGTGACATCCCCGCGCTCATCGCTACCAGCGCTGCACTGGCTATCAGTGGCATCCCGTTTGCAGGCCCCATCGGCGCTGCGCGCGTCGCCTACATCAATGGCCAATATGTGCTGAACCCCAGCAACACCCAGTTGGCCGAGAGCCAGATGGACTTGATCGTGGCGGGTACTGAAGCCGCCGTGTTGATGGTCGAATCGGAAGCCAAGCAGTTGGGTGAAGACCTGATGCTGGGCGGCATTGTGTTTGGCCACGAGCAAAGCAAAGTCGCTATCAACGCCATCCACGAACTGGTGCGCGATGCTGGCAAGCCGGCCTGGGACTGGAAGGCCCCTGCCAAGGACGAGCCATTGATTGCCAAAGTAGGCGCACTGGGACAGGCCAAACTGGCAGCCGCCTACCAAATCCGCAACAAGCAAGCCCGCACGCACGCTTGCCGCGTAGCCTACGCTGACGTCATGGCCGGCTTGAAAGAGCAGGGCACTGAGTTTGACGGCGTCAAGGTTGAGAGCATGCTGTTTGACATCGAAGCCGGTTTGGTGCGTAGCCAAATTTTGGCAGGCGAGCCCCGCATTGACGGCCGCGATACGCGCACTGTGCGCCCCATCGAAATCCGCAACTCGGTGCTGCCACGCACCCACGGCTCGGCGCTGTTCACGCGCGGCGAGACGCAGGCTTTGGTGGTCACCACCTTGGGTACCGACCGCGATTCGCAGCGCATTGACGCATTGAGCGGCGAGTACCACGACAGCTTCATATTCCACTACAACATGCCTCCCTTCGCCACCGGCGAAACCGGCCGTGTAGGCACGCCTAAGCGCCGCGAAATCGGCCACGGCCGTTTGGCCAAGCGTGCATTGGTTGCTGTGTTGCCGACCAAAGAAGAGTTTCCGTACACGCTGCGCGTGGTGTCTGAGATCACCGAGTCCAACGGCTCGTCGTCCATGGCTTCGGTCTGCGGCGGCTGCCTGTCGATGATGGACGCTGGTGTGCCTTTGAAGGCGCACGTCGCCGGTATCGCTATGGGATTGATCAAAGACGGCCCACGCTTTGCCGTGCTGACCGACATCCTGGGTGACGAAGACCACCTGGGCGATATGGACTTCAAAGTCGCCGGCACCACCAACGGTATTACCGCGCTGCAAATGGACATCAAAATCCAGGGCATCACCAAAGAGATCATGCAAGTGGCATTGGCCCAGGCCAAAGAAGCGCGCATGCACATTCTGGAAAAAATGCAGTCTGCCATGGGCGAAGCCAAGACCGAAGTGTCCAACTTTGCACCCAAGATGTTCACCATGAAGATCAATCCGGAGAAGATCCGTGACGTGATCGGCAAAGGCGGCGCAGTCATTCGCGCGCTCACCGAAGAAACCGGCACGCAGATCAATATCGACGAAGATGGCACCATCACCATTGCCTCCACCGACAGCGCCAAGGCAGACGAAGCCAAGCGCCGCATCTTGGCCATCACGGCCGACGTGGAAATTGGCAAAGTGTACGAAGGCGCGATCACCAAGATTCTCGACTTCGGTGCTTTGGTTAATTTGCTGCCCGGCAAAGACGGCCTTCTGCACATCAGCCAGATCAGCAACGAGCGTATCAACAAAGTGACCGACGTGTTGGCCGAAGGCCAGATCGTGCGCGTGAAGGTGATGGAGCTGGACGAGAAAGGCCGCGTTAAGCTGTCGATGCGTGCTCTGCTCGAGCGTCCTGCGCAAGACCAGCAGCAACAGTAATGTACTGCGCTGATGTAATGAAAGTAGTGCTCTAATTACTACCAGAATAATAGCTGCTCCCGCAATATTCCATTGGGGTGGCAGCTATTTTGATGATGAAATTATAGACACCCGATACCATGCAAGCTGTAGAAATCACCTCTTTTGGCGCACCTGAAGTACTGCAACTGGGCACCCGTCCCGATGCCGTAGCGGGCGTGGGCGAGGTGCTGATTAAAGTCAGTGCCTCTGGCATTAACCGCCCTGACGTGCTGCAACGCACAGGTAACTATCCCGTGCCGCCCGGCGCGTCAGACTTGCCGGGGCTGGAAGTGGCCGGAATCATCGTAGGTGGTGACGCTGCGGCTATGCAAGCTGCGGGTTTCAAGCTAGGCGACCGTGTGTGCGCGCTGGTCGCAGGCGGCGGCTATGCCCAGCTGTGCCCCGCACCCGTAGGCCAGTGCCTGCCCGTGCCCAAGGGCATGACGGATTTGGAGGCCGCGACGCTGCCTGAAACATTCTTCACGGTGTACAGCAATGTGTTTGACCGCGGGCGTTTGCAAGCGGGTGAAACGTTTTTAGTGCAAGGCGGCACCAGCGGCATTGGCGTGACCGCGATCCAAATGGCCAAAGCCATGGGCGCTACAGTCATTGCGACCGCTGGCAGCGACGAAAAATGCGCGGCTTGCGTGGCCTTGGGCGCAGACCACGCTATCAACTACAAAACGCATGATTTTGTGGCTGAAGCGAAACGCATTACTAGTGTCGCTACAGATACCGCAGCAGGGCAGGGCGGTTTGCTATCCAACGCCCCAGTGTCAGGCGTGAATGTGATCTTGGACATGGTGGCAGGCAGCTATGTCGCCCGCGAGGTGGAGTGCTTGGCCGAAGACGGCCGCCTGGTCATCATCGCCGTGCAAGGCGGCGTGAAAGCCGACTTCAACGCAGGCATGGTGCTGCGCCGCCGTTTGCAAATCACCGGCTCTACGCTGCGTCCGCGTTCGATCGAATTCAAAACCCAGATCGCACAATCTCTGCTGAAAACGATCTGGCCGCTGATCGAAGCAGGCAAAATAAAAACTGTCATCCACAGTGTGTTTGCCCCGCAAGACGCGGCCAAGGCGCATGCACTGATGGAGACGAATCAGCATATCGGCAAGATCGTGCTGGACTGGAGTAAGGCGTGAGAAAGCTAATCGCAGGCAACTGGAAGATGAATGGCAGCTTGGCTGCAAACCAGGCTTTGCTGGAGGCATTGCGCTCTGGCATGGGCGCGCCAAGCTGCGATGTTGCGGTGTGCGTGCCGGCCGCTTATCTAGACCAAGTTTCTAAGCTGTTTAGTGCTCTAGCCCAGCAAAATATTGCGGGAGCGGCTATCAGTTTAGGAGCGCAAGACATCTCCATGCATGCCAGTGGCGCGTACACCGGAGAAGTCTCGGGCGCGATGCTGAAAGAATTTAACGTGCGTTACGCCATCGTTGGCCACTCCGAGCGGCGCCAGTACCATGGCGAGACCGACCAAACCGTTTCACTCAAAGCCAAAGCGGCTTTGGCCAGCGGCATCACGCCCATAGTGTGCGTGGGCGAAACCTTGGCCGAGCGCGAAGCGGGCAAAACCGAAGAAGTGGTCAAGCGCCAATTGGCCGCTGTCATTCACGATAACGGCCATTGCATCAGTGAGATTGTGTTGGCGTACGAGCCGGTGTGGGCGATAGGCACTGGCAAAACTGCCACGCCAGAGATGGCGCAGGCGGTGCACGCGGTACTGCGCGCGCAGCTCAAAGCGGCCTCTACCCACCCCGAGCGGGTGAGAATTTTGTACGGCGGCAGCATGAACGCCGCCAACGCGCAAGAGTTGTTGGCGCAAACCGATATCGATGGCGGCTTGATTGGCGGTGCCTCGCTCAAAGCCCCGGATTTTCTAAAAATTATGGCTGCAGCCCAATAAAATATT
>JAYWHJ010000174.1:0-3275 GCA_043777795.1 Polaromonas sp. | reverse complement strand
GTCAGATGGACATGGGCGACGTGATTGAGCTGCGCCCCTATGACGGCAAGGCGTTTAAAGACGGTAAAGAGATTGCCAGCTTCCAAGTTAAAAGTGATGTGCTGTTTGACGAGGTGCGCGCCGGCGGCCGCATTCCGCTGATCGTCGGCCGTGGCTTGACCACCAAAGCGCGTGAAGCGCTGGGCCTGCCAGTCTCGACATTGTTCCGTTTGCCGACAGCGCCTGTCTCGTCGACCAAGGGCTTCACCCTGGCGCAAAAGATGGTGGGCCGTGCATGTGGCTTGCCAGAAGTTGATGGGCAGCAGGTGGGCGTGCGCCCCGGCACGTATTGTGAACCCAAGATGACATCCGTTGGCTCGCAAGACACCACGGGCCCGATGACCCGCGACGAGCTGAAAGATTTGGCCTGCCTAGGTTTTAGCTCTGACCTGGTGATGCAGTCGTTTTGCCACACCGCCGCTTACCCCAAGCCCGTTGACGTGAAGATGCACCACGAGTTGCCAGACTTCATCAGCACGCGCGGTGGTATCAGCCTGCGCCCAGGCGACGGCATCATCCACAGCTGGCTTAACCGCATGTTGTTGCCCGACACCGTAGGCACCGGCGGCGACAGCCACACCCGCTTCCCCATTGGCATCAGCTTTCCTGCAGGATCTGGCCTAGTGGCCTTTGCTGCTGCTACAGGAGTGATGCCACTGGACATGCCCGAGAGCGTATTAGTGCGCTTTAAAGGCACCATGCAGCCCGGCGTCACCCTGCGCGACCTGGTGCACGCCATTCCGCTGTACGCTATCAAGGCGGGTCACTTGACTGTGGCTAAGCAAGGCAAGGTCAACTTGTTCTCTGGCCGCATTCTAGAAATCGAAGGCTTGCCAGATTTGAAGATCGAGCAAGCGTTTGAGCTGGCCGATGCCTCCGCTGAGCGTTCAGCCGCAGGCTGCACCGTGGCGCTGAACACTGCGCCTGTGATCGAATATTTAAACAGCAACATCGCCCTGCTCAAGAGCATGATTGCCAACGGTTATTCTGACCCACGCACCATTCAGCGCCGCATTGACGAGATGCAAAAATGGCTGGCCAAGCCCAGCTTGATGAAGGCTGACAAAGACGCCGAGTACACCGCTGTCATTGAGATCGACATGGCCGAGATCACCGAGCCTATCGTCTGCTGCCCCAATGACCCAGACGACGCCAAGACATTGAGCGACGTCGCCGGTGCCAAAATTGACGAAGTCTTCATTGGCTCGTGCATGACCAACATTGGCCACTTCCGCGCAGCATCCAAGCTGCTAGAAGGCAAGCGCGACATCCCAGTCAAGCTGTGGATGGCTCCGCCCACCAAGATGGACGCCGACCAGCTCACCCGCGAAGGTCACTACGGCGTGTTTGGCGCAGCTGGCGCGCGCATGGAAATGCCCGGTTGCAGCTTGTGCATGGGCAACCAAGCGCAGGTCAAAGAAGGCGCCACCGTTATGTCAACGTCGACACGCAACTTCCCCAACCGACTGGGCAAAAACTCCAACGTCTACCTAGGCAGCGCCGAGCTGAGCGCCATCTGCTCCAAGCTAGGTCGCATTCCTACCAAAGCCGAATACTTGGCTGATGTAGGTGTGATCAACGCTGACAGCGCCAATGTCTACAAGTACATGAACTTTGACCAGATGGAAGACAGTCAGAAAGTAGCGGCTTAATCCTGCGTTTACCCCATTGAAAAAAGCCCTGCAGTGTAAGCTGCAGGGCTTTTTTATGGGCGCAAGCGCTATTTTTGCTTCACGATCACCGGGCGTATCGTAAAGACTTCAGCCCTATCGGTGTCCACAGTCACATGCACCCAATGGTTGGATGGGCTGCCAAAGGTTTGCACGCGGGTGACGTTGGTTAGCATGTTCGATGGGTTGCGCAGTGGCTTATCGACTTTAAAGAAATGGGTGTCACCGTGCACTAATAGCACTTGACCTGTGTACTGCTCTGCTTGGTTCACCACGGCGTCCATGAATGCTTGGTAGCCTTTGAATTTGGTTTGCTTGCTTTCGTTTTCGTCTTCTGTCTCGGGCAAATCAAATCCGGGGTCTGCCTGAAACGCCACAACTATGCCTTTGGCACTGCTGGTTTTGGCTGCTGCAAAGCTGCTTTTTAGCCACGCAATATTTGACTGATCGCGCTCTAGATATTCTGCATTGCCCGCTTCGCAGTCGGCGGGGGTGCGTGCACTTTTGTTGCTGCAGTCTTTGGCGTCGATCACCAAATTATTGTTGCTACCGGGCACATTCAAGCCCACAAAAACAATGCCCGAGGCCTCAAACCGGGTATTTTCAGCAAACTTTTTTCCCGGGGCCCCTTGCATGGTGAGCTTTAGCTTGGTTTGGCCATAGCTTTGGTCGGTTGCAAACATTGTTTTGCGGATGTACTCAAGCCGCTCTAGGTTGTTGTAGCCACCATTGTTGGTGCGGTGGCAATCGGTCCACTCGTTGTCGCCGGGTATGTAGACCACGGGCTTTTTCAGGCTATTGAACATGCTGGCGGCGCTGGTGTAAACATCGTCAGTGCATTTAGAGCTGCCGTCTTTGATATCGCCGTCATACAGAGAAAACTGAATATCCGAGGCATTGATGCTGTCTAAAACCGCCTGCATCTTGGGCGCGTCGCCGTTTCTAGCGTAAGGCATGTCGCCCCACAGTCCAAAAGTAAATTCTTTGGCGTGCAGGCTGGTGCTTATTAACGCGCAGACTGCGACAACGATTAATTTATTCATTATGTTCAATCTAAGTTACAAATTTAAAATGATCGTATGACTGATATGTGACGTGGATGTGACTTTATGGCCTTAATTTCTTTCCGCCATCAAACCTTTGGATCCTGAGTTCACGGTCAGAGTAAGGGCTTCGCGTAAAATCCGTCACAAAATCGACATATAACTGTAATAATTTCAAAGGCTACCTATGTTCTTCGGCAAACTCCTTCCTCGCGAAGGCAATTTTTTTGAAATGTTTAACCAGCACGCTGACCGCATTGTCGAAGCGGCGCGAGCTTTCTCCCAGCTAGTGGCTAATTACAGCGACCCACACCTACGCGAGCAATACAACCGTGATGTAGACAACGCTGAGCGCGCAGCCGACCGCGTGACGCACGATGTCAACAAAATGCTGCACCAAACCTTTATTACCCCGATTGACCGTGAGCAGATCCACAAGCTGATCAACACCATGGACGATGTGGCTGACTTGATCCAGGACTCGGCTGAGACGATGGCGCTGTACGACGTGAAGACCATGACA
>JAYWHJ010000173.1:0-3285 GCA_043777795.1 Polaromonas sp. | reverse complement strand
ACTGCTTTGGTAGCTGCTCGCGCGGTCTTTACCTTGGCTTGAGTCAGCTTCGGCGCTTTAGACTTGGCTGGTGACTTGGGTGATGTGGTGCGCGGCTTGGCTGGCGCTTTGCTAGCGCGGGCGCGCACCGCGCACTCCAGCGCCAGCGCAGCCCAGTGCCGCATTGCGTCGGGCGAGTCCATCGCCTCCTCGGGTGCGCTGTAGTAGTCAACCGAACGGGGGCCATGCTTGGTGTCATAGGTAAATCTGGCACAGCCCTGTGCCTCGTAGCGGCTACGGCTGAGGTGATCGGCCTTCAACCATAGCTTGTCTCCGTCGCCTAAGTCCACCAACAAAGCAATGTTCAACCCCTCGGTGCTGAGGCCAAACCCACCGAACATCCGCTTAGCCACACAAGGGCCTGCACTGCTGAGTAGGTCACAGCAGTAACTGGCGAAGTCTTTGGAGGCGGTCATGGGCAAATTATGCCGTGCTGAGTCAATAAATCTGAGTTGAACGGAGTCCTATGTTGCGTGATATTCCTGCTATGTCAGGTCAGGTTGGAGTTGGAGCGCCAATCCACCGGGCTTTGACGGACCAGAGTTTTTGCAGCAGACCATAGCTGGGACGTTTTTGGTCGGCGACACTCACTATGGTCTGTGCGCTGTCAAACAGACGCAGGAAGCCAGTTGTGCAAAACTTGTTTGTCGTTTACAAATGAATCAAAGGAGCAGCCTATGCCCAAGCTTTTCTCGCTAAGCTTTGCGTTCGGCAAGATCCTGTTCGCTGCGCTTTTAAGTACTACTATTGCCATGCCAAGCCATGCCACCCCAGAGCCTGAGTACCAAGTCGTTAAATCGCTCGCGGACTTTGAAGTTCGCCAGTACGCTGCGTACACGGTGGCCGAAGTGGTGGTCACAGGCCCGGCCGACAAGGCGGGCGGCCAGGCTTTTCCAATTTTGTCGGGGTACATTTTTGGTAAAAATAAAGGTGAGCGCAAGTTTGAGATGACAGCCCCGGTAACGCAAGCCGTGGTGCCCACAAAACTGGAGATGACCGCGCCGGTCACCCAAACCACAGCGCCCGGCGGTTTCTTGGTGCAGTTCGTTTTGCCCAAAGGCGTGACCGTGGCCAACGCCCCTGAGCCACTGGACACGCGCGTTCAACTGCGCGAGGTCCCTGCCGCCCAAGTCGCCGTGATTCGCTACTCGGGTTTTTGGTCGCAGTCTAACGACAACGACCAATTGGCAAAGCTGCAGGCAGCGATGCGCGCAGCTAACCTACCATGGACAGGGGAAGCCGTGTATTCGCGGTACAACGCGCCGTTCACGCCATGGTTTTTGCGCCGCAATGAAGTTTGGCTGCATTTGGCGCCAGGCAACTGATGCTTGCTGCGCAACCCTTCAAGCTTCTGAGTCTGGTTCAAAAAACAACCACCGAACCTCTGGAAACGCCACACGCAACGCGCGCTCACAACGATTGATTGCATCGATCAGTGCGGGGGCAGACACAGTCTCCGTCATGCGCGCTTTAACTGCAACCACGACGTCATCGCCGTTTTGCAGCGTGATCAAGTTAAAGATCTCGGCGATCTCTTCCCGCTCCTGAAGAAAGCGGTGCAGTGCCTCGCGCAAGCTGGGGTCCGCGCTTTGCCCGACCAATAGTGCAGTCACTTCAAGGCCAACGAAGGCCGCCACGACCAGCAACAACAGGCCAATCGCAAGACTACCCAGTGCATCGTAAATCGGATTGCCGGTGAGCATCGCCATCGCCACCGCAAGGAGTGCGAAGCTCAGACCCGCCGTCGCTGCAATGTCCTCGCCGATGACGACCAGCAGCTCGCTGCGGCGGGTTTCACGGAACCAGCGCCACAGTGATTGCGCACCGCGCAGCGCGTTAACCTGCGTCATCCCTTTCCAAAGTGAAATCGACTCGGCGATAAGGCTGACTACCAGCACACTGATGGCAATCCACGGATTGGCAATCGGCGTGTCACTGCTGATCTTGTGGATACCTTCGTAGATTGAAAACACGCCGCCCATGCTGAAAAGCATCAACGCAACAATAAACGACCAGAAGTAAATCGCCTTACCGTGACCGAGTGGGAATTCAGCGTCGGGCGGGCGGGCCGAGCGTTTGAGTCCGAGCAGTAGTAGACCTTGATTGCCGCAGTCAGCGACAGAGTGCACTGCCTCAGCCAACATAGAGCTTGACCCGGTAAGCCATGCAGCGATGCCTTTCGCCAAGGCAATGAAAGCGTTGGCTCCGAGCGCGAAGAATATGGTGGTGGTCGAGTCGTTGTGGTTTGCCATTCTGATTCCATGGTCAACGCGAATACTCTCCCGTCGACCCTCGCGCTCCAAATGGTTCAAGCACTAGCCGTCCTTTCAACACCGCCCAACTTTCCCGGCCCAAGACTGGCAAGCTCTATGGTCACCATCTGCACGATGATTGACAGTGCGGTAGCGCACCAAGCAATCCACATTTCCCTTAGGTTTACGTACGTTGGCGCACAGATTGGAGAGATATTGCAGCGCATGCTGCGCTTCTAGCACTAGTCCAAATACAACAGGCGCGCTCCATTGGTAATACACATCATCATTAATCTGGCCGTGGCGCTCGTAATATGCGCATTTTTATATCGCCAGCATGCCACCCACGTTTCATTCAGCGTGCGGGTTTTCACGGGCCTTGGATTCGGCGTTGCGCTGGGTGCTGCGATCCATCTCGTCTATGGCGCCAATTCGCCTGTGATTGCCGAAACTAATGCGTACCTCGATATCATAGGCAGCGGCTACGTAAAACTGTTGCAGATGATTGTGATTCCGTTAATTATGGTATCGATCATTGGAGCGATTTTGAAGCTTAAGGGTGCAAGCTCTCTTGGCAAAATCAGTGCGCTGACGATAGGCACGTTAATGCTAACGACCATGGTTGCCGCCGCCGTTGGCATTGGCATGGCGAAAGTATTTGGATTGACTGCGGTGGGGCTCATGGCAACCGTGGCCGAAGTGGCGCGTGGGGAGGTCTTACAAGGCTCGCTTGCAACAGCAAAGGCGGTGACACTGCCTAGCTTGATATTGAGTTTTATTCCATCCAATCCCTTTCTGGATATGACCGGCGCTCGAAAAACGTCGACGATCGCCATCGTCATCTTCTCCATTTTTGTCGGGCTTGCAGGCATTGGCGTGGCAGAAAAGAAGCCGCAGGTATTCGCGTCGTTCGAAAACTTCGTCAGTGTTGCGCAAGCCATTGTCATGCGGGTGGTGACCATGGTGTTAAGGCTTACCCCATACGGCATCTTCG
>JAYWHJ010000172.1:0-3294 GCA_043777795.1 Polaromonas sp. | reverse complement strand
GGTAAGCACGTTCAAAAGCGGCTTCTACCTGCGCCAAGTCGCTCAGCGGCACGATTAAAGCCGTGTCCGTACCTTCGTACTTCATATGCACGCGTTGGTGCACCGTCACTGCGCCTTTGGCTACCTGCTGGCGCTCCAGCTCGCTACGCGCGGCATCGGCCAAGGTGGCCAGTTTGCTGCGCACATCCTCCAAGGCCTGCGCGCTCAGGCGCACTTCTACGGCTTGCTCGCGGATCACGTTTTGGTCAGCCAAGCCCATGCCGTAGGCGCTAAGCACACCCGCGAGTGGATGCACAAACACGCGCGTCATGCCCAGTGCATCGGCCACCAAGCAGGCGTGCTGCCCACCCGCACCGCCAAAGCACTGCAAGGTATAGCGCGTCACGTCGTAGCCGCGCGCTACCGATATTTTCTTGATGGCATTGGCCATTTGTTGCACAGCGATGTGGATAAAGCCTTCTGCCACCGCCTCCGGCTTGACTTCTTTGCCTTGCCCTAAGCGGTTCGCCAGTTCGGTGAATTTGTCTAGCGTGGCTTCATAGCTCAACGCTTCATCTGCTTTGGGCCCAAACACTTTAGGAAAGTAACGCGGCTGCACTTTGCCCAGCATCACGTTGGCATCTGTCACGGCCAAAGGCCCCCCTCGGCGGTAGCAAGCTGGGCCAGGGTTAGCACCTGCACTCTGCGGCCCCACGCGAAAGCGCGAACCGTCAAACTCCAGTATCGACCCCCCACCAGCGGCCACGGTATGGATACTCATCTTCGGCGCGCGCATGCGCACGCCCGCCACCTGGGTTTCAAACTCACGCTCAAATTCACCAGCAAAATGGCTCACATCGGTGGACGTGCCGCCCATATCGAAACCAATCACCTTGTCGTGCCCACCCAGCTGCGCGGTGCGGGCCATGCCCACGATGCCTCCGGCCGGGCCGCTCAAAATGGCGTCTTTGCCCTGGAAAGCATGCGCATCCGTCAAACCGCCAGATGACTGCATAAAGAACACCTTCACGCCCGGCATATCGCCGGCCACTTGTTGCACATAGCGGCGCAAAATGGGCGACAAATACGCATCCACCACAGTGGTGTCACCTCGGCTGATGAGCTTCATCATCGGGCTGGTTTTGTGGCTCACGCTGATCTGGGTAAAACCTACTTCGCGCGCGATGCGCTCGGCGGCCAGTTCATGCTGGGTATACCGGTAGCCATGCAAAAATACAATCGCAACTGAGCGCAGCCCTTTGGAATATTGCGCGAGCAGCTCCGTTTTAAGGAGTGATTCGTTCAATGCTTGTACTACCTCGCCGTCAGCGCCCATACGCTCAGGCGCTTCTACTACCGCGCTGTACAGCAGCTCGGGCAGCACAATGTGCCGGTCAAACAAACGCGGCCGATTTTGGTAGGCAATGCGCAGCGCGTCCTTAAAACCATTGGTGATCACCAGCAGCGTAGGCTCGCCTTTGCGCTCTAGCAGCGCGTTGGTAGCCACCGTGGTGCCCATCTTCACGCACTCCACCAAATCGGGAGTCACAGGTTCGCCAGCTTTCAGACCCAACAGATGGCGAATACCTGCCACCGCAGCGTCTGAGTAATGCTCGGGGTTCTCACTGAGCAGTTTGTGCGTCACCAAAGATCCATCGGGCTTTTTACCCACCACGTCGGTAAATGTACCGCCACGGTCGATCCAGAATTGCCAGCGGGAAGAAATAACTTGTGGAAAGGTCATAAGGTGATTATTGCGTGGAAGTTAATGGCTAGCCCCTAGGGGCATCACTGGGTATAAAACGGTACAAAAATGGTATTGGCTTCGTTGCCAACAGAGCGCACCCATTCACGGCTGAATGTTTCGCCCAGTCGTTTGAGCTTGTTCTCCAGGTCGCTGGGAATACGCTCTACTTTGATGCCGTTGGCCTTTAGTTCGGCAGTAGCATCTGCGTTGGCGGCCTGGCTCATGGCCCAGCCGCGTTTTTGCGCAGCATCAGCGGCGGCAAGCACCTCTTTTTGTATGTCGAGGGGCAAGGCATTGAACGCAGCGGCATTGACCAACACGATGTTCTTCGGAAACCATGCATTGATTTCGTAGTAATACTTAATATGGCTCCACACTTTGTTTTCTGAACCAGTGACGGATGAAGTGATCATATTGTCCAAGCGCCCCTCGGCAAGCGCTTTGCCTACGTCGACCATCGGCACATCCACTGGGGTGGCACCCAGCAGCTCTGCAATGCGCACGGTGGTGGGGTTGTAGGTGCGCATTTTGGTGCCTTTGAAATCGGCTTCCACGTTGATGGGTTTTTGGGAGTAAAGGCCCTGGGGTGGCCAAGGCGCGGCGTACAGCACTCGCAGGCCGTACGCGGCCAGCGCCCGCTCCATCCCGGGGCGCTGCACCTTCCATAAGCGCAAGGAGTCGGCATAGGTGCCCACTACAAACGGCACCGAGTCAGCGCCGGCAGCTGGGATCTCTTTCACCATCGACGTCATGATGGTCTCACCCGCCTGTGCCTTGCCGTCTTGCACCGCCGCTCTAATGTCGTTCAACTTGACCAGGGTGTTGTTGGGGTACAGTTCAATGCTGAGTTTGCCCTTGGAAGCGGCATGCACCACCTGCGCAAATTCTGCCAAATTTTTGCCATGAAATGACTCCGCTCGATAGCCCGTGGCCAGCTTCCACGTCGTGGAAGTAGCCGGCTGAGTGGGTGATGGTGTGGTTTGGGCGTAGCTTGCCCCTGCCGCCATCAATGCGGCCCATACAACGAGTTTCATGGTGCGCTCCCGGGTTGAATGTTTAGGTCATTTGGCGCGGCAGCCAGAGCACGATATCCTGGAAAAAATACGTGCCCAGGACGGCCAGCATCATCAGCACAAACAGCGGAAAGGCTGTCCGTGCGATGTAGGTAATCTCTTTTTTAGTCAATCCCTGAATCACAAACAAGTTAAATCCCACCGGCGGAGTGATTTGCGCCATCTCCACCACCAGTACGATGAAAATGCCAAACCAGATCAAGTCCAGGCCCGCCGCCTGTACGGTGGGCAGGAGCACCGCCATAGTGAGCACCACCATGCTGATGCCATCTAAAAAGCAGCCCAGCACGATGAAGAAGCCGGTGAGCAATAGAATCAAACCGAAGGGCGACAAGTGCAAGCTGCCAATAAACTCGGCCAAGTGACGTGGCAAACCAATAAAGCCCATCGCCAAGGTGAGGAAGGCCGCGCCCGCCAGAATCAAACCGATCATGCAGTAGACGCGGCAGCCCGCCAGCAAACCTTCTTTGAATTTGTCCCAGGTGAGTGAGCCCT
>JAYWHJ010000171.1:0-3295 GCA_043777795.1 Polaromonas sp. | reverse complement strand
TGCGCGCATCGATCGGGCCGCCCATCATCGTCATGGACAAAGGCGTAGTCTCGCCGCGACTGGCCATCAGGCTGACGGCGGCCAGCACCGGCACAGTGGGCTGGCATACGCTGACCACATGGCAGTTGCCGTAAATGCCTTGCAGGTGGCGAACGAACTCTTGCACGTAGTTGACGTAGTCGTCTAAGTGGAAAGCGCCCTCAGACAGGGGTACGGTGCGGGCATTTTTCCAATCGGTGATGTAGACCTTATGGCCGCCCAACATGGTTTTGACGGTGTCGCGCAACAAGGTGGCGTAGTGGCCCGACAGGGGCGCCACGATCAGCACGGCGGGCTGGCCTTTGAGCTTGCTCAGGGTGGCCACATCGTCGGTAAAGCGCTTGAAGCGGCGCAGCTCGCAAAAGGGTTTGTCGATCTCTACGCGCTCATGGATCGCCACGGGTGAGCCTTCTACGTCAACGGTTTTGATGCCAAACACGGGCTTTTCGTAGTCTTTACCCAAACGGTAGGCCAAGCCATAGCTCGCTGACAAGCGCTGGGCGAAGGGGATTTTGCCAAACGGGCTTTGCGGGTTGCTAAACAGCTTGGACGCAGCTTGGGCAAACTCGGTGAAAGGCTCCATCAGTGAACGTTGGGTTTCGTAGACTTGGTACAGCATGCGGGCGGCCTTCTCTGCCTTCAGGGCAGGGTAAGTGGAGTAATTGCAACTTGTAATTATGTTGCGTTGCACCATTGTACGGATTTACAAGTACTTTTGCTGCAAGTGGGGCTAGGGGTTGCCCCCCAAAACACGAATTGATGCAGAGCGTCACGGTGATTGTTGTTTAGATGGCTTGGTTTTGTAATCCCACCCGAAGCCAAGCACTATGATGGGGCCATGCCCTACCAACCCATTTTGCGCTTGGCGCTGATCGCCCACGACGCCAAAAAAGCCGACATTGTCAGCATAGCGACTGATTTCAAGGCGTTTTTAGCCACCTGCAAGCTTTGCGCCACTGGCACCACGGGCACCCGCATCACGCAGGCCACTGGCCTGAAAATAGAGCGCTTTTTGTCTGGCCCAATGGGCGGCGATCTGCAAATAGGCGCCCGCTTGGCCAGTGGCAAAATTGACGCGGTGATTTTTTTGCGTGATCCGATGACCCCCCAACCCCACGAGCCCGACATCAACGCCCTGGTGCGCGCCTGCGACGTGCACAACGTGCCCTGCGCCACCAACGTGGCCTCGGCGCAGTTGTTGCTCCAGTCTTTGATGGTGGTGACCAGCTGAGGTGGCGATGGCATAGCCAGAGCTGCTTGCTAGGGTGCTTGGCGCGAAAGCGGTAAATTAACCACTACGTGTGCAAGAACAGGTTAGCGGTGTACGTAGCATTGCCCGCAGTATTTTATTGGCCTGCGGCCTGATTTTCGTTTCAAAAAATAGCCAAAAATACCGTTTTTGAGTGTTTTGAATCCCACGGATCTCTGAAAATCGGCTGAAAACGGAAATTCACCCATTTTGGAGTCATTCTTGAGGTACTTATAAGGCTGCAAGTCAATAGAATATTGCGGGAACAGCTATTAAAAACGTAGTTGTTCTACTGCTTAGGTTCAGTGATGAACCCAATTTTTCGTACCCCCGCCTGCTGCGCAGCAGCCATGGCTTGGGCTACGCGCTCGTAGCGTACGGATTTGTCGCCTCGAATATGCAGCTCGGGCTGGGGTTCTTGCTGGGCGGCGGCTTGCAGCTGGGCGAGTACCGATTCATCGCTGCTGGCTTGTTCGTTCAAATAGTATTGACCGGCTGCATCCACACTTAGGCGCAGGTTTGGCGGTTTGGCGGTTTGGGCTTGGCTGGCGGCGCTGGGTAAATCAATGTTGACGGCATGCTTCATCACCGGCACTGTAATGATGAAAATAATCAGCAGCACCAGCATCACGTCCACCAAGGGCGTCATGTTGATCTCGTTCATCACCTCGTCTGTGTCGTCTTGGGTTCCAAAAGCCATGGCTTAGCCTTTCTTTAGCGCAACGATGGTGGCGCTGCGGGTGCTGTTTACGCGGGCACCGGTCATGTAGTACGCGTGCAGGTCGTGGGCAAAACGGTTGAGCCTAGCCGACACGGTTTTGTTACCGCGCACCAGCGCGTTGTAGCCCAGCACCGCTGGAATGGCCACGGCCAAGCCCAGTGCGGTCATGACCAAGGCCTCGCCAATCGGGCCGGCCACTTTGTCGATGGACGCTTGGCCTGAGGTACCAATGGCCAAGAGCGCGTGGTAGATGCCCCAGACGGTGCCAAACAGACCCACAAATGGCGCGGTAGACCCCACCGAGGCGAGCACGGCCAGGCCTGCCTGTAAGCGCGCCACCGCTTCGTCCAGGCGCGAGCGCAGGCAGCGGGTGAGCCAGTCGCTCACGTCCAAGGTGTCATGCAACTGGGGTTTGCTGTGTTGGTGGTGCGCAATGGCTTCACGGCCTTCGATGGCCAGCGCGCGAAAGGGGTTGGCGCTGTCGCTGCCCAGCTTGCCCAGGCCTTCAGCCAGGTCTGCGCTATACCAAAAATCCTCGCTTGCCTGCGATTGCTTCCGCGCGTAATGCAGCGACAAGACTTTGGTGAGAATGACTGCCCAGCTTGCAAGGGACATGCCAAGCAATAACAGTGCGACGAAGCGGGTAACCCAGTCGCCTTGGCTCCAGAGGTTGGTGAGTCCGAATTGAGAGGTCATGGTGGTTTCTTTCCGATGTAAAAACTAGTTCAATGTGAAGTGAATAGGTACGTTGACCCACATGGCCTCAGGCACGTCGCCGCGCTTGCCGGGCACGTAGCGCCATTTCACGGCTGCGGCCAAGGCGGCTGCGTCCAGGCGTTCAAAACCGCTGCTGCTGCGCACCTCGCCTTTTTGTGCACTGCCATCGGTGCCGATAAACACGCGTACCACCACCTTGCCGGTCTCGCCCAAGCGCCTGCTGACTGGCGGATATGCGGGAGGTGGGTTGTTGAGATAGTCGGCATCGCTACTGGGCAGCGCCATCTTGGCGGGCGCAGGTGGGACAGGCGGCGGTGCTGGCGACGGCCCAGCGGGGGCGGCAGGTGCGGCTGTAGCTGCATGGCCTGGCTCGATCGGTGGCGCTGGCGGTGCTGGGGCGTTGCTGTTGGTGGGCACGGGGGGCGAGGCCGCGGCAAGCGAAGGCGTTACAGCCCATGGGGAGCGTGCGAGCGCGCTGTCTTGTATTGCCAAAGGCTGGGGGGGCGGTGGCGGTGCGGGCGCTTTGGGGCTGGCGTTGGGCTGCGCCATGGCAGTGGGTTTAGGAATAA
>JAYWHJ010000170.1:0-3315 GCA_043777795.1 Polaromonas sp. | reverse complement strand
CAAATAAAAAGGGGCGGGCTAGGGCGTAGGGGATAAGGCTCATTGGATAATAGGCAAATGACTCAAGACGAACTCAAAACCCAAGTGGGCCTTGCCGCATTGCAGTATGTGGTCAAAGGTGAAATTGTAGGCGTAGGCACGGGCTCTACGGTCAACAAATTTATCGATGCACTGGCCAGCATTAAAAACGACATCAAAGGCGCGGTCAGCAGCTCCGTCGCGTCTACTGAGAGGCTTAAGGCGCTCGGCATTCCCGTGTTTGACAGCAATGAAGTGACCGAGCTGAGCGTCTACATCGACGGCGCGGACGAGATCGACCACCAGGGCCATATGGTCAAAGGCGGCGGTGCGGCGCTCACGCGCGAGAAAATTGTGGCCGCCATGGCCAAGCGTTTTGTGTGCATAGCGGACGAGAGCAAGCTGGTGGACGTGCTGGGTGTCTTTCCGCTACCGGTCGAAGTGATACCGATGGCCGCCAAGCGGTTGATGCGCCAATTTGTCGTCTTGGGCGGCACGGCCGCAGTCCGCATGAAGGACGGCGCACCCTTAGTCACCGACAACGGTCAGCACATCATCGACGTGCTCGGTTTGCGCATTTCAGACCCAGTCGCCTTTGAAATGCAGGTCAGTCAATGGCCCGGCGTGGTGACGGTTGGGGTCTTCGCGCTGCAAAAGGCGCAGGTCTGTTTGCTAGGCACCGCCAGCGGTGTGAAGACACTTAATTTTAAGTAAAAACGGGCTTTAGGCCAATAAATTACCGCGGGAGAAGCTATCTAAAACATAGCGAGATGCAAGCTAATGATAGCCTACTTAAGCATTAAAACTTGATGCCTGCGGGGTTGACTGGCTCAGGTGCTGTGGCACGTGCAGGCGCATCTACCGGTGCAGCTTCAGCGGCCGGTGCAGGGGCCGCTGCTGGTGCGCGCGCTACCATGGGCGTAGGGGCTGGATTGCGAAAATTGGCGGGGAGCACCGAGTTTTTTGGGTACGCGGCGGCGTCTAGGTATTGCGTCCATTCTTGCTCGGAAAAGCCGGTGAGTTGTTGGCTGCCGATGCTGGCGCTGGGCAAACTGGCATCGCCCATCAAGCGGCGCAGGGACTCGATGTCTTCATTGCTTTCGATGGTTTTTTCAGCGAACGGTACACCCCGTGCGGTGAGCAAGTTGCGCCCAGCACTGCACGGGGAGCCGCAGCTTTTGCTGGTGTACAGGGTGACGGGGTAGCGGGTGGCTACGGGGCGCAATTCGGCGGGTAGTGTAGTGTTGCCTGCGCTGGCGCCTTCGGTGAATGATCCCGCGCGGCCCGTAGTGACTTTGGCGTTAGCGGCGGCTGCGGGGGGTTGGTCCGAGAAGGTAACTTTGCCGTCTGGCCCGACGCTTCGGTACATCTGCTGGGCACTGGCACCCAATGACAGTGCGCCCAAGGCCACACAGGATAGTGCGCAAGTAGCTATGAGTTTGATACTAGTCATTGTGATTCCTTGTGTTCGGCGCACCTAAAAGCGTCAAATAGCTCTTTTAAACTCAAGCCATGCCTTGGTGGCGCAAAAGTGCGTCGATTTGCGGCTCGCGCCCTCTGAACGCCTTAAAGCTGTCCATGGCGGACCGGCTGCCGCCTACTTCCAGGATCTCTTGGCGGTAGCGCTTACCAGCGGCCATATTAGCCGATGGCTGAGTCCCCGATTGCGTCGCAGTTTCTTCAAACGCGGCGTAGGCATCGGCCGAGAGCAGCTCGGCCCATTTGTAACTGTAGTAGCCCGCTGCGTAACCGCCCGAGAAGATGTGGCTGAAGGTGTGCGGTGTGCGGCTGTAGGCAGGCGGCTGCAGGACCGCTACCTCGTCACGTACCCGTTGCAGCACTTGCAGCGCCTCGCCGCCATCCTTGTGCAAGAGCATGTCAAATAGCGAAAATTCAATTTGCCGCAGGGTTTGCAAACCACTTTGGAAGTTTTTGGCGGCCAGCATTTTGTCAAACAGCGCGCGTGGCAACGGCAACGCGGTGTCTACATGGGCGGTCATGTGTTTGAGCACGTCCCATTCCCAGCAGAAGTTTTCCATAAACTGGCTGGGTAGCTCCACCGCGTCCCACTCCACACCGCTGATACCGCTTACATCGCGCTCGTTTACCTGCGTCAGCATATGGTGCAGGCCATGGCCGAATTCGTGGAACAGGGTGGTGACATCGTCGTGAGTGAGGAGCGGCGGTTTGCCGTCTACCCCATCGGCAAAGTTGCAAACCAGGTGGGCGATGGGCGTTTGCAGTGCGCCCGTATCGGGGCGCAGCCAGCGTGCGCGCACGTCGTCCATCCAGGCACCGCCGCGCTTGCCGGTACGTGCGGGTTGGTCGAGGTAGAACTGGGCGATGGTTTTGCCGTCGCGTTGTAGTGCGTAAAACTGCACCTTATCGTTCCAAACGGGGGCACCGTCCTTGACGATGGCGACCTCAAACAAGGTCTCAATAATTTTGAACAACCCGGCCAAGACTTTGGGCGCGGTGAAGTACTGCTTGACCTCTTGCTCGCTAAAGCTGTAGCGCGCTTCTTTGAGCTTTTCGCCGATGTAGGGCCAGTCCCAGGCCTGGGGGTTTTTGAGGCCAAGCTCTTTGGCGGCAAACTCGCGCATGTCGGCCAGGTCTTTTTTGGCGTAAGGCTGCGCACGCTGGGCCAGGTCGCGCAGAAAGGTGATGACCTGCTCGGGCGAATCAGCCATCTTGGGCACGATGGAGACCTCGGAGTAATTTTTGTAGCCTAGCAGCACTGCCTCTTCATTGCGCAGGGCAATGGTCTCGCGCAGGATGGCGCTGTTATCAAACTCGGGGCGTGGCTTGCCTTCCACTTCAAAGAGTTCAGAGGCGCGGGTGGTGTTGGCTTTGTACAGCGTCTCGCGTAGCGCACTGCTGGCCGCAAATTGCATCACTGGCAGGTAGCAAGGCATTTTCAGGCTCAGCTTATGGCGCTGCGCGTCATCTGGTTGGCCGTCTTTCTCGGCTTGCGCTTTAGCGGCCTCGCGCGCAGTGTGCACCACGTCGGCAGGCACCCCGACCAGCTCATCCAGCGTGGCGTAGTAGGCATAGGCCTCGGTGCTGTCCAGCGCGTTTTCGCTGAACTTTTGGCTGATCTCGGCTTGGCGCTCTTGGATAGCGGCAAAGCGCTCTTTGGCAGAGTCTTGCAGATCCGCGCCGCCTAATTTAAAGCCACGCATGGCATTGCTATGCGCCTTGGATTGCTCGGTGTTCAGCGTAGCCACGTCCATGGCTTTGTACTTGGCGTACAGGCGCTCGTCGCTGCCCAGCCGGGTGTAAAACTCGGTAATTTTG
>JAYWHJ010000169.1:0-3321 GCA_043777795.1 Polaromonas sp. | reverse complement strand
TTGGACCAGGTGTGGAAGGACTGGATCTTGCTTCAGTGTGCCTATCCCTACGCGGGCAGACACCGCCGCGCTCCCGGTGCAATGCGCCGCGGCTTGGAGCGCCACGCCTTGTTGATTGCATGCTTCGGGCTGGTGGCGCTTTTAGGCGCTTTGCTGGTTGCCATGGCGACGTTCGGCTGGCTCATTTTGACCTCATGAACGCCTCGCAAGACGTTTTGACCATTGACCCGATCGCCATGAATGTGGTGAACCGGGTCAGCGCCGGTTCTCGCTTGGCAGGAGAGTACGCTTTTCAGGGCGGTTTGCTGGTGCAAGGCGAAGTACACGGGGATCTGGAGACGCGGGGTCGCTTGATTATCTGGGCAGGTGGGCAGGTGTCTGGCCATGTCAAAATTTGGGGCGATCTGTATTTGTTTGGCCAGTTAGGCATGCCGGGCTTGCCAGACGACGCAACCGTCGTAGAGTGCCTGGGCACGGCCTACATCGCCAGCACAGGTATATCCAGCGGCACCTTGCTTGCGCACCGTATTCGCATGTACGATGGTGCGCAGCTGCAGGGCCCGTTTAAGACGCTGAAAGAAGATACCCTGCTGCCAAAGCTCAATGAATTGGCAGATTCTGATTCTGCAAACACGTCAATCCAAAGCAACACTATCAGGAGACCATGATGACTGACAAACCCCCTTTTATTGCCACACCACCTCACCCCGCACCCGCCGCCATGCCCATCGCCCCGGCAACGGCTTCCACCGCCGATCCTAAAGCAGCGATGCCTGCATCTGCACCTCAAAAAGCTTTGCAGGTGACAGCAGGCGCGTCGATGTACAGCGGCCAGTCTAGCCAGCTTCCTGTGTTGGCCCCCATGCACACTGCAGAGTCGGGCGAAGGCGCCATCGATCGAAGCAGCATGATTGCCGAAGGCGTTAACTTTGTGGGCAATGCCCAGCTGATTGGCCTATGTACCGTGGGCGGCAAGATTGAAGGCAATTTGATCCAATCCATGGGCAACAGCATCACCGTGATAGTGACCGAAACCGGCCATGTCAAGGGCGATATCGTGGCTGACAATATCTCAGTCATGGGCCAAACCGACGGTTTGCTGGATGCGGGCGGCGGCTCGGTGGCTTTGCACGATGCCTCGCGCGTGTCGGGCCATGTGCGCTACAACCGTTTGCAGGTTAACGGGGCTGACCTGAACGCCACGCTGGAAAAAGCGGCAACCAAGCGCGAACGTACTGCAGCTGCCAAGCTGGTTCACTAGAGACATGTGGCCGTGACGCACAATGTCTGTCAAAACCGCTCTCCCGGCACCTTCGATGGATGCCTTCAGCCCTGCCAATATAGGCACGCCAGTGATCGACACCAACACGCTGCGCCAAGCCGCGCTGCAGAAAAGCTGGCAACGCGACCAACGGGTGGCACGCCGACGGGTGGCTCTGCGCTGGGTGCTCTGGTGGCTGTGGAAATGCCGCTACTATTTGCTGATCGCTTGCGCTGTGGTGGCGTACCTGCTCTACCGATCCCAGCACGACTTGCGGGTGGGCATACAACCGCAAGTGCAAGCGCCCGCGCCAAGTGCATCCAATACCGCCGCTCCCGCCGCCGCCCTGCCAATTCCGCTTCAACTCAAGCCCGAAACCCAATTGAAAACTAAGGAGACAAATCCATGAAACCCCAAGCCACTCCCACCGTCACCCGTCTGGTTCCTACCGAGCGCCTGTCCGCCATCTCCAGCTTGATCGCCGAGGGCGCAGTGTTTGATGGATCGTTCCAAACCTCACGCGATTTGGGCATCAAGGTGGACGGCACACTCAAAGGCAATATCAGCTTTGACACCGGTGGCACCATTCACGTAGGTGCCACAGGCATTGTGGAAAACACCCGCCTGGAGGCAGACTATATTTTTATTGAAGGCAAAGTCGTAGGCAGCGTCATCGCCCGCAAAGCGCTGGAGATCACCGGCTCGGCTACGCTACTGGGCGACGCCGCCTACGACGAAGTGATGGACGTACACCCCCGCGCCAAACTGCGCGGCAAAGTGGAATACCGGGGCGAGATGGATACGCCTGCGTCCAAGACGAAATAGGTCGCTACGCGGCGGGCATGCGCCGCGCAATTTCTTGCACCAGTTGCCTGGCAAGTACCAGCTTGGAGGCGCGCTGGATTTCCTGCACCCCCTGCGCATCGACCAGTAGCAGCGCGTTGTCATCTTGGCCGAAGGTCGCCGGGCCAATATTACCCACCAGCAGCGGCACGCCTTTGCGCAGGCGTTTAGCTGTCGCGTGCTCCACTAAATTTTCGCTCTCGGCGGCAAAGCCTATGCAAAACAGTTGACCGCTCTTGGCGCGCTCGCTATGGGCGAGCGTGGCCAGAATGTCAGGGTTCTCGGTGAACTCCATCACCGGAGTTTTACCTGAGCCGTCTTTTTTGATCTTCTGCTCTGCCGCCATGGCTGGCCGCCAGTCAGCTACTGCGGCACAGGCTATAAATACGCTAGCGTTGGGTGCGTGCAGCAGGCTGGCATCCAGCATTTTGCGCGCAGACTTCACGTCCACCCGCGTCACACCGCGTGGCGTGGCCAAGCCCACGGGCCCAGCCACCAGCGTCACTTGTGCGCCCGCCTCTCGGGCAGCCCGTGCAATGGCAAAACCCATTTTGCCACTGCTTAAATTCGTAATGCCGCGCACCGGGTCAATCGCCTCGAACGTCGGCCCCGCCGTCACCAACACATGCTGCCCGGCCAGCACTTTGGGCTGGAAAAACGCGATGATGTCTTCCAGCAGTTCCCAAGGTTCAAGCATCCGCCCATCGCCCGTCTCGCCACAGGCTTGGTCGCCACTGCCCACACCCAGCATATGCGCGCCATCTGCGGCCAGTTGCGCCATGTTGCGCTGCGTAGCGGGGTGCGACCACATCTCGCGATTCATAGCGGGGGCGATCAAAAGGGGCACCGGTTTGGCACTGCCTTGCACGCTATCCACACGCGGCCGAGCAAGGCACATCAAGCTAAGCAAATCGTCTGCGCGCCCATGCAAGAGCTTGGCCATAAAGTCAGCGCTGGCCGGCGCTATCACTATGGCATCGGCTTCACGGCTGAGGTTGATGTGCGGCATATTATTGGCCTCGCGCGCATCCCACTGGCTGGTGTACACGCTGCGCCCACTCAGCGCCTGCATGGTCACCGCGGTGATGAACTGCTCAGCCCCCTCAGTCATCACCACTTGTACGGTTGCGCCATCTTTGATCAGCGCGCGGCACAGCTCTGCGGCCTTGTACGCCGCGATCCCGCCAGTTAAGCCTAATACGATGTGTTTGCCTTGT
>JAYWHJ010000168.1:0-9254 GCA_043777795.1 Polaromonas sp. | reverse complement strand
ACCCACACTGAGATAGGCGCACACAGCATCAGCATGGCCGCAGCCAGCGTGCGGCTGTGTGGGCAGTTGTTTGAAGATTTATCCAAAATTAGTGTGCTGTTTGTGGGCGCAGGCGAGATGATCGAGCTGGCCGCCACACACTTTGCCGCCAAAAATCCAGCACGCATCGTCATCGCTAACCGCACCGTTGAGCGTGGCGAGCTTCTAGCCGCTAAATTTGCCAATGCCCAAACCATGCATTTAAGCGAGCTGCCCAGCCGCCTGCATGAGTTTGACGCCATTGTCAGCTGCACTGCCAGCACGTTGCCCATCATCGGCCTGGGCGCGGTAGAGCGCGCCGTAAAAGCACGCAAGCACCGCCCCATTTTTATGGTGGACCTGGCTGTGCCGCGCGATATTGAGCCCGAGGTGAAGGCGCTGGACGACGTGTACCTGTACACCGTGGACGACCTGGCCAGCGTGGTGCAAACCGCACAGGCCAGCCGCCAAGCCGCCGTAGCCCAAGCCGAGGCCATCGTAGACGCAGGCGTGGTCGACTTTATGCACTGGATGGGCCAGCGCGCCGCAGGCGGCAGCGTGCCCTTCATTCAGCAGTTGAACGCACAGACCGACGAGTGGCGCGCCCTGGAAATAGCCCGCGCTAAAAAATTATTAGCCAAAGGCGAAAACATCGACGCAGTGCTAGATGCACTGAGCCGCGGCCTGACGCAAAAAATGCTGCACGGCACCTACAGCCAGCTCAATGCCGCCGACGAGGCGCAGCGCACCAGCGCCCAAGCGGCCGCCAGCCGCTTATTTCTACAAGCTGGCAATCCCGGGCTTACGTCTGGCTCCAGCCACACCCCCAGCGGCTCTCAAAGCAAAAACAGCCTTTAGCGCCCTATTTAATTGTGGGAGCAGCTACTGAATATGTAGCGTTTGTGGTCTTGTTCGTTTTTGCCTTGTTCGTTTTTGTCTACCTCACCCCTATTGCATGAAACCCTTTCTCCGCACCCAATCCGAAAAATACGCCGAGCGTCTGGAAAACCTGGAAAGCCTGCTGGCTAGCCAGGACATCATGGCCGACATGAAGGCGTTTCGAGACCTCAGCAAAGAGCATGCCGACGTGACGCCTGTGGCCGGGCGCTTAAAGCGCTACGAGCAGGTAGAGAAAGACATGGCCAGCGCCCGCGAGATGCTGGCTGACCCTGATATGGCAGAGATGGCCGCAGAAGAAATAACCACTGGCGAGGCCGAGCTGGTGCAGCTGGAAGGCGAGCTACAGCGCCTGATGCTGCCCAAAGACCCCGACGATGCCCGCAACTGCTTTGTGGAGATACGCGCGGGCACAGGCGGCGACGAGTCGGCCCTGTTTGCGGCGGATCTGTTTCGCATGTACACCCGCTTTGCAGAGAAAAAGGGCTGGAAGGTAGAGATCATGAACGAGTCGGCCAGCGAGCTGGGCGGCTACAAAGAAGTGGTGTTTAGGCTAGAGGGCGAAAACGTATACGGCCAAATGCGCTTTGAAAGCGGCGGCCACCGCGTGCAGCGCGTGCCCACGACAGAGACGCAAGGGCGCATCCACACCAGCGCCTGCACGGTGGCCGTGCTGGCCGAGCCGGACGAGACCGTGGCTATCAAAATCAACCCATCCGATTTGCGCATTGACACCTACCGCGCCAGCGGCGCGGGCGGCCAGCACATCAACAAAACCGACTCTGCCGTGCGCATCACCCACCTGCCTACCGGCATTGTGGCCGAGTGCCAGGACGGGCGCAGCCAGCACAGCAACAAAGCCTCAGCACTGAAAGTGCTGACCGCGCGTATCATAGAGAAAGACCGCTCCGAGCGTGCCGCCAAAGATGCCGCCGTGCGCAAGGGCTTGATAGGCAGCGGCGACCGCAGCGACCGCATCCGCACCTACAACTTCCCCCAAGGCCGCATGACCGACCACCGCATTAACCTCACCCTGTACAAGCTCCTGTTCATCATGGAGGGCGACCTGTTTGAGACCGTGCAAGCCCTCTTGCATGCCAGAGAGGCCGAGCAAGTGGCCGAGCTGGAAGTGGGGGCTAACTGATGGCCCGCTCCATAGCCAAAGGCCCCAAGCCACGCGCTGGTTTTGCCACTATCAACAAAAACGCACCCAAACCCTTTGTGAAAAAGGCTTGGGTAGCACCCACCCAGCAAGTCACTACCGCCAAGTCCACCGAGCCACTGGGCACCGTGCAAGAGGCCCTGCTGCGTGCGCAAAAGCACGGCATTGCCAAGGTAGATGCCCGTATGCTGCTGCTGCACACCTTAGGCAAACCCACCACCGACATGGCCTGGCTGGTGTCTAACGACAACAACCCCGTCAACGCCAGGCAAGCCGATGCCTACGGCGACGTCTGCGCCCGCCGCAGAGCGGGCGAGCCGGTGGCCTATATTGTGGGCCACAAAGAGTTTTACGGCCTGCGCTTGGCGGTGGACAAACGTGTGCTGGACCCACGTGACGATACGGAGACCTTGGTGGAGTGGGCGCTGGTTTTGTTGCCCATCCCCGCCCGCACCGAGCATGCTGGAGCGCCCTCCCGAGTGCTCGACCTGGGCACCGGCAGCGGCGCTATCGCCCTGGCCATCCAGTCCAAGCGCCCTGCAGCCCAAGTGCACGCCACCGATGCCAGCCAAGATGCACTGGAGGTAGCCCGCGCCAACGCTGCCAGCCTGAAGCTACCCGTACAGTTCCACCAAGGCAACTGGCTAGATGCCGTAAAAGACCAGCAGTTCGACCTGATCGTCTCTAACCCGCCCTACATCGCCGCCGCCGACCCGCACTTGGCGGCCCTGACGCACGAGCCGCCGCAAGCCCTCGCCTCTGGCGCAGACGGCCTGGAGGATATCCGCCAGATCATCAGGCAAGCCCCAGCACACCTGTGCGCAGGCGGCTGGCTGCTGCTAGAGCACGGCTACGACCAGGCTGCCCCGGTGCGCGCCTTGCTGGAAGAACAAGGCTTTAGCCAGGCAGAAAGCCGCAAAGATCTGGCAGGCATCGAGCGCTGCTCGGGTGGCCAATGGTTGCCCGCCTCAAAGTAGCCCGCCCCCAGCCCAGCAAACGCGCCTCGAGGCTGCGATAATTACGTGAATCGACAAATTTAGGAGTTAAAACCATGAGCGACACCCAAGCCCGCATCGACCAACTGGTCAAATCCAACGACGTCGTGCTGTTTATGAAAGGCAACGCCAGCTTTCCACAGTGCGGCTTTTCTGGCCGTGCCATCCAAATTCTCAAAGCTTGCGGTGTGGACACCAAAGGTATCCAGACCGTCAACGTGCTGGACGATGCCGAAGTGCGCCAAGGCATCAAAGAGTACAGCAACTGGCCCACCATCCCGCAGCTCTACGTCAAAGGTGAGTTTGTGGGTGGCTCGGACATCATGATGGAGATGTATGAGAACGGTGAGCTGCAAAAGACTTTGAGCAGTTAATTTACCTGTGTATTCGTGTATGTCAAAAACCCGGTTTACCGGGCTTTTTTACGGGCGGACTGGTCTGTAGTTTGTACTGCTTTTTTTGACAATGCGGTCATTTTTATAGCCAGCAGATACGTTTTGGCAGTTGCATCATCCCAGATGGCTGTCACAGTTTCGTCATTGGCACGGGCTACGCTGCTAAGGCGTACAAGCCATCTTGCTTGCACCCTAAGCTTAGCCATCAACATGACCACACCTCGTTCGCGCAGAGAATTTTTCATCACCGTCAGTTCTGTTTCGGCAGTATTGGCCACCGGCTCAGTATTGTCGGCTTGCGGCGGATCTGACGATGCCGCACCTGCACCCTTACCCGCACCTATTCCCGTGGCTTTCAACTTTGGCGTAGCCAGTGGCGACCCATTGGCCGATAGCGTTATCTTGTGGACCCATGCCCAGCCACAGACTGGCGCTGCACCCGTAGAGCTGACCTACGAGGTATCAAGCACCGCAGATTTTGCCGCTTTGGTCACCTCAGGAAAAATCAGCGCCAGCGACGCGACTGGCTACACCGCAAAGGTCGATGCCAAGGGGCTGGCAGCGGGCAAAGAGTATTACTACCGCTTTAAATCTGCCGGGGGCACATCGGCGGTAGGCCGCACGCGTACCCTGCCTGCGGCTGGCACTGCCGAGGTGAAGTTTGCTGTCATGTCGTGTGCCAACTACCCTGCGGGCTTTTTTAATGTGTACGCCGAAGCGGGCAGATCCGATGCACAATTTGCCATCCACTTGGGTGACTACATCTACGAATACAGCGCAACTGGCTATGCATCTGCAGGTGCTGCCGCGCTGGGCCGGGTCTCTGACCCTGTAAACGAGATTTTGAGCTTGAGCGACTACCGCAAGCGCCACGCACAATACAAGTCGGACGCAGACCTCAAAGTGTTCCATGCCCGTATGCCGATGATTGCCGTTTGGGATGACCACGAGATCACCAACGACACCTATAAAGACGGCGCTGAGAACCATACCGAAGCTACAGAGGGCAGCTTTGCAGCGCGCAAAGCCATTGCCCTGCAGGCCTACCACGAGTGGATGCCCATCCGCACTGGCGCAGACAAAGCCAAGATTTACCGCAGCTTTGACTTCGGCGGTTTGGTAGCCTTGCACATGCTGGACACACGTCTGGTAGGCCGCGATAAGCAAATTGGCGTGACTGAGCTGCTCACCCCTGCTACGCAGGCGGCTGCTGTTGGCATTCTGGCGTCCCCCACACGCCAACTGCTCGGCAGCGAGCAGGTGGCGTGGCTGCAAACCCAGCTTAAGGCATCGCAGGCAACTTGGCAGGTACTGGGGCAACAAGTGCTGATGGCGCGCATGGAGTTTCCTGCCTCTATTTTGAACGCGCTCAACCCGTCAAACACCTCCCCCACTGCACAGGCTGATGGGCAAGCGGCGATCGCCGCCTACTTAACCGCCAAAGGTAAGCGTAAAGCGGGGGCACCTTTGACGCCTGCGGAGACCGCACTGCTGAACCCCGCAGTCAACCCGCAGTTGGGCTACAACTTAGACGCTTGGGATGGATATCCCGCTGCCCGCGAGATATTGCTTGGCACCGTCGCCCAGATGAAGAAAAAGTTAGTGGTGCTGTCGGGCGACACCCACAACGCCTGGCACACCGACCTGAAACTGGCAAGTGGTGTCAAAGTGGGTGAAGAGTTTGGCACCCACAGCGTCAGCTCGCCAGGCCTGGAGTCATTCCTGGGCACGCTCACGCCTGCACAAATTAGAGGTATTTTCGAAGGTGTGGTGGATGACCTGAAATGGATGGATGCTTCACGCCGTGGATATTTGAAAATGACTTTCACCGCTACCCAAGCCAAAGGTGAGTGGGTGTTCATCAACAAGATTGACTCGCGCACCTATGCGGTAGATACACCTGTTGCCGCTGAAACCCGCGTGTACGCTGCATAGTAGCTCGCTCTGCCCCACCTGTCGCGGCAAACACTGGCCCTCGTGGGCAGGGGGGGGTCAGCCCTGCCACTCCCACTGTTTTTTGGCGGCAACGACTGCATTCGGGTACTCGGCCTTGCCGCGACTGCCGTTGTAGCGGCCCAAAGCCATAAACACATCACCCCGCTCACGCTCGAGGTAGTGGCGCAAAATCACACAGCCAAAGCGGATGTTGGTTTGCATGTGAAAGAGCTTGCTGGCATCGCCGTCACCTATCACCCGTACCCAAAACGGCATGATCTGCATGTAGCCGCGCGCGCCTACGCGGCTGACAGCGAATTTGCGGAAGTTGCTCTCTACGGTGATCAAACCCAGCACCATGGTGGTGTCAATACCGGCGCGCTTGCTCTCGTACCAGACGGTTTGCAAAAACTCTTTGCGGGTTTGAAAATCGGTTTTCTTTTTGGCCAAACGATCGCTCATGGCACCGAGCCAGCGCAGGTACTTGATGCGGCTTTCGGTATCCTTAAATTCGGGGATGGGCGGGGCGCTGTTATTGACCGCTGAGCTGAGCGCAGAGCGCACCGAGTCGACCAGCGGCTCCTCCAGCTGCCCACCCGCCATGGCCTCTTGCATAGCCCATGGACTCGCTACCAATATAGTAGCTGTTCGCGCGATCTTTAAAAGGGCTGTACGGCGATTGGACTCAATAAACTTCGAGACCAAACCGCTAGAAGTGGAATTTAATTCATGCATGTTGCTTTGTACTCAAAGTCACTGCTGAAAGCCATCGTGCCACAGGATCGCGCCAGCCTCTTTCAGTGGCCACTCGTGCCACCAATGTCACTAACATCCATGTGCCAAGCACCACGCACACTCTTACCAACGTACTTCCATTGAGCCCCAAAAATACACTGCTACTGAGCAGCAAAACCAAAGAGAGCAATAGATACATGATCAGGGTATGCCGTCCAGCAGGGGACAGCCATAAAATCCACTTCGGCACAAAAGATTGCTTATGCCATCGCCTCATCAACAACCCCACTACACACGCCGTCAACCAAACACTGGGTACAACAGCCAACGCAACAATGCCCGAGAGTTTGTCATAGCTCACCGCCCCTACGCTGTGCAAATACACAGATGTTATTCCAAAAACGAGATTTGCTGCGCAAGCCATGGTGAACTGTGACGAACCAATGTGCTTGGCCCAAAACTGCCGTGAAAACCGCCGGTTACTGAAGAGTCTAAATCGGCAGGCTAGCATGCCCGCTATAGTTAACCACAGGAACATTGGCAGAACAAACAGTGTACCAAGCTGTGCGTAAAGATAGCTACGTAGATTGAGGGACCAAAATTCCTTGGCATCCGTGATGAGAAACAATTTCGTAGTCACGCTGTTGGATGCGTCTGTTGTAGTTTGAGCCTCACGCGTGAACAACATGACAGCACCTATGACCGACACCGCCACACCGGAAAAGATCAGCGCTACGGTGAGCCAAGTCCATACTTTGAGTATTTTTTTCGGGCGCGACAGCGCATACCGTCCCATAAGGAGGCCACACAGGGCATAGGTGGTGAGAATATCGCCAAAGTAGACCAAGCCTCCATGTAAAACTCCCACCACCAGTAGTTTTTGATTCCGGGTACGCAGTGCATTTTTTACGTCTAAGCCAGTGGCCCGCGCTTTGAACCCCACTGCGCACAGGCTGTAGCCGAATAGAAAACACAAAAGCGGCAAGGCCTTGCCCTGGAAAAATGCGACGATGAGTCCGTGAATTGCCAGTGCGGCCCCCGAACCAGCAGGCTGCGGTGCACCCACAACCATTGGGTAATCGGGTGCCATTGGATATCCCATCGCATTGACAATAAATACCCCCAACAGTGCGAATGCGCGCATCCCATCAACCCACGGATCTCTGTGAGACAGCGGATACGTCAAGATTTAAGCGCGCGCAATACGTGGCTAAAAATATCGGCCAATGGCAACTTGGTAGCGTCGGCATCGCGGCGGTGTTTGTACTCCACCATGCCTTCTTTCAGGCCACGGTCACCAATCGTCACGCGATGGGGCACGCCGATGAGTTCCCAGTCGGCAAACATGCCGCCGGGACGCTCGCCTCGGTCGTCCAAAATCACGTCGACGCCGTTATCTAACAACTGCTGGTAGAGCTTGTCGCTAGCAGCTTTCACGTCGGGGCTGCGGGCAGGATCTACAGGGCAAATCACCACGGTGAAGGGTGCCAATGCGTCAGGCCAAATAATGCCTTTGTCGTCGTGGTTTTGCTCGATGGCAGCAGCAGGCAGGCGGGTGATACCGATACCGTAGCAGCCCATCTCCAGCAGCTTGGGTTTGCCGTCAATGTCCAGGAAAGTCGCGTTCATGGCCTTGCTGTATTTGGTGCCGAGGTAGAACACATGGCCGATCTCGATGCCGCGCTCAATCTGCAATGGGCCTTTGCCGTCGGGCGATGGGTCGCCTTCCACCACGTTGCGAATGTCTGCCACCAAGTGCGGCTCGGGCAGGTCGCGGCCCCAATTCACGCCGGTCATATGGAAGTCTTCTTCGTTAGCACCGCAGATCCAGTCGTGCAGGACGGCCACTTCGCGGTCGGCCACTACTTTGACGGGCTGCTTCATGTTGATGGGGCCGAGGTAGCCGGGCTTGCAGCCAAAATGCGCCTCGATCTCGGCCACGGTAGCAAAGCGAAAACCCACGTCCAGGCCGGGCACTTTGTTGGCTTTGACTTCGTTGAGCGAGTGGTCGCCGCGCACCAGCAGCAGCCAGACTTGGCTTTTGATGACTTCGCCCTTATCGTTCAAAGTGTCCGTGGCCAGGACCAGGGATTTGACGGTGGTGTTCAAGGGCACATTGAGCAGTGCAGCCACGTCTTCGCAGGTGGCTTTGCCTGGCGTAGGTGTTTTAGCCATCGCCTGGGCCGCAGCGCCGCGCGGGGCGGGCGCTGCGGCCTCAGCCTTTTCCATATTCGCTGCGTATGAGCTGTTGGGGCAAAACACAATCGCATCTTCGCCCGTAGCGGCTATCACCTGAAACTCTTCGCTGGCGTCGCCACCAATGGCGCCGCTGTCGGCGGCCACGGCGCGGTATTTCAAGCCGAAGCGGTCGAAAATACGGCGGTAGGCATCGGCCATGACTTGGTAGCTGGCTTTGGCACTGTCGGCATCGCGGTCAAAGCTGTAGGCATCCTTCATGGTGAACTCGCGTCCACGCATCAGCCCAAAGCGCGGGCGGCGTTCGTCGCGGAATTTGGTTTGAATTTGGTAGAAGTTTTTTGGTAATTGTTTGTAGCTACGCAGCTCTTGGCGAGCGATGTCGGTGATGACTTCTTCGCTGGTGGGCTGCACAATAAAATCGCGGCCGTGGCGATCTTTCAGGCGCAGCAGCTCGGGGCCGTTGCTGGTGAAGCGGCCAGACTCCTGCCATAGCTCGGCAGGCTGGATGACGGGCATGCTCAGCTCGACTGCCCCGGCACGGTTCATCTCCTCGCGCACGATGGCTTCGACTTTGCGGATCACGCGCAGGCCCATCGGCATGTAGTTGTAAATGCCTGCACCCAGTTTTTTGATGAGGCCGGCGCGCATCATCAGCTTGTGGCTGGCGACCTCAGCGTCGGCTGGGGCTTCTTTTTGGGTGGAGATGAGGAACTGGCTGGCTTTCATGGCGTATCAACTTTGCTGTACAACTTGCTTAAAAATGCGGGAAAACAGTAACAGGCCCCTTGCACTAGGTAAGCGGGCGTGCATAATGAACTAAGTTTAAAAATTTGGAGTTGATTATGCTTGACCGGGACGGCTTTCGGCCCAACGTCGGCATCATCTTGCTCAACCAGAAAAACCAGGTGTTTTGGGGTA
>JAYWHJ010000167.1:0-9256 GCA_043777795.1 Polaromonas sp. | reverse complement strand
GCCAATGCGACGGATGCGAACAGCACTGCTACTTTGTTTAGTTTCTTCATGTTCATCCTCAAAATTGATACTACAGCGCGAGCTGTGCGAAGGCGAGTCTCATGCAATGCATAAATAAACTCGTAGACTGATTGTGCCACAGTCAATGCGCGCAACCAAATTTGCTGTTACATGATAGGCTTCAATGCACCGGTTGTTGCTTTGTAGCGACATTTTGTGGTTTTTAAGCGCCGGAAAATGCACAGCTACGGAAAAAAGCGCGGCCTACAACTGGTGCGCACCGGTGCGTCGACACAAGGTTGCTGAAAAGCCCCCCCAATTCTTGCCCCCAATTTAGGGACAAAGCCGCAAATAAAAGACCGCTAAAATCGCTCTTTATATATCTCGAGCACGCCATGCCGGGTTGCTGCACTTTACCCTCCCGAATAGCCTCCAAGACTGACCCATGACCCAATTCGCTAAAGAAACTCTGCCCATCAGTCTAGAAGAGGAGATGCGCCGCAGCTACCTTGACTACGCCATGAGCGTGATTGTGGGTCGCGCGCTGCCCGATGCGCGGGACGGCTTGAAGCCCGTGCACCGTCGTGTGCTCTTTGCCATGCACGAGCTGTCTAATGATTACAACCGGCCTTACAAAAAGTCAGCGCGTATCGTCGGCGACGTGATCGGCAAATACCACCCCCACGGCGACACTGCTGTGTACGACACCATCGTGCGTATGGCTCAGGACTTCAGTCTGCGCCATATGCTGGTAGATGGCCAAGGAAACTTTGGCTCGGTGGACGGCGATAATCCCGCCGCCATGCGTTACACCGAAATCCGCCTGTCCAAAATAGCCCACGAGGTGCTGGCCGATTTGGACAAAGACACAGTGGACTTTGGGCCCAACTACGATGGCAGCGAAAAAGAGCCGTTGGTGATGCCCACGCGCTTTCCTAACCTGCTGGTTAATGGTTCCACCGGCATTGCAGTGGGCATGGCTACCAATATCCCGCCGCACAACCTGAACGAGGTGGTAGACGCCTGCCTGCACCTGCTGAAAAACCCAGATGCCACTGTGGACGAGTTGATTGAGATCATTCCGGCACCCGACTTCCCCACCGCTGGCATTATTTATGGCCTGAGTGGTGTGCGCGACGGCTACCGCACCGGACGTGGCCGCGTGGTGATGCGCGCCAAAGTGCACTTTGAAGACATCGACAAAGGTAACCGCCAGTCAATCATCGTCGACGAACTGCCCTACCAAGTGAACAAAAAGACCCTGCAAGAGCGCATGGCCGAGCTGGTGCACGAGAAAAAGATTGAAGGTATCTCTCACATTCAGGACGAGTCGGACAAATCTGGCATGCGCTTGGTGATCGAGCTCAAGCGCGGCGAAGTACCCGAGGTGGTGCTGAACAACCTGTACAAACAAACGCAACTTCAAGACACCTTCGGCATCAATATGGTGGCATTGATTGATGGCCAGCCCAAGCTGTGCAACCTGCGCGATTTGGTCAAAGTGTTTTTGGAGCACCGCCGCGAAGTGGTAACACGCCGCACCGTGTTTGAACTTCGCAAAGCCCGCGACCGTGGGCATTTGCTGGAAGGCTTGGCCGTAGCCCTGGCCAATATCGACGAGTTCATTCGCATCATCCGCAACGCACCTACGCCGCCCGTGGCCAAAGCCGAGCTGATGACCAAGGTGTGGGACTCCCAAATCGTCAAAGAAATGCTCACCCGCACCCGCGCGGATGGAAGTGCGGTGAATGCCGACGACTACCGTCCCAACGGCATGGAAGTGCAGTTTGGCTTGCAAAAAGACGGTCTGTACCGCTTGAGTGAGGCGCAGACCACAGAAATTTTGAACATGCGCCTGCAGCGCCTGACCGGCCTGGAGCAAGACAAGATCGTTGCCGAATACAAAGAGGTCATGTCGGTCATCGAAGACCTGCTGGACATTTTGGCCAAGTCCGAGCGCGTGTCCATCATCATTGGCGACGAACTGCAAGCCATCAAAACCGAGTTTGGCCAGACCAAACTGGGTGCGCGCCGCAGCGTGATCGAGCACAACGCGCAAGACATGTCCACCGAGGACCTGATTACGCCCACCGATATGGTGGTAACGCTCAGCCACAGCGGCTATATCAAGAGCCAACCTCTTGGTGAGTACCGCGCACAAAAACGCGGCGGGCGCGGCAAGCAGGCCACACAAACCAAGGAGGATGACTGGATCGACCAGCTGTTCATTGCCAACACGCATGACTATTTGTTGTGCTTCTCTAACCGGGGTCGGATGTACTGGCTCAAGGTGTGGGAAGTGCCCGCAGGCACCCGCGGTTCGCGCGGCCGGCCCATTGTCAATATGTTCCCGCTACAAGAGGGTGAGAAAATCAACGTGGTACTGGCGCTGACTGGCGACAACCGCAGCTTCCCGGCGGACCACTTCGTCTTTATGGCCACCCGTATGGGCACCGTGAAGAAGACCCCGCTTGAAGACTTTAACAACCCCCGCAAAGGCGGCATCATTGCTGTCGATTTGGACGATGGTGACATCCTGATCGGCGCAGCCATTACCGACGGCAAGCACGACGTGATGCTGTTCAGCGATGGCGGCAAAGCCGTGCGCTTTGACGAAGACGATGTTCGCGCCGTAGGTCGCACAGCACGCGGTGTGCGCGGAATGACGTTGGACGAAGGCCAAAGCGTCATCGCCATGCTGGTAGCTGAAGACGAACTGCAAAGCGTGCTGACCGCCACCGAGAACGGCTATGGCAAGCGCACCCCGATTGGGGAATACACCCGCCACGGGCGCGGTACCAAGGGCATGATTGCGATTCAGCAATCCGAGCGAAACGGCAAGATCGTGGCCGCCACCCTGGTACACCCGGACGACGAGATCATGATGATCACCGACAAAGGCGTCTTGGTGCGCACCCGTGTGGCCGAGATGCGCGAACTGGGCCGGGCTACCCAAGGCGTGACCTTGATTGCACTGGATACAGGCACCAAACTCAGTGGCTTGCAGCGCATTGTAGAAAACGATGCCGCCGTACCGGACGCAGAAGAAAACACCGACGCCAGCCCAGACAGCGCTGCAAATGGTAACAACGGAACTGTGAATGAGGGCGACACTTCGAGTGGCGATGTTGCCAAATAGGCAGCCATCGCGCGCTATCTCTTCTCGCTGAAACAAGTAACTCATTAAGGATACCCATGACCATCACCACCTCAAAGATCATTTCGAAAGCTACTAAATTAATAGCTGCTTACGCAGTAATTTGTTGCGCTAGCAGCCTGGTATACGCCCAAACTTCGGATGCCAAGCGCCCCTTGGCTGTACGCGCTGTCGCCGCGCAAGAGGGCCCGGAAATGGACCGCATGCTGGCGCAACTGGCAGACTCAGCCACTCAGCAAATGATCGGCAATTGGGACGAACGGGTAGCCAGCTTGCCTGCCGCCAAACAACAAAGCGCTATCGAAGCTTTGGATGCAGAACTGAAAAAATTCAATGACGACACGCTCAAGCTGATCACCGCGCAAGCACCGAAGGCTCGCAATGAAGTGTTAGTAGGCGCATACGCCGAGCGTTTTTCGCAAGATGAGCTCAAGCAATTGGTGGCCTTGCTAGAGGCGCCGGTGTTTAAAAAATACCAGAATACCGCTCCTGAGCTGGGCAACATGTTTGTCAAAGCCATCGTGGATGGTACCCGCGACCAAGTTGCCGCGCGCAGCAAAGTATTTGATGCTGCCGCAGCCAAAATTGTAGGCGTGCCTGCAACACCCAACAAGTAAGCACTAATGAGCAATGCCCCCTCGCGCACCTTAGCGCAGCTTCGTATTGAGATTGACGCACTGGATCTGGAGCTGCTGAACAAGCTGAACCAGCGCGCTAGCTTGGCCAGTGAGGTTGGCGAGATCAAACGCTTAGAAGGCTCTGCGGTGTACCGCCCAGAGAGAGAGGCGCAAGTCATCCACGGTTTGCAAGGCGCTAACCCAGGGCCGCTCAAGGCTGAAAGCATCAGCCATATTTGGCGCGAAGTGATGTCGGCTTGCCGTAGCTTGGAGGCGGCACAACGGGTGGCTGTTTTGGGCCCGGCGGGCACGTTTTGCGAGCAAGCTGCGCTAGAGTTTTTTGGCAGCAGTATCGAGCTGATTTACTGCGCCAATTTTGACGAAGTGTTCCATGCCACAGCCGCAGGCAGCGCGCAGTATGGCGTTGTGGGCGTAGAAAATTCCACTGAAGGTGTCGTCACCCGTTCACTGGATTTATTTTTGCACACCCCTGCACACATAGTGGGTGAGGTTAGCCTGATGGTGCGCCACAATGTCTTGCGCAAAACCAACTCCTTGGAAGGTATCGAGGTGGTGTTGGCCCACCAATTGGCGCTGGCGCAGTGCCAAGCCTGGTTAACCAAGCACTTGCCGCATGCAGAGCGGCGTGCCGTATCCAGCAATGCTGAGGGTGCGCGTTTGGCCGCTGACAACCCTGCTTGGGCAGGCCTAGCCAGCGAGCGTGCCGCAGCCCAATTTGGCTTGCATATCGCTGCGCACGCTATACAAGACGACGCCTTTAACCGTACCCGCTTTAGCGTTATTTGCCTGCCAGATACCCTACCTACACCCCAGGCCAGCGGCAAAGACTGCACCAGCTTGATTGTGTCGGTGCCCAATAAACCCGGTGCCGTGCATGACCTGTTAGTGCCCCTTAAAACCCATGGCGTATCTATGACGCGCTTCGAGTCACGCCCGGCGCGAACCGGTCAATGGGAGTATTATTTTTACATCGATTTAGCGGGCCATGCAGCCCAGACCCACGTGGCTGCTGCCTTGACTGAACTGCGCGGCCTATGCGCGTTCTACAAAGTGCTGGGTACCTATCCCGCCAGCGCATAACCATAAATAGAGACTCAAGGAACGCCATGTTTCAACAATTAGGCTTAATCGGTTGCGGCTTGATGGGTGGCTCTTTTGCGCTGGCTCTGAAAAAAGCGGGGCTGGTCAAGCGCATCGTGGGCTACAGCAAATCGCCCTCCACCACCGAGCGCGCTCGCCAAATGGGTGTGATTGATGTAGAGGCACCGTCGGCGCTAATGGCTGTTTCCGGTGCCGACATTGTGTTGCTTGCGGTACCTGTATCGGCGACCGAAGCCAGTTTTAAAGCGATCAAACATTTAATCACGCCCAGCATGTTGATCATGGATGTAGGTTCCACCAAACGCGATGTGGTGGATGCCTCACGCCGTGTTCTGAAGGAACATGCGGGTGTGTTTGTGGCAACACACCCCATCACCGGCAAAGAAGTATCCGGTGTAGAGCACGCCGATCCTGACCTTTACTTTGGTAAACAAGTGATCGTGACGCCCACCGAGCGCACGCAGGTGGTGCAGCTGAAAAAAGCCGTCGACTTGTGGACCGCTCTGGGCTGCCAAGTATTGCAAATGTCCCCAGAGGCGCACGATGCGGCATACGCCGCCGTCAGCCATTTGCCGCATTTGATTGCCTTTGCTTTGATGAATGCGATTTCCGATCAACCCAATGGGAAAGACTATTTATCTTTGGCTGGCCCTGGATTTCGCGACTTCACCCGCATTGCCGCGAGCGACTCGCATATGTGGCGCGACGTGCTCATGGCCAACCGCCAAGAGTTGTTGGCGCAATCCAAGCTATTTCAAAAAGCCATGATGAATCTGGAGCAAATGATCATGCGCGATGAGTTGGAATCATTGGAAGCTGAGATCGACAAGGCCAGCCTCACACGTGCCCAGTGGCGCATGACCGTGCGCAAGTAGTCCGCCTATTTTTTCCCTTCTTACCTGCGACTCCCGCTGATGTACAGCACCGAATTTCTCGACATCCCAGCCTTGAGCTGCGCGCAAGGCGTGGTGCATCTGCCAGGTTCTAAAAGCATCTCTAACCGCGTGCTGCTGTTGGCTGCGCTGAGTACAGGGCGCACCGTCGTGCACGACCTGTTGGACTCTGACGACACGCAGGTGATGCTGGACGCGCTGGCAGCCTTGGGCTGCCAAGTTGATCGGACTGGCGCGACCATCACCATCACAGGCTTGGGCGGCGCCGCACCCAGCAGCCCTGCCAAGTTGTTTTTGGGCAATGCGGGCACCGCCATGCGACCACTCACTGCAGCACTAGCTGTGTTGGGTGGCGACTTCACACTCTCGGGCGTAGCGCGCATGCATGAGCGGCCCATTGGCGATTTGGTCGATGCACTGCGCCAACTGGGCTGCTCGGTGCAATACACCGACAACGACGGCTATCCACCACTGCACATTAGCCAACCAAGTTTGAAGCTGGACGCGCCCATCCAAGTCCGCGGTGACGTGTCCAGCCAGTTTCTCACCGCGCTGTTGATGGCGCTGCCGCTGGTGGCCAACAAAGACATTGCCATTGAAGTCGTCGGCGAGTTAATCTCCAAGCCCTATATTGAAATCACGTTGAACCTGCTGGCGCGCTTTGGCATCATGGTGCAACGCGAGGGATGGCAGCGTTTTACGATTCCCGCAGGCAGTCGCTACCAGTCCCCGGGCGATATTTATGTGGAGGCCGACGCTTCATCTGCAAGCTATTTTGTCGCATTGGGTGCCATCGCCACATCCGCTGGCCACAGTATTCGCATAGAAGGTTTGGGCAAAGACTCGATCCAGGGCGATATCCGATTTATCGAGGCTGCCGCCCTGATGGGAGCGCAAATTGACAGTGGCCCCAACCATCTGGACATCAGGCGCGGTGCCTGGCCGCTCAAAGCCATTGATCTGGACTGCAACCACATTCCCGATGCTGCCATGACCTTGGCCATCATGGCGCTGTATGCCGATGGCACTACCAGCCTGCGCAATATCGCCAGCTGGCGCGTCAAAGAAACCGACCGCATCGCCGCCATGGCCTGCGAACTGCGCAAATTAGGTGCCACCGTGGTGGAGGGTGCAGACTTTATTGAGGTCACGCCGCCTGCATCCGAGGCCGATTGGAAGTCTGCAGCGATCCATACCTACGACGACCACCGCGTGGCCATGTGTTTTTCGCTTGCTGCCTTTAATCCAGCGGGCAAAACCATCCGTATCGAAGACCCCAAGTGCGTCGCCAAAACTTTCCCTGACTATTTTGAAGTCTTGTTTGAGGTCGCCACCGCCCACAAGGTGCCCGTCATCTGCGTGGATGGCCCTTCGGCATCGGGCAAAGGCACCTTGGCCAGCCAAATTGCCCAGCACCTAGGCTACCATTACCTGGACTCTGGGGCGCTGTACCGCTTGACGGCCTTGGCCGCCCAGCGTTCAGGCGTGGCTTGGGACGACGAGGCGGGCCTGGCACGCACTGCCGCCCATCTGCCCGTGGTGTTTGAAGGGCATACCGTCTTACTCAACGAAGATGATGTCTCCGAGACTATTCGCAGCGAAGCCATGGGCATCGGCGCGTCCAAAGTGTCCGTTTACCCATCTGTTCGAGCGGCCCTGACCCATTTACAACTGAGTTTTGCCAAACTGCCAGGCCTGGTGGCCGATGGGCGGGACATGGGCACGGTGATTTTTCCCCAGGCTGACCTGAAGATATTTCTCACTGCCAGCGTCACCGAGCGGGCAGACAGGCGCTATAAGCAGTTGATTTCAAAGGGGATTTCTGCTAAACTCGCAGATCTTCGTTCTGATTTAGAAGCGCGTGATGCCAGAGACTCTGGTCGCAGCGTCGCGCCTTTGAAGCCAGCGCAGGATGCTGTGCACCTTGACAACTCTGCACTGTCGATTGAGCAATCCGTCGACAGCGTGTTGGCAACTTGGCGCGCAGTATTGAAGGTGTAGCAGCTGCGCTGTAGTGAGCCGTTCGTACGGCCCGTTGCGCAACTGCTTTTGGCCTTGGCAATTCTCCTGGCGCAGTCAGTGCAATGCACTGCAAACCGTATGGATTGCCAAGTTTATTAACTTAACCCACGGCTAAAGCCGTAAAACAAGCGCAAGCAGCTATACAAACGGCAGCAATTTCGCCGCCGTAAATATCCCGTTGGCATGCTTTGCAGCACACCCCATCAGGCTATTGCTCTTCTTGCGCTTTTAGGAAAACACATGTCTGAATCTTTTGCAGCCCTCTTTGAAGAATCCCTAACGCGCTCAGAAATGCGCGCTGGTGAGGTCATTACCGCCGAAGTCGTGCGGATGGACCACAACCACGTCGTCGTGAACGCCGGCCTCAAGTCCGAAGCCTTCATCGATATCGCCGAGTTTAAAAACGACAAAGGCGAGTTAGAAGTCAAAGTGGGCGATTTCGTATCGGTCGCTATCGGTTCCATCGAAAACGGCTACGGCGACACCATTTTGTCGCGCGACACCGCCAAGCGTCTGGCCTCCTGGATGAGCCTGGAAAAAGCCCTCGAGTCCGGCGAATTTGTCTCTGGCATGACCAGCGGCAAAGTCAAAGGCGGCCTGATGGTCATGGTCAACGGCATCCGCGCATTCTTGCCCGGCTCCTTGATCGAAGCGCGTCCTTTGAAGGACCTGACCCCGTACGAGAACAAAATCCTTGAATTCAAAGTTATCAAACTGGACCGCAAGCGTAACAACGTAGTGCTGTCGCACCGCGCAGTGCGCGAAGCCAGCATGGGCGAAGAGCGCGCCAAGCTGATGACCACCCTCAAAGAAGGTTCTGTGGTCCAAGGCGTGGTCAAAAACATCACCGAATACGGCGCATTCGTCGACTTGGGCGGTGTGGACGGCTTGCTGCACATCACCGACATGGCCTGGCGCCGTGTGCGTCACCCCTCCGAGGTGGTGCAGCCTGGTCAAGAGATCACCGCCAAGATTCTCAAGTTTGACACCGAGAAAAACCGCGTGTCCTTGGGCCTCAAGCAAATGGGCGACGACCCATGGATGGGCGTGAACCGCCGTTACCCCACGTCTACCCGTATGTTTGGCAAGATCACCAACATCGCCGACTACGGCGCATTTGTGGAAATCGAACCCGGCATCGAAGGCTTGGTGCACGTTTCCGAGATGGACTGGACCAACAAGAACGTCGCGCCTAACAAGCTGGTGACGATGGGCCAGGAAGTGGAAGTCATGGTTCTGGAAATCGACGAAGACAAGCGCCGCATTTCTCTGGGCATGAAGCAGTGCAAGGCCAACCCATGGCAAGAATTTGCAGCGCAAACCAAGCGCGGCGACCGCGTCAAAGGCCCCATCAAGTCGATCACCGACTTTGGCGTGTTTGTCGGCTTGGCCGCTGGCATCGACGGTTTGGTGCACCTGTCTGACCTGTCTTGGAACGAGACCGG
>JAYWHJ010000166.1:0-3324 GCA_043777795.1 Polaromonas sp. | reverse complement strand
GCCTTATGGGGCGGGATCAGCGGGATGATGGTGCTGGTGAGCTGGCTTTTGCCGCCTACCCAGCCCAGGAAGGATTTGGCTTTACTCTGCTCTTGAATCGGAATGCCCATGGTCAATACCTCGGTGGTTTTGACGCTCGGGGCGTTCGGGTGGTGGGGCTCGGTGGCCCGCTGTAAAACTGTTTAAGCAGCCGCAGCGCGGGCACTTGATGGTCAGGCGCTGGTATTCAGCGTCGGCCAGCTTGCGGTTGCAGCTGGCGCATCGGATCTCGGTCATATCGGCATCGTCCATAATGCCCTGGCCTGTACAGGTGGCAGGGTCTTCGGTCAATGCCGCGCGTGATCGCGGCGGAGGCGGGTGACCTGGGTGTTAGCGCACCTGGGAAACTCGCCCTGTTTTTTTAGAGCTGGATACCCGCAAACACCTTGTGCAGGGCCTCTGGCATGGCGGCTTGAATATCTACCTGGTGTTTATCGATGGCGGCGTCCAGCTCGGCGGGGGTTTGGGCGCGCAGCAGGTCTTTGTACTGGGGCAGGTCTAACAAGGCCACGCGGGCTTGGACGCAGGCCAGTTTGGATGTCACCTGCGCGGCTGAGTAGCTGAGCATATGGCCCATCAAGCGGTTTAGCACCACCTCGCGGGCCTTGCGTAGGGCGTCTAGGCGCTTGGCAAAGTAGTCTTTCAGCTCAGGCTCTTGCGCCTGGCCTAGAGCCTTGCTGGCGGCTACAGCCTCCGCGAGAACGATCTCTTCCACCCCTTTGGGAAGATGCTCAAGCGGGCTATCCAGATCATCGTCCAGCGCCCAAACTTTTCCAGACTTGTCTTTGTAATGTTTCATCTTTGTTTCCTATCGAAGCTCAAGCCAGTTAAAGAAATCGCCCGCGTTGAATCCGCCTGTCAGTGTGTAGGTACTCCCCGCAGGAATGACTGGGCACTGGGCGTTCACAACAACGCCCCCTACAGTCAGCGCATAAATACCAGGAGTTCCGCTGATGCTATTGCCAATGATGAGGCTCATCTGGATAGGCTTGCCGGTCGTGTTGGTGTAAATGATGTTCGGCGTACGGGCCAAGCTGTAGTCGCCCCACGTCTGCCCCACCCCCAAGCCCACCGCCGTACTGGTGGGCAGGTTGGCGGTGGCCACCAGGCCGTCGACGGTGCTGGTCAGCACATTGCCTGCGACCGACAGGGTGTTGCTGGTAGCCCCGCCACCGCCGCCACCACCACCACTAGGCAGCACTACCGATCGCGCCACCCCGTTGACCGTGCTGGTCAGCGTAGAGCCGACCAGTCCCAGCGTATGTGTGGTGGCCGGAGCCGAGCCGCCCGCCAGCGCCTGGATGGCCAGGGTGAGCTGGTTGTAGGTGCTGGGCACATCCGGGTTAAACGCTGATGGCGAAAACCCTGCCTCCAAGACGACATCCATCAACGCCCAGTTGATCTGGTTGATGTCGCTGGCCGATAGCACCGTTGGGAAGGTGGCCGTATCGCTGTGCATGCGCTTTCCGGTACCCAGGTGCACGACGCGCTGGGGGCTGTTGGTGTAGTCCATTTTTTGAGTCCTTAAATTTCAGCTGAAACGAAGTTGATGGCGAAGCGGGCGGGCAATAGGCGGCTGAGGAAGCATTCGAGCTGGTCAATATCCATGCTGTAGCGGGCCAGCGGCTCGCCCGCACGGCCAGTGCCCACCCGCATGGGGATGCGCTCCAAGCCATCGATTTGCACGGCAACCAGGCCATCGAGCTTGCCCAAGCGATCACCTACCTTGTTGCGGCCCACGCGGAAAGGCGTGAAGTAGTCCAGCTTGACCGTGAAACCTATGGCCAGGCACAGCAGCTCTATCGCGCCCAGCGCTGCGGGGCTGCTGTCAAAGTAGGCGCGCTCGGGGCCGCGCAGGCGGGCCAGAAGCACCTTGCGGCGCAGCTCTTCGCTTTGGTCTTGGCCCAAGCACACGTCGGGCAGGCCGCAGGCGGCTTCCCACTCGGCCAGTCGGGTGGTGGTGATGGGCCGCCAGTGGCGCACCGTGAGGTGGCACCACAGGTGCAGCTCGGCGTAGCTGGCAGCCAGGCCGCGCAGCACGCGCATCAGGGTGCTGCGCTCGGCGCGTGGCCAGGCAAAGCCAGTGGGCAGCAGGTAGCTCAGGGCTTGGACAAACTTTTCCATGGCTAGAAGAAGGTGACCGTGCCCAGCAGCAGCAGGCGGTCAAAGTCGCTCGCCTCTAACAGGCCGCCGCTGGTGATGGTGGGGCTGGTGATGGTGTGGTTGTACTCGCCCACCACGCCACTGATCACCTCTACCAGGTGGCTGAGCGGCAGACTTTGGCCGGGGCTGACCTCGCGGTAGAACAGGTCTTGCAGCGCGGCCACCACAGCGGCGCGGATGGCCGAACTGTCTGGCGTGACGCTCAAAGTGACGTTGACTACTTGAGCGATGGGGATGATGACAAACAGCTCATCCGGCGGGCCACGGCGCGGGTCGCGCATGTAGTCGTTCACCAGGTTCTTTTGCACCAGGGTGGGCAGGCCCTGGGCACCGTTGCCATCGGCCATGATGATCACACCCGCACTGGTAGGGCCTGCCGGGCTGCGGATGCCCCAGGCGCGGGTAATGCCAGGCACTTGCAGCGCCCAGCGGGCGTAGTCGGCCGGGCTGCCGCCCATGGGTTCGTTGCTCAGGCGCTGCTGCAGGCGGTAGATCGCCTGGGCGTCGGTCTCTACATTGGCCCCGCCGCTGATGCCTAGATCGGTGGTAAAAGCCGCGTCAATGCCCGATACGGCAGACACCAGGGCCAACGCAGTGCCGGGGGCTATGTCACCGCCTTGGCCTGCTACCAGGGCGATGACGGGCGCGTCCACCACGCCCGCCACCACAGCAGTGTCGGCGCTTACGCGCACCTGGCGGCCGTCGCTGGTTTGCAGCAAGGTGCCTGCCGTCAGCAGGGCAGCGGTAATGCCAGTGCCCTGCACCTGGCCACTGGCAGCGCTGGTTTGCTTGCGCGGCAGGCCGTAGGTGTCTAGCCAGCCGTCCAAGAACTCGCCCGCCGAGGTGGTGGGAATAGCCTGGCGGGCAATGAAGTCACGCAGGTACTGGTAGGCCCCGTGCAGGCCTACGGCTTGCACAAAGGACAGCGCTTTGATGTTGCTGCGCGCCAACTCCAAGTCCACCGTGCTCAGCAGCGCCGGGTCAGCGGTTTGTGCGGCTTGGGCCAGGCTTTGCTGCAGCAGGCGGGCGGCGTTTTGCGACAGGGTGGGGATGTCGGGGATGGGGACGTTGATCAAAGGGTTCATTTTTTCAGTTCCGCGAGGACGCGGCGGTGATTTTGGA
>JAYWHJ010000165.1:0-3342 GCA_043777795.1 Polaromonas sp. | reverse complement strand
AATCAAAGCACCCGGTTAGTGGCCCATTTGTCGCCAGAAGACTGCCAAATACAGTCCATGCCCGATGCCAGCCCCACCAAGTGGCTCTTGGCGCACACCGCGTGGTTTTTTGAGACTTTTGTTTTAGAAAAATTTGAAGCTAACTTTTAGCCCCACGACGCGTGCTTTAGGGTGCTGTTTAATAGCTACTACAACGGCATTGGTGCCAAACACCCGCGCGCCCAGCGGGGATTGATCTCACGTCCAAGTTTGCAGGATGTTCTTGCCTACCGCCAAGCCGTTGATGGGCGTCTACAAGCCGTGTTGGCCACATTACCAGATCACCCTGCACTGCTAACGCTACTGGAGCTGGGTGTTCAGCATGAACAACAGCACCAGGAGCTGATGCTGACCGACATCAAGCATGTGCTGTCCTGCAACCCCGCGCAAAGCGCTTTTGCCAAGCGCTGGCCGTTAACCGCAGTCGCACCCGGGCCCGTGCAATGGCTGGGCTTCACCGGCGGCCTGCTGCACACCGGGCAGGTCGCAGACGACGTCAGTTTTTTCTTTGACAACGAAACCCCGCAGCACAGGGTATGGCTGGAACCATTTCAGCTGGCCAGCCGGCCCGTCACGTATGGCGACTACCTGGCCTTCATGCACGATGGCGGCTACCAGCGGCCAGAACTGTGGCTATCGATGGGCTGGGACTGGGTGCATTGCACACCAGCTGGACCACGCTGCATGCCGCTGTACTGGGAGCGCGACGGCCGGGCCCCGGCCTGCACCAAATGTTTGGCGATGTGTGGGAATGGACTGCCTCCAATTACAACCCCTACCCGGGCTATCGAGCGTGGGGAGGTGCGGTGGGAGAGTACAACGGCAAGTTCATGTGCAACCAGTTTGTGCTGCGCGGCGGCTCGTGCGCCACACCACAAAGCCATATTCGCGCCACTTACCGCAACTTCTTTCCACCCGATGCGCAGTGGCAATTTAGTGGCCTTCGCTTGGCGCGAGACCACGGGTAGGATACACTCAGAGCGCATCCATATGCTACTATTTTTATAGCTGTTCCCGCGATGTATGATTGCGCTGCAGCCTTGTTAAGCTCGAAAATTTAAATGTATTGCACTGACACAATCTCGTAGTGCCTTTCACCGCCCGGGGCTTGCACTACCGCGGTGTCGCCTTCTTCTTTGCCTATCAAGGCACGGGCAATCGGACTGGAGATATTGATCAAGCCTTGCTTCAAATCAGCCTCATCTTCGCCCACGATTTGGTAAGTCACTTTGGTGCCAGTCTCGTCGTCTTCCAGTTCCACGGTAGAGCCGAACACCACACGCCCGCCAGCATCTACTTCCGTAGGATCGATAATTTGCGCTGCCGACAACTTGCCTTCTACTTCTTGGATGCGACCCTCGATAAAACCTTGGCGGTCTTTGGCAGCGTCGTACTCGGCGTTTTCACTCAAATCACCTTGCGCACGCGCCTCCGAGATGGCGTTAATCACCCATGGGCGCTCCACCGTCTTGAGCTGGTGCAGTTCGGCTTTGAGCTTTTCAGCGCCGCGTTTGGTGATAGGGATGGTGGCCATGTTTGTTTACTCCAAAAGGAAACCGCCGGGCGTTGCCGCTCGGCGGTAGTATGCATAGAATTATGCCGCTAAAAATGCGGCTTGGGTACATTTAGATAACGAGCGCGGCGTGCATTTCTTGCACGCTGATGACACCTAAATTGTCCACGTACTTCATGCCCTCCACTGCGGCCTCAGCACCTGCGATAGTGGTAAAAGTGGTTACCCGCGCAAGCAGACTGGAGGTGCGAATGGCGCGGCTGTCGGCAATCGCGTTACGACGCTCTTCCACGGTGTTAACCACCATGGTGATCTCGTTGTTTTTGATCATGTCAACCACGTGCGGACGACCTTCCGTGACTTTGTTCACCACCTGCACTTTCAATCCTGCAGCTTGAAACGCTGCCGCCGTGCCTTTGGTAGCCAAGAGCTCAAAATTCATAGCTACCAGCGCACGGGCTACTTCCACTGCACGCGGCTTATCGTTATTTTTAACGGTCAGGAACACTTTACCCGACTTGGGCAGCTTGGTACCTGCACCAAGCTGGCTCTTTACAAAAGCCTCGCCAAAGGTTTTGCCCACACCCATCACCTCGCCGGTGGACTTCATCTCGGGGCCGAGAATGGTGTCAACACCGGGGAATTTCACAAACGGAAATACCGCCTCTTTCACGCTGAAATACGGGGGCGTGACTTCTTTGGAGATGCCTTGGGAGGCGAGGGTTTGGCCCGCCATGCAGCGCGCCGCCACCTTGGCCAACTGGATGCCCGTGGCCTTGCTGACGTAAGGCACAGTGCGGGACGCGCGCGGATTGACTTCCAGCACATAGATCACATCTTGGCCGTCTTTGTGCTGGATGGCGAACTGGACGTTCATCAAGCCTACGACCTTAAGCGCACCGGCCATGGCGGCCGACTGGCGCTTCATCTCGTCCACCGTCTCTTTGGACAGGGAATACGGCGGCAACGAGCAGGCAGAGTCGCCGCTGTGCACACCCGCTTGTTCGATGTGCTCCATCACGCCGCCGATGAAGGTCTTGCCTTCGGGGTCACGCAGGCAATCGACATCGCATTCGATGGCATCGTTCAAAAAACGGTCTAGCAGCACCGGGGAGTCATGCGACACCTTGACGGCCTCGCGCATGTAGCGCTCTAGGTCGCGCTGCTCGTGCACGATCTCCATGGCGCGGCCACCCAGCACGTAGCTGGGGCGCACGACCAGAGGGTAGCCCAAACTGGTGGCTTTTTCCAATGCCTCAGCTTCGGTACGCGCAGTGGCGTTGGGCGGCTGCTTTAGGCCCAGCTCGCGCAGCAGTGCAGAAAAGCGCTCGCGGTCTTCGGCTGCGTCAATCATGTCGGGTGATGTGCCGATGATGGGTACGCCGTTGGCTTCCAAATCAAGCGCGAGCTTGAGCGGCGTTTGCCCGCCGTACTGAACGATCACGCCCCAGGGCTTTTCTTTGTCCACGATTTCCAGCACATCTTCCAGCGTCAGCGGTTCGAAGTACAGGCGATCCGACGTATCGTAGTCGGTGGATACGGTCTCGGGGTTGCAGTTGACCATGATGGTCTCGTAGCCGTCTTCGCGCATGGCCAGCGCGGCGTGCACGCAGCAGTAATCAAATTCAATACCTTGACCAATGCGGTTGGGGCCTCCGCCTAGCACCATGATCTTTTTATTGGTAGTCGGCTCGGCTTCGCACTGCGAACCTGCTGCCTCGTAAGTTGAATACAAATACGCGGTGTTGGTGGCAAACTCTGCGGCGCAGGTATCGACTCGTTTGTACACA
>JAYWHJ010000164.1:0-25460 GCA_043777795.1 Polaromonas sp. | reverse complement strand
GTAAATAGCGGTCATCACTGGCAAACTTACGGGATAAACATGCCCGAGAGAGGTGGGGAATTGGTACGCACCAAAATTGCCTGTCCCGGCTCTCCTATAATCTCTATTTCCACAGACCCAGAAGTAAGCACTCTGGGCTATAGACATGACCAAATTCGTCTTCGTGACTGGCGGTGTAGTGAGTTCCCTAGGCAAGGGAATCGCCTCCGCCTCCCTCGCCGCTATCCTTGAATCGCGCGGCCTCAAAGTCACCCTCATCAAGCTCGACCCTTACATTAACGTAGACCCGGGTACTATGTCGCCGTTTCAGCACGGCGAGGTGTTTGTCACCGATGATGGCGCCGAGACCGACCTGGACTTGGGTCACTACGAGCGTTTTATCGACACACGCATGAAGAAAGCCAACAACTTCACCACCGGGCAAATCTACAAGTCGGTGCTGGAGAAAGAGCGCCGGGGTGACTATTTGGGCAAAACCGTGCAGGTCATTCCCCACATCACCAACGAGATTCAAGACTACATCAAGCGCGGCGCTGGCTTTGGCACGCCCGAGGCAGTGGACGTGGCGATTGTGGAGATTGGCGGCACGGTGGGCGATATTGAGTCTTTGCCCTTCTTGGAAGCTGCGCGCCAATTGAATTTGCGCGGCGGTGCGGGCAACACTGCCTTCGTGCACCTCACTTACGTGCCCTTTATCAAAGCCGCTGGCGAGCTGAAAACCAAGCCCACCCAGCACACGGTGCAAAAACTGCGCGAGATCGGTATCCAGCCCGACGCACTCTTGTGCCGCGCTGACCGCGCCATACCCTCGGACGAAGCCGAAAAAATATCGCTGTTTACCAACGTGCAGCCCGAGGGCGTAATTAGCATGTGGGACGTAGACACCATCTACAAAGTGCCGCGCATGCTGCACGAGCAAGGACTGGACGACTTGATCTGCGACAAACTGCGCCTGACAACCAAAGCCGCCAACTTAGAGCGCTGGGACTCGCTGGTGCACGAGGTGGAGCACCCCAAGAGCGAAGTCAGCATTGCGATGGTGGGCAAGTATGTGGACCTCAGCGACAGCTACAAATCACTCAACGAGGCATTGCGCCATGCAGGCCTGAAGAACCACGCCAAGGTCAACATCACCTATTTGGACAGCGAAACCATCGACGCTGCAAGCGCCGCCCAGCTGGCCAAGTTTGATGCCATTTTGGTGCCCGGCGGCTTTGGTGCGCGGGGCGTGGAAGGCAAGATTCAAACCGCCAAGTTCGCCCGCGAAAACAAAATACCTTATTTGGGCATTTGCCTGGGCATGCAGGTAGCCACCATTGAATATGCGCGCAATATGGCTGGCCTGAAGGACGCGAATAGCACCGAGTTTGTAGCTGATTGCCCGCACCCGGTGATTGCGTTGATCAACGAATGGAAAGACGCTGACGGCAGCATCAAAGTGCGCGATGAAAAATCAGACCTGGGAGGCACCATGCGCCTGGGCGCGCAAAGCTCGGACGTGGCCAAGGGCACCTTGGCCCATACCATCTACGGCGACGTAGTCACCGAGCGCCACCGCCACCGCTACGAGGCCAACGTTAATTATCTAGACACCTTGCGCAAAGCGGGCCTGGTGATCTCAGCTCTCACGCAGCGCGAGCAACTGACCGAAATCGTCGAGCTGCCCAAAGCCGTGCACCCTTGGTTTATCGGCGTGCAGTTTCACCCTGAATTTAAAAGCACACCGTGGGACGGGCACCCCTTGTTCAACGCGTACGTGAATGCCGCTTTGGAGCACAAGGCGGCTGGTGCCGCTACGGCCATTGCGCCCACACTCAAGGAAGCAGCATGAAGCTGTGCAACTTTGATGTTGGACTAAATCAGCGCTTTTTTCTGATCGCAGGTACCTGCTCGATCGAGGGGCTGGGCATGTCGTTAGATGTGGCTGGGCACTTGAAGGAAGTCACTGCTGCGCTGGGCATCCCCTTGATTTACAAAGGCTCGTTTGACAAAGCCAATCGCTCCTCAGGCGACACCAAGCGCGGCGTGGGTATGCAAGCCGGTTTGAAGATTTTGGATGAAGTACGCAGGCAGCTGCAGCTGCCAGTACTGACCGACGTGCACGAGGTCGATCAAATTGCAGAGGTAGCCAGCGTGGTGGATGTGTTGCAAACCCCCGCCTTTCTGTGCCGCCAAACCGATTTCATCCGCGCCGTGGCGCAATCGGGCAAGCCTGTCAACATCAAAAAAGGCCAATTCCTCGCACCCTGGGACATGAAAAACGTGATCGACAAGGCACGCGCTGCCGCCGCCGAAAAAGGCTTAAATCAAGACAACTTCCTGGCCTGCGAGCGCGGTGTGAGCTTTGGATACAACAACCTGGTGGCCGATATGACGTCGCTTGCCGAGATGCGCAACACCGGCGCGCCCGTAGTGTTTGACGTAACGCACTCGGTGCAAAAGCCTGGCGGCCTGGGCACGAGCAGCGGCGGCGCACGCGACATGGTGCCCGTGCTGGCCCGCGCAGGCGTGGCAGTTGGCGTAGCAGGCCTTTTCATGGAGACGCACCCTGACCCTGCGCAGGCATGGTCAGACGGTGCTAACGCCGTGCCACTCAAGCACATGAAAGCGCTGCTGGAAAGCCTTGTTGCCCTGGATGCCGTGACCAAAAAGCATGGTTTTTTGGAAAACAATTTTTCGGGTTGAGATGTGCCGTCAATCCATTTGACGACCTTCACTGAACCCGATTTCACCGTTCGCAACTCACTTTGATTATCAACATGCCAAGCGCCTACATCATCGCCAACGTCACGGTTACGAACCCAGAACAATACGAAGAGTATAAAAAACTCTCGACAATAGCCATGCAAGCGCACGGCGCTGAGGTGTGCGTGCGCGGCGGGAAGATTGAAGTGCTGGAGGGCGATTGGAACCCCGGGCGCTTGGTGATTTTGAAATTCCCCAGTTTTGAAGCAGCTAAAAAATTCAACGAATCGGTTGAGTACAGTGCCGCTCGCCAGTCGCGCCAAGGCGCGGCGGTGATGCGCATGATTGCTATTGAAGGCATGTAAACATTTTTATCTGAAAGTAAATCCATGAGTGCTATCGTCGATATCGTAGGTCGTGAAATTTTGGACAGCCGGGGCAACCCCACTGTGGAATGTGATGTGTTGCTGGAGTCCGGCGTGATGGGCCGAGCGGCCGTGCCCTCGGGCGCTTCTACCGGCTCACGCGAAGCCATTGAGCTGCGCGATGGCGACAAAAGCCGTTACCTTGGCAAGGGCGTGCTCAAGGCGGTGGGCCATATCAACACCGAAATCTCTGAGGCTGTGTTGGGCCTGGATGCGTCTGAGCAAGCCTTTTTGGACAAAACCCTGATTGACCTGGACGGCACCGAAAACAAGTCGCGCCTCGGTGCCAACGCCATGCTGGCCGTATCGATGGCTGTGGCCCGCGCAGCGGCGGAAGAGGCGGGCCTGCCGCTTTACCGCTACTTTGGCGGTATGGGCGGCATGCAAATGCCGGTGCCGATGATGAACGTGATCAACGGTGGCGCGCATGCCAATAACAATCTGGATTTGCAAGAGCTGATGATCATCCCCGTGGGCGCGCCCTCGTTCCGCGAAGCGATTCGCTGGGGTGCCGAGGTGTTCCATGCGCTCAAGAAAATCATCCACGACAAAGGCATGAGCATTGCTGTGGGCGACGAAGGCGGCTTTGCGCCGACGGTGGCCAACCACGAGGCAGCGATCCAAATGATTTTGGATGCGATCAGCAACGCGGGCTACATTGCAGGCGAGCAGATCGTGCTGGGCCTGGACTGCGCTGCCAGCGAGTTTTACAAAAACGGTAAATACCATCTTGGCGCAGAAGGCCTGGAGCTCACCAGCACCGAGTGGACGGATATGCTGGCCGCCTGGGTGGACAAGTACCCCATCATCAGTATCGAAGACGGCATGGCCGAAGGCGACTGGGATGGCTGGAAAGTTCTTACCGACAAGCTGGCCTCCAAGGTGCAACTGGTCGGCGACGATTTGTTTGTCACCAACACCAAAATTTTCAAAGAAGGCATTGATAGAAAAATCGCCAACTCGATTTTGATCAAAATCAACCAGATCGGCACGCTTACCGAAACTTTCGCAGCCATTGAAATGGCCAAGCGCGCAGGCTACACGGCCGTGATCAGCCACCGTAGCGGCGAGACCGAAGACAGCACCATTGCCGACATCGCCGTGGGCACCAATGCAGGCCAGATCAAAACTGGCAGCTTGAGCCGATCAGACCGTATGGCCAAATACAACCAGCTGCTGCGCATTGAAGAAGACTTGGGCGAAGTGGCCACCTACCCAGGTCGCGCAGCGTTTTACAGCATCCGCTAAATGCTGCACAATCTGTAGCACATGTCCACCCGCGTCGTCCCTGCCATCCTCATCACCCTGCTGGTGATCCTGCACGCGCAGCTATGGATTGGCCGAGGCAGCATTGGTCATGTGGCGCAGATGCAAAGCAAGCTCAACGCCTTGGGCGTAAAAAATGCCGATGCCCAACGTGTGAACGACCAGTCTAACGCCGAGGTGCGCGACCTGAAAGAGGGCCTGGAGATGGTGGAAGAAAAAGCCCGCTTTGAGCTGGGCATGGTCAAGCCTAATGAGATTTTTGTGCAGTACATTAAGTGATTTTTTCTTGGTCTACTGCGTTGTAGTTGCCTTGTAGTTACCGGGTGTTTGCGCCCCCTGCGTTCAAAAAAATTCCCTCCCCGTGACCCCTTCCCCCGCAAAGCTAAATGCTCACTACCGCAATCGACCTGCTCAACAGCCCCGCCTTCCAGATTTTCGGCAGCCCCGCAAGTTGGGCTGAGCTGATCGGTGCGGTGCTGGGGATTGCCATGGTGGTGTGCAATATCCAGCAAATCCACTGGGCGTGGCCCTTGGCGTTTGCCAGCTCGGTGCTGTATTTTTTAGTCTTTTGGGGCAGCCAGCTATTTGGCGATGGGGCTTTGCAGATATTTTTTGCCGCCATGGCTGTTTGGGGCTGGGCGCAGTGGCTGCGCGGTGCGCGGCCAGATGGGCAGGTGCTGCGGGTGCAAACGATGTCCAGTGCCAATACTATTAAACTCATAGCTGCCTGCGCGATTCTTTGGGGGCTTACAGGCCTGTTTCTCCTTAAGTTTACGCCCACCGATGTGCCATGGTGGGATGCTTTCCCCACGGCGCTGAGCATCGTGGCGACGGTGTTGCTGGGCCGCAAGTACATTGAAAACTGGCCGCTGTGGATAGCCGTCAATATTGTGGGTATGGCGCTGTTTGCCTATAAAGGCTTGTGGCTCACGGTAGGCCTGTACGGTGTGTTTGCCATCATGGCCCTGCTGGGCTGGCAGACTTGGCGGCTGCAAATGCGCACTGCGCGCGCCGAAGGTGCCGCATGATCATTGCGCTGCTGGGCGCGGAGAGTACAGGTAAATCTGCTCTGGCGCAGGCCATGGTGCAGCATTTGCAAAGCCTGGGCCAAGACGCAGTGGCGGTGGACGAGTATTTGCGTGAGTGGTGCGACCAGCACCAACGCACCCCGCATATTCATGAGCAAGCGCATATTGCAGATGTGCAAAACCAGCGCATTGCTGCGGCTGCCGCCCAGCACCGCGTGGTGGTGGCCGACACCACCGCCGTGATGACGGCCGTGTACAGCGAGTATGTGTTTGCAGATACGTCGCTGTATGTGCAGGCATTGGCTGCGCAGCATAGCGTTGACATTACTTTGCTGACTGGGTTGGACATGCCATGGCAGGCCGATGGCATTCAGCGCGACGGAGCACACGCGCGTGGCCCAGTAGACGCGCTGCTGCGCACGCGTTTGCAGGATGCCCAGATCGGCTACCAAGTGGTGTACGGCGTGGGTGAGCAGCGCCTGAAAAACGCTATGCATTGCATAGCTTCTCCCGCCATAGTTCAGGCTGCTGCAGGCCAAAATGCACCTAAAAAATGGGCTTGGGTATGCGATAAATGCTCTGACCCAGTGTGCGAGCACCGGTTGTTTAGCCAGCTCACCCAAGCAGGCTAGTTTCTGCGCTTACTGCACAGTGCTGGGCCCAGGCAACTGGTCTAGCGGTTGGGTAAAAATAGCCGCCGCATCTACCGCATCAAAGCGGTATTGCACACCGCAAAAATCGCAGCCCACCTCCACCTGTTCGCGCTCGGTCAGTATCGACTCCACCTCAGCTGCTCCCAGGCTGTGCAGCATGCTGGCCACCCGCTCGCGGCTGCAGGTGCAGGCAAAGCGTGGCTGCGCAGGCTCAAAACGCAGCACTTTTTCTTCCCAGAACAGGCGGTGCAAAATGGTGTCTGCATCCAGGCTCAGCAGCTCGTCGCGCTTTAAACTGGCTGCAAAGAGTGCAATGCGGTTAAACGCCTCATTGATGCCAATCTCGTCTTCATTAGACTTTTGGCCCAGGTTCTTCTCCCCCTGCACCGGCAAGCGCTGTATCAATAGCCCCGCTGCCACATGTTCGTCAGCGGCCAGCACCAGCTTGGTGTCTAGCTGCTCGGACTGCAGCATGTAGTGCTCAAGCACGCTGCTCAGGCTTTCGAGCTTTTCATTGTGGTCGCCATGCAGCGGCACCACGCCTTGGTAAGACTGTTGGCCTGGGTGTTTGTCTTTCGGGTCTAGGGTGATAGCGCAGCGCCCTTTGTTCAGCACGTTCACCATCTCGCTCAGCTTGGCATCAATGGCCACCTCGCCTTGCACCGTGGCGGTAGCGCGCATGCTCAGGTCAGACTGCACCTCGGCCACCGCCATTTTCACCGGCCCGTCGCCCATGATTTGCAGCACCAGGGCACCGTTGAACTTAATATTGCTTTGCATCAGCGCACCAGCGGCCAGCATCTCGCCCAGCATCTCGCTCACGCGGGGCGGGTAGGGGCCGGTGCTGGTGTTGGCAGCGCGGCGCTTGAGCACTTCTTGCCAAGTGCTGGTCAGCCGCACGATCATGCCGCGCACTGGCAGACCGTCGAAGATAAATTTATGCAGTTCAGACATGGGTAGGGTACTTTAGGCGATTTTCTTAAGACCTTTGGCATAGCGCTTGGCATTGTCCACATAGTGCTGCGCAATGGCGTTGATTTGCTTGATCTGCGCCTCGTCCAGGGTGCGCACCACTTTGGCGGGCGCACCGATGATGAGCGAGTTGTCTGGGAACTCTTTGCCCTCGGTCACCACGCTGCCCGCGCCCACAATGGAGTTTTTGCCAATCTTGGCGTGGTTTAGCACCACGGCCTGGATGCCAATTAACGAGCCGTCGCCGATGGTACAGCCGTGCAGCATCACCTGGTGGCCCACTGTCACGCCTTCGCCGATGGTCAGCGGCACGCCCGCGTCCGAGTGCAGCACGCTACCGTCTTGCACGTTGGAGTTTTTGCCAATCGTCATCACCTCGTTGTCGCCGCGCAGCACCGCGCCAAACCACACGTTGGCACCTTCCTGCATCACCACATTGCCGATCACGGTGGCGCTGTCGGCCACCCAGGCGCCTTGGCCCAGGGTGGGTTGAATACCGTCTAGTTCATAAATTGCCATGGTTAATTTTTCCTGTTCAATTACATTGCACGCATGTTGCTGCGCACCCATTGCGCAAACTGCGCTTCATCTATATCGCTAGCTGTCAAGGCCAGCACCGCGCGGGTAGCGTCGGCCTGGCTGGCGGTAAGTCGAAAACTATTCATGTACAAAAACAAACCCGCTGCCAAGAAGGCTGCGCGTTTATTGCCGTCCACAAACGCATGGTTTTTAGCTAAATCGTATCCGTAGGACGCTGCCAACTCAGCAGCATCAGGCTGGCCGTAAACCGCCGTATTGAGCGGCTGCGCTAACGCAGAATCCAACAATCCTTCGTCCCCAATCCCGGTGCCACCACCGTGCTCGGCCAAGCTCTCGTCGTGCAGCGTAAGCAGCACCTCGCGGTCTACCCAGTGCCAATACCCTGGTTCGTTCATTTAGCCAGCTCACGAAAAGTCTCACGGTAATCATGCATAAACTGCCTTCCCGCGTTGAGCTGGCTTTCCGTGTTGGTGCTGTACGGCGTTACCCGCATCCCGTCCGGCGCATCCGTCATAAATATTTGATCGCCCTTGCTCACTTTCAGCCGCGCCAAGACTTCTTTAGGCAAAATAACGCCCAGCGAATTGCCGATTTGGGTGATTTTGAGTGCATGCATGACCAACTCCAAAAGTTATAACATTAATTATAACAATCCACCGGCCTCCACCCAAGCCGCCGAGCTGCGCAGCCTGGCCCTCGCCGCCCTGCAAGCGCCAGATCCACAAGAAAAAGTGGCACTGGCGCATCATTTATATGGATTATCAGCTACTTTATACATAGCAACTGGCGCATTGCCGGAGCCTTCCAATATCCCCGGCCGGCCAGGTAAGCCCGTGCTCATGGCGCATTTGAACGTGCCCAAACGCTCCCCTTACACGCCAGAAGGCCTGGCCGCCTTGGTGCACGCCGTCTGCCATATCGAATTTAACGCCATCAACCTGGCCCTGGACGCCGCCTGGCGCTTTGCAGGCATGCCCCGCCAGTACTACCTGGACTGGGTGCGCGTAGCGGCTGAAGAGGCGCAGCACTTCTCCCTGCTCTGGGCGCAGCTGCAAGCCATGGGCTACGACTACGGCCACTACCCCGCCCACACCGGCCTGTGGGACATGACCGAGAAAACCAAGCACCACATCACCGCGCGCATGGCCTTGGTGCCCCGTACCCTAGAGGCCCGCGGCCTGGACGCCACCCCGCCCATGCAAGCCAAGCTGCGCAAAGTAGGCAGCCCGGACGCTTTGAGAGTGGTGGACATTCTGGACACCATCCTGCACGACGAAGTAGGCCATGTGGCCATAGGCAACCACTGGTACCGCTGGCTGTGCGAGCAGGATGGCATCGAGCCCGTGACGCATTTCAAACTGCTCATGCAGCAGTACGACGCGCCTCAGCTACGGCCACCGTTTAACGAGGCGGCGCGGCGTGCAGCGGGGTTTAGCGATGCGGAGATGCGGGAGCTGCTGGGGGTGGCTGATGCCTGCTGAGGCTTAAATACTTCACATCCACTGTGCCCACTTTGCCTCTCAGGTTTGACGAAGGAACATCCACCGTGGTTGGCCGGCGGCAGCTCGGGAAGTTCCGCTGCAAAAATCCTGCGAAAACACGCGACTTAGTTGGTAGTCATCTGAATTTGGTCACCGCGCCTTTCTCCAGATTTTTCATCAGAACCACGCCGAACTGCCGCTGGACTGGCGTTGTGTCGCTCCTTTGCACGCTGAGCGGTCCCGTTTTCAATGCTTTTTAGCACTCTAGCCCAATAGAATATTGCGGGAGCAGCTATTAAATATGTAGTGATTGCAGCGCATCCAGCGGGCTGGCTGTGCCGCCCGCAGCCACCTCCAGCGCACCCATCTCCCGTGGATGGCGCATTTGGCCTTTGCGCCCATGCCAGCGCACAAAAAATTTCACCCAGTGCACGTAAGTGGTCTCCGTGCTCAAGCTGTAATGAAGATAGCGGATGCGCTCGCGCACTTGGTCCAGTAAACGAGTGGATTGAAGGGGGATGGGGGCACCTGCGGCCCTGCCGGGTTTCATGGATTCTATTATGACTGTATATTTATACAGTCATTTTGAAATTCATGATACCCATCAATCGCTTACACTGATTACTATGATCCATGTAAACCGCAAAGCCCAGCATATTTCGCAGACTTTGCGGGGGACATTACGTTAGCCTTCACTAAGGGTGCTCTTGAAACTCGGCGATCACGAATACAAATTCACGCGCGGGAGCGATGTGAACCGAGACGGAATGTTCGTCGAAGCGGAGGTGGTTTCTCCTGCCGTTGGTAGCGTCGTCGCCGAGATTTTCTACTCTGACAGCGATGGCAAGTTCTCCGTATCGTGTTTCGAGGAAAATGTGCCGCTTGAAGTAATCGAATACCTTATCGCAGAAGGGCGCAAATGGCTTCCAACCAGCAAATTGAAGCAGTGATGGCTAACAGGTTGCTCGTCACGGACACGCAGCCGCAGGTTGCCGCTTCGCGGCGCGGGCTGCGCGCCGTACAGCGCCAACGTTAGGCGTCATCATGAGCGATCACTGGGAAACGTTCCCCTGCACTATCGGCGATCACGCCGCCTTCATTACGTACGACCACGGCATTCGAACTGAACTTGAGGCTCTGCCATTCCAGAACTTCGCGAGGTTCGAGGTCACGCTCAAGGACCCTGACGACCGTGGACTTCCACATGGAGACGAGTTCTCTTGGCTTAACGACCTTGAAGACCAAATCTCAAATGGACTTACGGAGTCACGAGCCATATCGGTCGGGAGGATCACCACAAACGGTCGTCGCTACCTCATCTACTACACCGCGCACGACCAAGCGACGTCAGAAGCAGTTGCGCGGGAAGTCGCCTCTAGTCATGGCTACGAAGTCAAGGTCTTGCACGCCAACGACTTGGAGCGCTCGCATTACCGGAACGAGCTGTTCCCTACCGATGACGATTGGCAAGTCATTCAGGACATGCGAGTGGAGGACTCCCTGCGCAAGGAAGGTGACCCACTGACCTCGCGACGCGAAGTTGAGCACTGGGCCTACTTTCACAAGGAAGCTGATCGCAAAAGCTTCGTCGAGGCAGTCAATGACCAATTCGATGCCATCGAAATGTACGAAACGCCTGATTCAGAACGAGGCACTTTCACGGCCAAGTTGGCGCACACTAGCCTCCCTGACTACCGGTCGATGAACAAGTTCACGATGCTCCTGAATCGAGCAGCAAAGGAATCAGGCGGTGACTACGATGGCTGGGAAACCTCGGTGTGCAGATAATGACGCCTAACCCGTCGGCCCAGTCGCGACAGCCTCCGGCTGCCGCTGGCCTCCAACGTTATCTCTCATGAATCAGCTCCATCGTTCCCTAGTCACATTCGTTTCCGCAGGCGCAATTTCGCTCGGTGCCTTTGCGGCTGGCTGCCCCGGCGGATCGCCTTCCGCCGACGAGTGCGTTCGCGAATTGAACAAACTGGAAGCGCAGCTGAGCGTCGCATACGCAGTGCAAGAGAAGCGCCTCGTGGAGCGCTACAAAGAGCCGGGATACGGTGGCCTACCCGGTCGAGAGTATTCCGCAGAGGTAGTCAAAGGCTTTCGAGCGACAAATGCAGCATGGCGGGTCCTTAGAGACAAGGAGTGCTGGTACCTTGCGCTTCGCGACGGAATGAATCTGTCGCCTGACTATGCCAGTCCTGTATCTGAGGCTTGCAAGGTTGGCCGCACGTCGGATCGAATCAAGGCATTCAAGCAATGAAAGATAACTGGTTGCTCAACGCGGACACACAACATCAGGAGGCCGCTCCGCGGCGTGTGCTGCGTGCCGGTCAGCTTCGACGTTAGCCCGCATCAAACCCTCATCACTGGTCCGCCCTATGTTCACACTCATCGAAGACCGCGCCAAAATTCGTAAGGCTCAGTCTGAGCTTGAAGCGACGATAGGCCGCGAGTTCCCGACAACGGCAATTCGGGACATCGGCTGGCAAGGCGGCCGACAGCCGCAAGCAAAGGTGCGTACTGACGGAACATACTGGTTCTGGTCATCCGACCACAAGGACGAAGTCGCCAACCCCAGACGGTTGAATTGGTTCGGCCGCATCGGAGAAGGGTCGGGCGTCGCAATCGCAGTGGAGGTAAACACACCCTACATCGGGCGCAATAACTCCATAGCGGGGTTCTTTGCTCGGAACACTACAAACGATCGCACATACCTCTTCCACTCTGGGCGGGTCGGAGGTGGCGCTGAAGGCGTCAAGAAGGATGCGCTCGTGGCTTGGTCTGATCTTGAACTCCAACCTGTCTTTGCCAGTGATGGCTCGCACAAAGAAGGAATTCTTGTCATGCCGGTTACTGGGCGAGGTGCCGTGCTGCCAGCCATCGCATACGTCCAGGCCATCATTGAATTCAAGGCGGCTGTTCGCAATGGAGACACGCAGACAGTTAAGGCCAAGGAAAAGGAACGGAAGCTTCGGGAGTACTTCGACGAGTTCTTTGGGCGCAAGACGGGAAAGGTTGCGGCTCGCGACATCGACTATGTTTCCAGGCACGGCGAGGTGGTCAAGGCGCTACGCGAGTGGCGCAAGCGCAAGGGCTTAGCCGTTGGCCAACGCGTCGTGAAGACCACGCTACTGGACCTCGGTGTCTCCAAAGGCTCCGACCTTGTCGAAGCCTACGAGGTGAAGACCTCGTCGGTGCGAGGCGACATTTACACGGGAATCGGCCAGTTGACCGTCCACGCCGATAGTCTTGACTGCTCGCGCACCCTTGTCCTCCCCGCAGATGACGCCTTAGCTCAGGACTTGGCTGACGCCTTGACACGAAACGATATTCACGTGCGGCTATATCGGCTCACCGAGACGGGTGTTACGCTATTTTGAGCGCACATGTACACCGCGAAATGCGGGCTAACCCCTTGGTCAACCGGACACGCCACGGCATGCCGCGCATGGGCCTCATTTCATTCTGGCCCAAGCGCGTCCTGCCGCTGCGTGCCGGTTACCGCGAACGTTAGCGCTCGTGGGAGGAGTCGCATGGATCTATCTACAAAATCAGACACTGAAATCTTGTCGGTTGCCAATCCGATCATGGACAACTTGATGGATGCCTCAACCGTCGTCGACTATGGCAGGCACATCGTGGACTTCACCGACCGCCTGAAGGGCGTTCTCTCCAAAGAACGTCTCGAGTGGATCTGCAAGGACTACCAAGCCACAAAGGGTTTCTTCGCCGAACGTGAGTTTGTCGCCATCTTCCGGCGTCCGGACTCTGTCGCTGTCATCTGGAAGCAGAGCTTCACCAAGCAGCCTGGAGACTTCGTGGCAGAGATGGTTCTTATCCAACAAGATGGCAAGTATCTTGTTGACCACGTGATGGTTTTCTAATGAGTGCTAACATGTCGCTCGACACGGACACGCAACTACACAAGGCCGCTCTGCGACATGGGTTGCGCGCCTTTCACCTTCGACGTTGGGCCTAGCGTATGCGCCTGTCTCAATCAAGAGTCGCGAGTCTGCTTTTTGCTGCAAGCGCCGTGGGCCCATTGGGCGTCTGGGCAATCCTCTTGTTCGGAGCAGTTCCCACTGACCAGACGTCTGTTCAACATGTTGCTTCCATGCTTGCGTACGTATTCACCGACGCAGATGCTTCGTGGCTGGTCCACGCGTTCTACCTACTATTGGCCGTACTCCCGGTATTCTTTGCTTTTCTCTCAGTCCAAACCTGGCGCAGTAGTGAGTTGGAAGGCTCTGAGCGGGCATGGCGGCTTGGTCTGGGGATAGCTTCTACGGTCGCAGCACTCGTCGTCTTCTGGCCCGTGGTGATTACATCTCTAATGGCAACATACTATGGCGGTACTCGTGCCAAGGCTTAACACTTCGGCCCAGAGGCAACGGCCTGCGGCCGCGCCTGGCCTCCCACGTTATGTTTCTCCCCACATCGGAGTTTGAATGGAATTTATCTACGCGAATGAACTAAAGACGAAGTTCTCTGTTTTTGGTCATTTCTACGACCTAGACATCAATGATCGAACCTTTAATTGCCGAAGCATCCTGGAAATATCCTCAAAATCAATAAACGTAGAGCGCTCAGTCCCATGCGCCGTCGTTGTTATGATGAATCCGGGTTCATCCAAGCCGTTAGACGGACGGTACAAACCCAAGAGGTTTACTCCTGACAAAATCATGGGTGGGCGCTGGAAAAAAGAAATAATTCCAACTCAACCAGATAATGCGCAATATCAAATCATGCGACTAATGCTTCTTCAAGAGTGGGATCATGTTAGGGTCATAAATTTATCAGACCTGAGAAATGGCAATAGCGGCGATTTCTCCAAGGAGTTTAAAGAAGCAGCACAGTTGGATGCGTCGTGTCCGCATAGCATCACGCATGAAGGTCGACATTCAGAGCTGCTGGAAAACTGTTCCAAAAGCCCTATCGTAATTGCAGCTTGGGGGACCACAGAAGTCCTGCGAGAAGCAGCCAATTCGTTTTTGAGCAGTATTGAAAACGTGCGCGGCCTACCTCTTTATAAGTCTTGGTATAGGTATCCAAGCCCATACAAGAAAGACCAGAAAATCGACTGGCTAAGAAATATACACAATGAACTCAAACGTAACCCCGCGCTCAAGCGGGACGCGTCTTCGGCGCATCCCTTAGCTTCACGTTAAATTGCATCATGGCCTTCGCTAGTGATCTCCAAGCCGACGAAAGCATGTTCCACACCGGCTATCGCGTTTTCGTCCAGGCCGTGGAAATTCTCAGTACGTCACCTGCAGAACAATGCGAATTGATGGGCGACTACAACGTCGCATGGGAACTAAAGGAGGATGTCCAAGCGGGAAAATACTTTGTGGGCCTTGGTTATTTGACGCAGGTGCACGAGGCATGGATCTACGCGCTAGTTGGGGCCCTAGAAGGCGTTCCTATGCAGGTCTTTCCGTCCGGCGCTGGCCGAGAAATCAACCTGCTAGCGATGCAGCATCCGACGTGGATACCATTGCGCGTTATCGCCAGTCACGTTCTCAAGGCGCTCGATCCGTTCACACTCAAAAATGCGAAGTACTTGCGCCTTGCGTAGAATTCAAGCTGACTGGTTGCCCCAGAGTCGACCGCCTGCGGCGACGGCTGAGCGCCAACGGTAGGCCGCGCGAACCAACAGTTCTGCCAGGTCGAAGATTTACCTCACCATCAAGGAACATATGGGACTACTCGACGGAATGCTTGGCAACGCGTCAAAGGTTGACGCAGGGAAGATTCAAGCGGAGTTCGGCAAGATTCTTGCTCCGGGGGAGAGGGTCGAACACGCCTATCAGTTAGTCCGGGACTACCTCGTCTTCACCGACAAACGGTTCGTCCTTGTTGACAAGCAGGGCATCACTGGAAGCAAAGTCGAGTACCACTCGATTCCTTACAAGAGCATCACACATTTCAGCATTGAAACCGCGGGCACTTTCGATCTCGACGCCGAACTCAAGATTTGGATTTCGGGAACCGCAGCGCCACTTCAGAAGCAGTTCAACAAGAAACTGAGCATCTATGAGGTTCAGTCGGTACTGGCGAGCTACGTCCTGCGTTAGCCGAGCGCGGCCTAACCCCTTGCTCAAGCCGCGCACCAGCGGCGGGCCCCCACGCTCGGCACACAGGTACGGCGTATATTTTCTTTGTGCCGGGCTTGGGGTCCCACAGTTGGTGCCGACGTAGCTCAAACGTTGATGTTTGCCTTACCCATAGCCGCCGAACAGGCAACGCCTCAGCGCACCACCCAACGAGACAACCCCAGTCAAGCAGTAGTTCGGCGTGCTTAGGATGAAAAATCTGGAGAAAGGCGCTGTGGCCATCGCCAGGTTGCTACCAAGGCGCCCGCGTGTTTTCGCAAGGTTTTTGCAGCCCAAGCCCCCGAGCTGCCGCAAGCCAACCGACTACGAGCGGCATCTTCAAGCCATTTAAGCCTGTAGCGCAATAAAACATTGCGGGAGCAGCTATGAATTACGTAGTATGTAAGCAACCCAAGGCTCTGAACCTGTGTCGCGCCGGGTGCACCATCTGGCTAGGGCGCCAGGCGCTCACGCACCCACAGGCCCTGCGCGTTCAGCCGGTAGCGCAGCCGGTCATGCAAGCGGCTGCGCCGCCCTTGCCAAAACTGCCATTCATCGGGTACCAAGCGGTAGCCGCCCCAGTGTGGCGGGCGCGGCGGCTGGTTGCCGTACAGTGCTTCAATGCGTTTGGTTTCAGTCTCCAGCACCTCGCGGCTGGCTAGTACCTCGCTTTGCGGGCTAACTATTGCGCCAATACGGCTGCTCAGGGGGCGGCTGTGAAAGTAGGCATCGCTTTCCTCGGCGCTGGTTTTCTCTACCCGGCCCTCTATGCGTACCGTGCGCTCCAGCTCCACCCAGTGAAACTGCAACGACGCAAACGGGTTACCCGCCAGCTCTTGGCCTTTGCGAGACTGGTAGTTGGTAAACCACACAATGCCGCGCGCGTCACAGCCTTTGATCAACACAATGCGATTCGATGGCCGCAAGTTGCTGCCAACGGTGGCCAGGGTCATGGCATTGGGCTCGGGGATGCCTGCGGCCAGGGCTTCTTTGAGCCACAGGTCAAACTGTTGCAATGGGTCGGCGTGGGCCGTGCTTTCTACCAGTTCGGCGCGCTCATAGCTGGTGCGCAGATCGGCAAGGGTGGTGGTGGTGCTGGTCATGGGCTGAGTGTATGCCGAATGCGCCGAATGGGCTGATACGCAGGAGGGAGACCATGGAAACCAAGGGCAAGGCCGTGCGCCAGATGCCCTTCCAGCTGGTTTGATGCCAAGTCGTAGCCTAGGCCAAAACGCCAAAAATTCTGGCTGGCGGCGTAGGCCCCTGCGCGGCTCCAAGAGCGGGAGGGCGGGTTTTGTCAACCATGTGACAGGAGGTTCGGTGGGATTGTTGCAAAGTGAGGATGTTGCCGCAATCTAGGGTTGTTACTGGGATCGCCAGAGAAGCATCGTTATATGGTTGCGGGGCTTTAAACAAGGAGACTCCCCATGAGCGTTAAATTCACCATCAATGGCAAAGCTGTTTCGGCAGCTGCTGAGGCCGACACCCCTTTGTTGTGGGTTATTCGGGACGAGTTGGGTATGACGGGCACCAAATTTGGCTGCGGCATGGCACTGTGCGGTGCTTGCACTGTCCACGTCAATGGGCAGGCAGTGCGGTCTTGCCAAACGCCTCTGTCCTCGGTGGCCGGTGCCAAGGTAGCCACCATCGAAAGCCTGGGCGTGGAGAATAAACACCCTCTGCAAATGATGTGGATCAAACATGACGTACCGCAGTGTGGCTACTGCCAGTCGGGTCAGCTCATGAGCGCAGCCGCACTTTTATCGAAAAACAAAAACCCGAGCGATGCTGATATCGATTCGGCGATGAGTGGCAACATCTGCCGTTGCGGTACCTACCCCCGAATCAAAGCGGCTATCAAGGATGCTGCCAAGATGATGCGCGCTTAAGGAGAACCATCATGACAACTACTATTGCTTCTACCTCCCGCCGCGACTTCATTAAAACCACTGCGATAGCGGGTGGTGGTTTGCTGATGGGCATTGCCATCCCGTCTTCCAACGCAGATGCCGCAGGCACGCTGCACACCCCCAATGCCTGGGTGCACATTGCCGACGACAACACCATCACGCTGCTGTCAGCACGCTCTGAAATGGGGCAGGGCGTGTATACGTCAATGCCAATGCTGATTGCCGAAGAACTCAACGTCGATATCAACCAGATCAAGGTGGCGATTGCGCCGCCCAATGCCAAGCTCTACGGTAACCCCCTGCTGGGTGGCCCGCAGCTCACGGGTGGCTCCACCTCAGTGCGTGACGGCTGGGAAAAGCTGCGCGTGGCGGGTGCGCAAGTGCGCGAGATGCTGATCAGCGCGGCAGCGACCAAATGGAACGTTGACCGTAGCACCTTGACGGCCGCTAACGGCAAGATCACCGGCAGCGGTAAATCAGCCACGTATGGCGAGCTGGCTGAAGCTGCGTCCAAATTGCCAGTGCCCGAGAAGCCAAGCATCAAAGATCCCAAAGACTTCCGCATCGTCGGCAAGCGCACCAAGCGCCTGGACACACCTGCAAAAACCAACGGTACCGCTGAGTTTGGTATCGACGTCAAAATGCCCGGCATGGTCTTTGCCGCGCTAGAGCAGTGCCCCGTGATTGGCGGCACCGTCAAGAGCTTTGACGCCACCAAGGCCAAGGCTATGCCTGGTGTGGTGGACGTGGTTCAGATCCCCGACGGCGTGGCTGTTGTGGCCAACACCTGGTGGCGTGCCAATATGGCACGCAAAGCCCTGACGATTGTGTGGGACGAAGGCGCCGGTGCCACCCTGAACGACAAAACCATGCTTGAAGGCATTCGCGCTGCCTCCAAAACCGGCAAACCACTGCCGCTCAAGGCCGTAGGGGATGCGGATGCGGTGATTGCCGCCTCCAGCAAAGTGATCCGCGCCGAATACGTTAGCCAGTTGCTGTCGCACTCACCGCTGGAACCGATGAACTTTACGGCGCATTACAACAGTGGCAAAGTCGCCTTGATTGGTCCTACGCAGTGGCAAGACGGAGCACAGGGCGAGGTGGCCAAAGCGGTAGGTGTCAAGCCCGAAGACGTGACTTTGCAAACCACCTTTCTGGGTGGTGGTTTTGGTCGCCGGATTGACATCGACTTCATCATCCAGGCCGCTCAAATCTCCAAGGCAGTCAATAAGCCCGTCAAGCTGGTGTGGAGCCGTGAGGACGACATGACGCACGACTTTTACCGTCCACAGGCCGTGCACACTGTCGCCGCTGCCTTGGGTGCCGACGGCAAGCCGACGGCCATGACTTTCCGCATGACGTCCCAGTCCATCACAGGGCGCGTGTTTGGCCTGCCCGGGGATGTGCAGGACCCCCTGATGACAGAAGCTGCAGTGGCACCGTATGAAATCGCCGCCACCAAGCACGACATGGTCAAGCACGATGCCGGTCTGCGCGTGGGCTACTGGCGGTCGGTCAGCCACATACTGAACGCCTTTGCCAATGAGAGCTTTATTGACGAGCTGGCCAAGTCAGCTGGCAAAGATCCGTATGAATACCGCATGGCCATGCTGACCAAGCAGCCACGTTTTGCCAATGTGCTGAAGATGGCTGCCGATAAAGCCGGTTGGGGCAAGGCCCTGCCTGCTGGCCGCGCACGTGGTATCGCGCTGATGGAAGGCTACGACACGTATATGGCGCAAGTGGCTGAGATCAGCTTGGTAAATGGCGCAGTCAAATTGCACCGCGTGACGGTGGCCGCCGATGTGGGCCGCATGGTCAACCCCGACACGGTCGAGGCGCAAATCCAGTCCAGCATCATCTTTGGCATGGGTGCGGCGCTGACGCAGGAGATCACTGTCGACAAAGGCCGTGTGCAGCAGACCAATTTTCACCAGTTCCCCCTGGTGCGCATGGACGAGTCTCCGGTCATTGACATCCTGCTGGTCAATAGCACCGAGAAGCCTGGTGGCATTGGTGAACCTGCCACCGCCATCATCGTGCCGGCCATTGCCAATGCAGTAGCCACATTGACTGGCAAACGCGTCCGTACGCTGCCGATCACGGCAAATGCTATCCGGACTGCCTAAACTTCGAAGAGTGGATACACTGTATTCATGGAAAGTCTAGATCTGCGCGTGTTGCAAGATGCCCTTAGCTGGAAACGCTTGGGGCATGCCTGCACCCTTGTTACCGTGGTGGAAACCTGGGGCAGTGCCCCGCGCCCGCCCGGTGCGTTGTTGGCTGTGCGCGATGATGGCGTTGTGAGCGGCTCGGTCTCTGGCGGCTGTGTCGAGGACGATTTGATCGCCCGCATCAAGCGCGGCGACCATATTTCTGACACCAATACCGACAAGCCGTCGATGATCGCGTACGGCGTGACCAAGGCTGAAGCCGCGCGCTTTGGCATTCCCTGTGGCGGCAGCCTGCGCTTGGTGCAAGAGCCTTTGTTGGAAACCGCTTGGGTGCAAGAGCTGCTAGAGCGCACCGCAGCGCACGAGCTGGTCGCCCGCACCTTGACGTTGGCAACCGGTGTAGTAGGTCTGAGCGCAACGCAGCGCGGCGACACCTTCGTCTTTGACGGCCTCACGCTCAAAACCACCTTCGGGCCTAAATGGCGCTTGCTGCTCATCGGTGCTGGGCAACTGAGCCAAGCCGTAGCGCAAATGGCCGGTATGCTCGACTTTGAAGTACTGGTCTGCGACCCACGCGAGGAATACGCTGCTACTTTGCAGATGGACGGCGTGACCCGCGTGCTGGGCATGCCCGACGACGTAGTGCGTGATCTGCACGCCGACGCCCACACCGCCATCGTGGCCCTCACACACGACCCCAAGCTGGACGATATGGCCTTGATGGAAGCCCTGCGCTCTGACGCGTTCTACATTGGTGCCTTGGGCTCCCAACGCAACACCGAAACCCGCAAAGCCCGCTTGAAAGAGCATTTTGAATTGACCGATGCGCAGCTGGATCGCCTTCACGGCCCAGTGGGTTTAAATATCGATGCCAAAACCCCTGCCGAAATCGCGGTGGCGGTGATAGCGCAAATCGTGCAGGTGAAAAACGCGGTACATGCCGTCGCAGACATGCCCCAAGGCTGCGAACTACCGGTTTAAGCACCCTGCGATAGTGAGCTGTGCGCAGTGACAAGGCCCGCTATCCGCCCCACGGTCATCGTATTGGCGTCTGGCCGAGGTGAGCGCTTCACCGCATCCGGCGGGCAGGTGCACAAGCTTCAAGCCCTGCTAGGCGGCAAAAAAATCATCGACTGGACGCTCGATGCCGTCCGTGCAAGCGGCCTGCCCTGCCACTTGGAGGATGCAGGCCACCCAGGCATGGGTGACAGCATCGCCGCCGCCGTGCGTGCTACACACGGTGCGCAAGCTTGGCTCATCCTGCCCGCAGACCTGCCGCTGATTCAGAGTGCGACTTTGCTGTCCTTGGCGCAGGCTCTGCAGCAATCATCCCTGGTCTACCCGGTAGTGGCAGGTCAGCGTGGCCATCCAGTAGGTTTTGGCCGTGCGTATGCCACGCAACTTGCTAGTTTGAAGGGAAATAAGGGTGCAGCGCAATTAATCAAAGCGGGAGAAGCTATTGAATTAATAGTGAACGATAGGGGTTGTGTGACCGATATTGACACGCTGCAAGACCTGGAGCGGGCGCACAGGCTGTGGGCAGGCATAGACTGAGTACCTCGAAACTCGGCACTGTGCAGGTCTTGCGATCGGGTGACTAAAAAGTACTAAAACCCGCGATGCCAACGAGAAAACAAGCCTGTAAGTCGTATGCAGGGCCATTTTGCATGCCAGTGTGCAGAGTTTTCACTCAGATGCCCAAGTTATCGGGGACAATCATGGGTTAACCAGCCTGAGAAGTGCTGGTGCAGAAACAGTTTTTTTGGAAATTTCAACGCTATGGCGCAATACGTATTTACGATGAACCGGGTGGGCAAAATTGTGCCACCCAAACGGCATATTTTGAAGGACATCAGCCTGTCGTTCTTCCCCGGCGCCAAGATTGGCGTGCTGGGTACCAACGGCTCGGGTAAATCTACCTTGCTCAAGATCATGGCCGGGCTGGACACCGAGATTGAGGGCGAAGCCACGCCGATGCCGGGGCTCAACATTGGCTACCTGCCGCAAGAGCCCATCATGGACCCCGATCAGACTGTGCGCCAAGCGGTAGAGAGCGGTATGGGCGCTGCCATTGCGGCCAAGGCGCGGCTGGAAGAGGTGTACATCGAGTACGGCGCCGAAGACGCTGACTTTGACAAACTGGCCGCCGAACAGGCCCAGCTGGAAGCCATCATTGGCGCAGCGGGCGACGACGATGGCCGCGCGCTGGACATCGCAGCCGACGCGCTGCGCCTGCCCGAGTGGGATGCCGTCATCAAACACTTGTCGGGTGGCGAAAAGCGCCGCGTGGCCCTGTGCCGCCTGCTGCTCTCCAAGCCCGACATGCTGCTGCTGGACGAACCTACCAACCACTTGGACGCAGAGTCGGTAGATTGGCTAGAGCAGTTCCTCTTGCGCTTCTCCGGCACGGTGGTTGCCATCACCCACGACCGCTACTTTTTGGACAACGCGGCCGAATGGATTTTGGAACTCGACCGGGGCTCCGGCATTCCCTACAAAGGCAATTACAGCGACTGGTTAGACCAAAAGACCGACCGCTTGGAGAAAGAGCAAAAAGGCGAAGATGCCCGCGCCAAAGCCTTGAAGAAGGAGTTGGAGTGGATTCGCCAAAACCCCAAGGGCCGCCAAGCCAAGAGCAAGGCGCGTATTGCCCGCTTTGAAGACCTGTCCAGCCACGAACACCAGCAGCGCAACGAGACGCAGGAGATTTTTATCCCCGTGGGCGAGCGCCTGGGTGCCAGCGTGATTGAATTCAAAGGCGTGAGCAAAGCCTTTGGCGACCGTTTGCTGATCGACAACCTGAGCTTCACCGTCCCAGCGGGTGCCATCGTCGGCATCATTGGCCCCAACGGCGCAGGCAAGTCCACACTGTTTCGCATGATCAGCGGCACCGAGAAGCCAGACAGCGGCGAGGTCAACATTGGCTCCACCGTAAAAATGGCTTTTGTGGAGCAGTCTCGCGAAAACCTGACTGGCGATAAAACCGTGTGGGAAGAAATATCGGGCGGGCTGGACATGCTGCAAATCGGCAAATTCACCGTCGCCAGCCGCGCCTACTGCGGTCGCTTTAACTTCAACGGCGGCGACCAGCAAAAACGCGTCGGTACCTTGTCCGGCGGTGAGCGCGGGCGCTTGCATCTGGCCAAGACCTTGATTGCCGGTGGCAACGTGCTGATGCTGGATGAGCCGTCCAACGACCTGGACGTGGAAACCCTGCGCGCGCTGGAAGACGCGCTGCTCGAATTTCCTGGCTCCATCATGGTCATCAGCCACGACCGTTGGTTTCTGGACCGCATTGCCACCCACATCCTGGCCTGCGAAGGCAACAGCCAGTGGACATTCTTTGATGGCAACTACCAAGAGTATGAAGCAGACAAGAAGAAGCGCTTGGGCGAAGAGGGCGCCAAGCCGAAGCGTATGCGCTACAAAGCGCTGGCATAAAACGGGCCGAAATTGTTTTGTGCGTAAGAATCCCACCATAATGTAAGCCTATGCCACCATCTACCCCGCGCAAGCTAGGAGTGTCTGACGATCCGTTAGGGCCACGCATCACGCTGCGTGATTGCCTGGAGGCTGCCTTGCACCAGTCTGAGGGTTTGATTGACAAGATGCTCAATGGCTTGGTGGGTCAGGGAGACAAAGCTTTTGGCATGCATGTCAAGCCCAACTTCCCGCCGCAGGTGCAAACGATGGTGGAGATTTTGGTGGCTAAGCGAGAAGTCATCAAGTTGAGCTTTAAACAGCGCCTTCGGGACTGTGTTTTTCAAGGTGTAGGCGCTGATGCTCGGTCGCCGCAGATGATGCGCTTTGAGGATCTCAAACTTTTTGAAGAAGAAGACTTGGATGAGAGCATTGAGGTGGCCCGTGTGCTGCAAGAGATTAGCCAGCAAGTCGACGAAGTGATGGTGCCGCTAGATGCCTTGATGAGCTCTATGCTGGGTTGGATCACGGTGCAACCGCAGATCAACCCTTTGCGTCCAGAAATGTATGCGCGCGCATTGCGCGAATGTATTGTTCAGCAGGTTTCCGATGTGGATATTCGTGGCGCGATCTTGTCGCCTGCAGCGGGGCGCTTGGGCAGCTTGCTGCGAAAGCTCTACACCGAGCTGGCCGCCTGGCTTAAATCCTGCGGTGTGGAGCCTGCCAATGTGGTGCAACCAGGCCAGGTGCAAAGCAGCGTAGCCAAACCCAGTGTCGTCGGTGCCGTGGGCAATTCCGTGGCGCGTACCTTGCTGACACTAGACCGCCTGCGGCGCTTGCTTTCCGGTGAACTGGATGGCGACGCAGCACGTAAACCGCAAGATTTTTTGCATACGGTGCCAGCCTCCGTGGTGGCGCTACAAGACATGCGCCAAGTCGAAGCCATGGTGCAACGCCTTGAATCCAAGGCGCTCAAAGCCGCGGAAAATCACGATCCTGACGCGGCACGCAAAAAGGCGGCAGCGCGCATGGCGCTAGGCGACGGTAAACATCTGGGAAAACAGCTGGGCGAAGAGGTGGTGCGCCTGATGCTGGACAACCTGATAGCGGACGACCGGCTGCTACCCAGGGTGCGTGATCAATTGCAAACGCTGGAGCCTTTGCTGTTGGAAGTTGCCAAAGTAGATGGTCGATTTTTCAGCGACAAGCAGCACGCAGCACGCCAGTTTTTAGACAAAGTCACCGGCCGAAGCTTGGCATTCGCAACCGAGCGAGACGATGGCTACGTGCTGTTTATTCAGTCCATCGAGAAAAGCATCGTGCAGCTGAACCAGCAGACCAAGAGTGGCGACAGCGAAACTACGGCTTTTGGACAGGTGATGTATCAATTGGACGCGACATGGGGAAGGCAAGACGCCCAAGAGCGTGCTCAGCGCGAGGAAGCAGCCAAAGCCCTGCTGCATGCTGAGCAGCGCAATATGTTGGCGCAGTTTTTGGCGCAAGAGTTCCGATCCAACGCAGACGGTCTGGACGTACCGCAAGGCGTTATTGACTTCATTTGCGGCCCATGGGCTCAGGTGGTGGCTGAATCTCAACTGCGCTGCACGGACGGCACCAGTGACCCGCAAGGCTATCAGGAATTGGTGGGCGAGCTGTATTGGAGTGTGCAAGCCCGAGTGGCTAAACGCAATCGCAGGCGCTTGGTGCAAATCATTCCCGGCATGCTGGCCAAGCTGCGGCAAGGTTTGAGACTGATTGATTTTCCACCTGAACATATTACAGATTTTTTTACCCAACTGATCGGCATGCACGAAGCGGCCCTGGAGGGTGGACGATCCAAACCTGCGGCGCCAGAGATTGCCACCGTAGCAGCAGTTGCGGTCAACGAGATTGAAGGTTCTGAGTTGGAGGGAGCGTTGACCGATCGTGCCGCATTGGAGGCTTTGTACGCTGCTTCCAATGAAGTCGGCGCGGCGGCCACCCCAGAGGTGTCCTCCTTAGTCAATCCGACCAACACGACGGAAGTCGCAGGCGATAAAGCAAATGATGGCGTGTGGCTAGCCCAACGCGAGGTGACGGACGCAGGCTTTTTAGAGGCTGACTCGGTGATGCCGCCAGATGCGACAGCGCAAAACATGCCCGTATCGCAGCCGTACCCGATAGATCCCGTTGTGCTAACGGCAATCCCTGTTGGTTCGTGGGTAGAGATGATGCTGGAGAGCCAATGGACTCGTATGCAATTGAAGTGGACCAGCCCCCACCGCACTCTGTTCATGTTTGTAGCGCACGGCGGGAAGACGCATTCGATGTCGCAGCGCTCCATGGACAAGCTGCGTGTGCAAGGGATGATCCGTGTCGTGTCCGACGGTCATTTGGTAGAAAAAGCATTCGATGCCGTCGCCCAAACCGCACTGCGCAACAGTGTGGATGCATCACAAAAACCAGCTTGAGTGAGCAGACTTTATGCAGTCAAAACGCTGCATCGATAGTCCAATCCAGCGCGTGGGCGCTGTTTGGATGAAGCAATGTGAGACGCTGTGCATGCAGGCATAGCCTTGTAGCTCCCATCGCTTTGTCAAGGGCCACTGATCCATACAAGCCGTCCCCCACGATCGGATGGCCGATTGCGCAAAGGTGCACGCGCAGTTGGTGGGTGCGCCCCGTAATGGGTTGTAGCTCGAGCCGCGTAGTGTTCTTGTGCGTATTGCGCGATACGACGCTGAAATTTGTCTGTGCACTTTTGCCGAATGCGCCATCTACTTTTTGTTTAGGCCGTGCAGGCCAATCAGCGGCCAGTGGCAAATCAAT
>JAYWHJ010000163.1:0-3351 GCA_043777795.1 Polaromonas sp. | reverse complement strand
GGCTCGGGCGTGCCGATCGGCGCGGTAGTGGCTGGCCCCAAGGCCGCTAACATCTTCGCCCCTGGTAACCACGGCACCACCTTCGGCGGCAACCCCTTGGCCATGCGTGCGGGGGTAGAAACCATCCGCATCATGGAAGAAGACGACTTGATGGAAAACGCCTTTTTGGTCGGCGGCTACTTCAAAGCCACCCTCATCCGCGAGCTGGCAGACCTGCCCGGCGTAAAAGAGATTCGCGGCAGCGGCCTGATGATCGGCATTGAGCTTGCCAAACCCTGCGGCGCCCTGGTAGGCCGCTGCGCCGACGCCGGCCTGCTGATCAGCGTAACAGCCGATACTGTGGTGCGCATGGTGCCACCCTTGATTTTGAGTAAGGCGGAGGTGGACGAGATGGTGAGTATCTTGGTGCCTTTGATCAAGGCTATATTAGTGGAGTCTTAAATTTAGGGCCTGAGTACACTTTGGGGAAGAATTCATTTTTTGAACGCAGAGGGCGCGAAGGCTTCGGTATTCCCCTACGAGTAACCACAACACTATGAAACACTACCTCCAGTTCAACGACCTCTCGGCCAACGAATACGCACATATCTTCGCCAGGGCCGTAGAGATCAAGCGCAAGTTCAAGGCCTACGAAAAATACCATCCGCTGGCTGACCGCACGCTGGCGATGATTTTTGAGAAGGCCTCCACCCGCACAAGAGTAAGCTTTGAGGCTGGCATGTACCAGCTGGGCGGCAGCGTGGTGCACCTCACCACCGAGGGCAGCCAGCTGGGCCGTGCCGAGCCGATAGAAGACAGCGCCAAAGTCATCAGCCGCATGGTGGACATTGTGATGATCCGCACGTACGAGCAAACCAAGATCGAGGCCTTTGCCGCGCACAGCCGCGTGCCCGTCATCAACGGTCTGACCAACGAGTTCCACCCCTGCCAGATCATGGCCGACATTTTTACTTATGAAGAGCAGCGCGGCAGCATCAAAGGCAAAACTGTAGCCTGGGTGGGCGACGGCAACAACATGGCCAATACCTGGCTGCAAGCCGCCGCAATTTTGGGCTTCAAAGTCAACGTCAGTACGCCACGCGGCTACGAGATTGACCCCAAGTTACTAGGCAGCCTGGGCCTGAGCCCTGCGAAAAACAGCGACGTTAACTACCAGTTTTACAGCAACCCGCACGAGGCCTGCAAAGGCGCCCACTTGGTCACCACCGACGTGTGGACCAGCATGGGCTTTGAAGCCGAAAACGCCACCCGTAAAGTAGCCTTCAACGACTGGTGCGTCACCAAAACCATGATGCAAAGCGCCCAAAGCGACGCCCTCTTCATGCACTGCCTGCCCGCCCACAGAGGCGAAGAGGTCGCCGCCGAAGTGATCGACGGCCCGCAGTCTGTGGTGTGGGACGAAGCCGAGAACCGCATGCATGTGCAGAAAGCACTGATGGAGTATTTGCTGCTGGGCAAGGTCGGTGCCTGACGGGCAATTGATGCGTTGCCTGCGGTGCCTGATGGCGCGTCAACGACACTAACTTGTTGCTACGCATCGTATTTTTAGGCGCTTATTCTCATATCGCCAAAGCTTTGGCACACTAAAGAACAGGAAAGCCTCTGCCCTGCCCCGAGACCCCTGCAGTACCAAACTCAATCTCAAAAGGCTGCCCAAACGGGTGAAGCTGGACAAAGACTTTGCTGGCACAGCGCTGGGGCACCCATTGCGCAAATGAACGCCGGCAAAGCCGTGGGCGAAGTAGACCCGTTTTGGCGGGTGGTCGAACCGCGATAAACCATTGCCGGCAAACTACCCGTAAATGCCCTTCTCGTCCGCCAAGAGAGGCGAACAAGTGGCCGCCGAAGTCATCGACGGCCTACGATCGGTGGCGTGGGACGAAGCCGAGTGCCGCATACATGTGCAAAAGACGTCGACGGAGGATTGAATAAGCGTCCGGTAAAACCATCTTGAAAGTTCAAAGCCGCGCAGGCGGACTCAGCGTTTTTCAAGGATCGGCGCATCCGTCACGCGCAATCACGCTTCTGGCCAAACCACGAGTCGCTGGTGCCGAGGGCTTTTGCCTTGGTTTCTAGTTATTTTTCATTTTTTTGCTTCTGACCCGTTCACTTACTTGACCAAAAGTAGCGTCAATTACGGCTGAATTTTTGAATGTCCTGGATCAAAAAAGTATATTTCAAGTCGCCTCCAACATACTCTTAATCAGCGGAATCGTAATCGCCCGCTTGGTACTCAGCGCATAACCATCGAGCTGCTGCAACAACAGCATCAACGAGCCCAAATCGCGGCTAAAGCGCTTGAGCATGAAGTCCATAACCTCGTCGCCTAAAAAGACGCCCCGTGCGTCGGCCTCCTGGCGTAGTACGGCGCGGCGCTCGGGCTCTGTCAGCACATGCAGGGCGAAGACGTGACCCCAACCCAGGCGGGTGCGCAGGTCGTCCCGCAGTTGCAGGTCGGCGGGGGGTAGCGTGCCTGCTGCCAGCACCCAGCGTTGCTCGGTTTGGGCGTTGATAAACCAGTTGAACGCGGCGTGCTGCTGCACGGCGGTGTACAGGTGCACGTCGTCCAGCATAACGGCGCTCCAGGCGGGGTTGAACTGGAGAGGTTCGTGCACGGTGGCGTCAATCCATCCGACTTGCGCGCCTTGCCCGCGCAGATCCTCGCGCACGGATTTGAGCAGGTGGGTTTTGCCGCTGGCCGCTTCGCCCCACAGGTAGGTGGGCACAGGGGAGCGCATGGCGCTGCTGGCCCAGAGCTTGAGGTGCTCTAGCGCGGCCTGGTTGGGCCCAGCTAAAAAGCTCTCCAGGCTGGCTACGGGCTGCAGGCCAATGTCTAGCGCCATTTGCTGCATGGGACGGCCTAGCCTCTGTACAAGTCAGAGGCCAGGTAGCCTGCGCGCACGCGGCGGGCGGCGACAAGCAGCACAGCGCTGGCCGGCAGGGCGATGAACACGCCGACAAAACCAAACAGCTGCCCAAAAGCCAGCAACATAAAAATAACGGCCAGAGGGTGCAGGCCAATACGCTCACCCACTAAGCGCGGGGTAAGAAAAAGACTTTCGATAATCTGGCCAGAGCCATACACCACAGCCACCATCACCAGCGCTTTGATGGACACAAACTGCAGCAACCCGGCCAGCACGGCCAGTATCAGCCCAAGACCAAAACCCAGATAAGGCACAAACATGGCCAGCCCGGTAAACACACCAATCGGCAACGCCAGGTCCAGCCCAAACAGCGCCAGACCAATGCTGTAGTAAGCGGCCAAAATCACCATCACCAGCAGCTGCCCGCGCAGGTACTGGCCCAGCACTTGGTCAGACTCGCCGGTAAAGCTGGCAAAACGCCCTT
>JAYWHJ010000162.1:0-3354 GCA_043777795.1 Polaromonas sp. | reverse complement strand
CGACCCAACCGAACAGCCCAGCAGGCGGCGCCGCAAAGACGCAGCCTGCGCTCTGCGCGAGCTTCACGCTGCGACTGCGAGCCGCGTCCAGCCGCGTGCGAATTCGCGCGGCATGACGCCGCAACTGACCTTGATCAATGCAGATGGCCAAGGCTTTTTCCAACAGCGCGGGCGTCGTCAAGGTCGCCAGCAATTTAGTGTCCAACAGGCGCTCGACCAAGCTCTCAGGCGCTGCGAGGTACCCCACTCGCCAACCAGGCGCCAGAATTTTGGCAAAACCACTTACGTAAACCGTGCGATGCAGGCTATCCAGTGCGCACAGGCGGGTGGCATGTTCGGGGGCGAGATGGCTGTAAGTGTCGTCTTCAACGATGTGAAAATTGTGCGCATTGGCCAGCTGAAGCAGGCGATGCTCAACACCAGGCGGCAGACAAAACCCGGTGGGATTGTGAAATACGCTGACGCTGACAAAAAGCTTAGGGCTGTGCAGCTCACAGTAGCGCGCCATCACTGCCAGGTCCGGCCCGTCTGGCCCCCGAGGCACAGGCAGGATGCGCATGCCCAGCGCGGCCAGGCGCGCAAACTCAATGGCCCATCCAGGTTCTTCCACCATCACCCAGTCGCCCGCTTTGAGCAGGGTGCGGCTCACAATGTCCAGCGCATGCGTGGCACCTACGGTGGTGATGATCTGGCTGGGTGAGGCTTGAATATTGATGGTGGCAAGCTTGTTCGACAATGATTGGCGCAGGCCGCTATCCCCTGCCGGTTCGCCATATTGCAACGAGTAGGAGTACAACGACCGGCTGCTCGTAACCTTGCGCACAGCGGTGGGCAAAAAATTGGTCTCCAACCAGTCTGGCGGAAACACGCCCATGCCGGGTTGGGGCTTGTTGCTGGAGCCTTGAAACATGCCGCGAATCAGGGCGGTGGCATTCACCGGAACATGGCTGGCTTCAAACCCGTGTTTGACTTTTTGACGCTCACCTGTCAGCGGCTCGACTGCATCGACATCCTCCGGCCCCCGTTTTTCAGCTGTAACGGATTGGGGCCGCACATAAAACCCACGATTCTTGTGGGCTTGCACCAAGCCTTGTGCCAGCAGCTGGTCGTACGCCGCCACCACGGTAGCAGGGCTTACTCCCTGCTGCTGCGCGCACACGCGCACTGAGGGTAGCCTCGCCCCCGGGGGGAGCAAACGCGTGCGAATGCGATCCGCAAAACGCCCACTGAGCTGCTCTGAAAGTGATTGGGAGGCTGACTTGATCAACATCGTGAAATTGCTTTCTAAATCGGACCCATGGACTAATGGGTCAGTCTGTGTTGCTCTAAAGAACAATACAGATGATGCTCTTGAACGCAAATCTGTACTGGTAGTGTGTTGGTAAGTCGGTATAAAGTCAACCTTATGAATTCCTCCAACACTGATCATCGACGGGGGCTTTGGCTGGGCTTGCTGGGCGTCGCCATCTTCGCCCTGACCTTGCCGATGACGCGCCTGGCTGTGGGCACACCTGAGGCGCCGATGATGTCAGGCCTCTTCATCGCATTGGGCCGCGCGGTGGTGGCAGGCGCACTGTCCGCTGTGTTCCTCCTCGCCACCCGCGCGCCGATGCCCAGCAGATCGCAATGGAAGCCGTTAGCCCTGGTCGCAGCGGGTGTGGTGTTTGGCTTTCCGCTGTGCACGTCGATTGCGATGCGGCATGTGGAGGCTGTTCACGCCAGCGTGATCGTGGGCGTGCTGCCGCTGGCGACTGCCGCCGTGGGCGCGTGGCTGCACAGCCAACGACCATCGCTCGGGTTTTGGATTTGTGCGGCCACGGGTACGGCACTGGTCATCGCATTCGCAATCATCAAATCAGGCGCAGCAGGGTTGACCATTTCGCCTGCCGATGCCTTGCTCTTGCTGGCCATGGCCTGCGCAGCGGTGGGCTACGGCTATGGCGCAAAATTGTCGCAAACCATGCGGGCAGAGCACGTGATCTGCTGGGCATTGGTGCTGTCACTGCCGCTGACCGTGCCACTGGCTGCATTGCAGTGGCCACAAACTCCGATCAAACCCGTGGCCTGGTGGGCGTTTGGGTATGTCGCAGTGTTCTCGATGTGGCTCGGCTTTTTTGCCTGGTACCGGGGCTTGGCGCTGGGCGGCACGGTGCGGGTGAGCCAGGTGCAACTGGTACAGCCATTCATGAGCATGCTGTTTGCCGTGCCGCTTTTGGGTGAAACGCTGGACGCACTCACCGTCGGTTTTGGATTAGCGGTGATCGCTGTCGTCTTCTTGGGCAAGAAAATGTCCGTAAACGCTCCCCGAAGCTTTGCCACGCGTATCAAAGTTAACTGACAAAGTTCGAAACAAAATCACATAAGGAAGTGTCATGAAATTGAATGATCTGCAAACCAGCTCGCCCTGGCTGCTTGCCCGCCGCGCCGAGAAGATGAACCCTTCAGTGATCCGCGAGATTCTGAAGGTCGCCGAGAAGCCCGGCATCATCAGCTTTGCGGGTGGCCTGCCGTCACCCAAGACCTTTCCGATTGCCGAATTTGCCAAGGCCTGCGAGGCGGTGTTGCGCGGCAAAGGCGAGGCGTATGGGCAGGCTGCGCTGCAATATGCTTCCAGCGAAGGCTATGCGCCGCTGCGCGAGATGGTCGCCGCGGGCTTGCCGTGGAAGGTGGATGTATCGCAAGTGCTGATTACCACCGGTTCGCAGCAAGGCCTGGATTTGATCGCTAAGGTTCTGATTGACGCGGACAGCCGCATCCTGGTTGAAACGCCCACCTACCTCGGCGCGCTGCAGGCGTTCACGCCGATGGAGCCCCAGGTCGTCAGCGTGGCCAGCGACGACGAGGGAGTGCTTGTGGACGATTTGACCGCCAAGGCCAAAGGCGCACGGTTCCTCTACGTGCTGCCGAATTTCCAAAACCCAACCGGGCGCACCATGAGCGAGGCACGCCGCGCTGCGCTGTCGCAACGTGCTGCCGAATTGGGCCTGCCAATCGTTGAGGACAACCCCTATGGCGACTTGTGGTTTGACGTACCGCCACCGCTGCCACTCACGGCACGCAACCCGGCGGGCTGTGTTTACCTCGGCTCGTTCTCCAAAGTGCTGGCACCGGGTTTGCGCCTGGGCTTCATGGTGGCACCACCTGCGCTGATGCCCAAACTCTTGCAAGCCAAGCAGGCCGCAGACCTTCACAGCCCCGGCTTTAACCAACGCATGATTGCCGAGGTGATGCAAGGCGGTTTTCTGGATCGCCACGTGCCGACCATTCGCGCGCTTTACAAATCACAGCGTGATGCCATGCTGGCCGCCCTCACGCGCGAGCTGAAGGGCGTGGACATCACCTGGAACAAACCGG
>JAYWHJ010000161.1:0-3366 GCA_043777795.1 Polaromonas sp. | reverse complement strand
GAGCAGCACCAGACCGAACTTGGCAGCCATCGGCTCAGGCGCTGGGCTCTTGCGCATGACGCAGGCCGTGTTTGCGCACCAGTCGGCCTAGGGCGCTGCGGTCTTTGGCGGCCAACACGGCCGCCTGACTCAAATTGCCCTGGGTGCGATCAAGCAAATCGCTCAGGTACTGGCGTTCAAAACTGCCCACGGCGCGGGCCTTGGCATCTCTAAAGCCTTGCGGCGTAATCGCGGAGGGCAGCCCCTGCCCGCCACTGCAGCCCGCAGCACTGGCCATATCAATATCAGTGCCCTCGCTCAGTAAAACTGCGCGGTGCACTACGTTCTCTAGCTCGCGCACATTACCGGGCCACGGATGGCTGCGGATGAAAGCCACCGAAGCGGGTGCCAGCCGCAGGGGTGGCCGTTCGTACTGGTGGGCCAAGCGCCCCAAAAAGACCCGCGCCAACTCAATCGCGTCGTCACCCCGCTCGCGCAAGGCGGGCATGCGTACTGAAAGCACGTTGATGCGGTAGAGCAAGTCTTTGCGAAATCGCCGCGTGTCGGCCAGCTCCTGTAAGTTGGCATTGCTGGCCACCACCACTCGCACATCGCCCTGGCGCGTGGCGCTGCCGCCCACCCGGCGGTAAGTGCCGTCTTGCAAGAAACGCAGCAGCGCGGCCTGGGCTTTGGGGCTCAAGGCATCGATCTCATCGAGGAACAAGGTGCCGCCACCGGCTTCTTGCACCAGGCCCAGCGAAGCGGATTTGGCATCGGTAAAGGCCCCGCGTTCATGGCCAAACAATTCGCTCTCGACCAGGGCCTCGGCCAAGGCACCGCAATTGACAGGCACAAAGGGCCGGTCTCGGCGCGTCCCCAAGTAGTGGATGGCGCGCGCCGCCATTTCCTTACCGGTTCCAGTTTCTCCTTCGATCAAGACCGTGGCATCGACCTTGGCGGTTTTTTCGATCTGCAAACGCGTCTGGGCGAACGCGGGCGATGAACCCAAAAGATGAAAGCTATGCATCACGTTACTTGCTCTCCAGTGCCCAGCACTTTGTTTCTATTGCTCAGAGTTTATAAACTCAATCCGGCATCACCCGCTTTGAGCATCCCATACTTAACTGGTAAACGATCCCACACTACAACGAGTGAGGCACCGCGCCAAATGCCCCAAAAAAGCATCTTAGGTGCTACGATGGTAAGGCGTGTGTAACGGATTGAACATCGCACAAATGGACTAGCCTGGATGTTTCGTTGGTATTCAATGTATTTACCCAACACCATTTAAACCTGCATCTGTATTGACAGCATGACGATTAAAAGTTAAGGAGAATTTGCCAAAGCCTCGCAGCGCATTATCTACCGCACCAACCACATGCAGCTGCTGTCTAGCCCTGAAGTGACTGAACAGTTGGTGAACTGGTTGTCACCTGGTTGAGCAGCTAGGGCTTGGCTAGCGCCCTCCGGTGGAGCGGTACTTTGAGCTCCTACAACCACTCCGTATTTTGTAGCGGCTCCCGCAATTTTTTATTGACCTGCAGCCCGATATGCATATGAAAATCGGGGCCCCAATCGGCAAATTTGCAGTTCTCAACCTGTTTTCGGCCTCCCAAAGGCTTCCCAACTGCTTCAAAACAACTTTTTTGAGTAGCTTTTTAGATGTCAATCGGCCTGTAGAGCAATAGAATAATGCGGGAGTAGCTATTTAATACATAGCACACTAGTCATGTCATTTAGGCTAAGTTCACGCCTGATACCGTTTCAACCCAGCCCCCGATGTACAAACTCCACAGCTTGTGCCGATCGGGTAACAGTTTCAAAGTAGCGTTGGTGCTGCGCCACCTGAACCTCCCATAAGAGCCAACGTTTGTCGAAATTATGCACGGTGCCACCCGCCAAGCAGATTGGCGCGAACAGGCCAATGAGATGGGCGAATTACCGGTGCTGCAAGCCGGCGCGCGCCGCCTCACCCAGTCGGGTTTGATCCTGCGCTACTTGGCCAAAAAGCACGGCGCATTGGGCGGCAACACCGGGGACGAGGAAAACGAGGTGCTGCGCTGGCTGCTGTTTGATAACCATAAGTTCACCAGCTACTTCGCCACCTACCGCTTTATGAAAGCCTTCGGCCCCAACGCACCCGACCCGTCCGTGATGGCCTGGCTGCACGGCAGGCTCGGCGGTGCGTTCGCCAATGTGGACAAACACCTCAGCACCCAGCTCGACATGGTTTGCAGCGTGCCCACCATCGCAGACTTTTCGCCCAGCGGTTATTTGTTCTAACCTGCAGAAGAAAGCGGCTACGAGGTGGCGCTGCGCTACTCGCACAAAGCCGCCTGGCTCGAGCGCTTGCGCCAGTTGCCCGGCTGGGCATCGCCTCACGATGTGTTGCCGGGGGAGCGGTTACGATCCAACTGGTGAGTTTGGCTTTTGTACGGGAATCGGGACGACAGTGCAAACCATCCTTCAGCTGCAGGATGTTCAGCGCCTACGCTTGCCTTTACCCTTAGCTGCAGCTTTTTTCACCGCCGCACGCAAGGCCTGTATCGGCGATGCAGGGGCCCGAGCAGGCGACTTGCTTGAGGATGTTTTAGCCGAGGATTTGCGAGATGCAGGCGCAGCGTGGTCTCTTGCACCGTCACGTGAGCCATCACGCGCACTTTCACGCCCAGTTTCACGTGGCGCAGCACGCTCAGCGCCTTTATCGCGCCTGCGCATAGGCTTGCCCGACGAGTCCTCTTGCGCATCCAAGCGCACGATGCCACCCGAGGGCAGGCGCACGGCTTCGCCTTCGCGTACCAGCCTGAAGTCAATCTTGCGGCCGTCCAAATCGACCCGGCTGACCTGCACGCGCAGGCGGGAGCCGTTGGCATAGCGGATACCGGTGCGCTCGCCGCGCAGCTCCTGGCGCACTTCATCAAACTTGAAGTAGTCCCCACCCAACTCGGTGATATGCACCAGTCCTTCGACATACATCGCGTCCAGGGTGACGAACAAACCAAAGCTGGTGCAACTGCTGACCGTGCCTGCGTACTCTTCACCCAAATGCTCGCGCATGTATTTGCATTTGAGCCAGGCTTCCACGTCTTTGCTGGCCTCGTCAGCGCGGCGCTCGTTGGCGCTGCAGTGCAGGCCGGCGGCTTCCCACTCCAGCTGCTCCGCAGTGAGCTTTTTGGGCTTGATCGTCGGCACTTTCACCTTGGATGCAGCGCGGGCAGCCAGGCGTTTCTTCAGCTTTTCATGCGCTTCGCCGGGGATGGGAAGGTTGGGCAACTGGTATTTGCCGTGGGCGAGAATTGCCTTGATCACGCGGTGTACCAGCAGGTCGGGGTAACGGCGAATGGGGCTGGTGAAGTGGGTGTAGGCCTCAAAGGCCAGGCCAAAGTG
>JAYWHJ010000160.1:0-25642 GCA_043777795.1 Polaromonas sp. | reverse complement strand
TATGGTAATCCGGTCAATGAACGCGTTTTCACATAGCAAATTATTAATTTCATATCGCGATAGCCACTGATTGCTGCAACGCCGCATTTTTTCTCAATATAGAAAATTTGTATTTGCATTATGAAATTCGTCTGTAACCTATTGATTTTATTGACATTAGAATTACTCTTCTATAAGACATAAGAATTGCATAAGGTCTTATAGAAGACTTATCATTAGTCCATCGGCTTTCGATACCGCATCTTTCAATTTATCTACCTTTAAGGAGTGACTCATGAGTGCTAACTGGACAACCCTCTCTCGCGCTGATCAAATCGCACAACTGGAAAAAGACTGGGCCACCAACCCCCGTTGGAATGGCATCCAGCGCGGCTACAGCGCTGCTGACGTAGTCAAGTTGCGCGGCTCTGTCGCCATTGACCACACCTTGGCCCAACGCGGTGCCGAAAAACTCTGGAGCCTGCTCAACACCGAGCCGTTTGTGAACACTTTGGGCGCGCTCACTGGCAACCAGGCCATGCAGCAAGTCAAAGCGGGCCTCAAGGCCATTTACCTGTCTGGCTGGCAAGTGGCAGGCGATGCCAACAGCAATGGCGAGATGTACCCTGACCAGTCGCTGTACAGCGTGGACAGCGTGCCAAAAGTTGTCAAGAAAATCAACGCCACCTTCACCCGTGCCGACCAGATCCAGTGGGCCGAAGGCAAAAACGTGGGCGACGAAGGCTATCTCGATTACTTCGCACCTATCGTGGCCGATGCAGAAGCTGGCTTTGGCGGCGTGCTCAACGCGTTTGAGCTGATGAAGTCGATGATCGAAGCGGGCGCTGCAGGCGTGCACTTTGAAGACCAATTGGCTGCTGCCAAAAAATGCGGCCACATGGGCGGCAAAGTATTGGTGCCAACCCGCGAAGCCGTGAGCAAGCTGGTAGCTGCCCGTTTGGCCGCCGACGTGATGGGCACCTCCACCATCTTGCTAGCCCGCACCGACGCAGAAGCCGCCGACCTGGTCACCAGCGATGTGGACGATATCGACAAGCCGTTTTTGACTGGCGAGCGCACCGTAGAGGGCTTTTACCGTACCAACAAGGGCCTGGACCAAGCCATCAGCCGCGGCCTGGCCTACGCTCCGTACGTGGACTTGCTGTGGTGCGAAACCGGCACGCCCGATTTGCAGTTTGCCAAAGACTTCGCAGACGCTATCCATGCCAAGTTCCCTGGCAAGCTGCTGTCATACAACTGCTCACCCTCGTTCAACTGGAAGAAGAACCTGGACGACGCGACGATTGCCAAGTTCCAGCGCGAGCTGGGCGCCATGGGCTACAAGTTCCAGTTCATCACACTGGCCGGCTTCCACAGCCTGAACCACAGCATGTTCGAGCTGGCCTACGGCTACGCCCGCAACAACATGACGGCGTTTGTCGAGCTGCAAGAAAAAGAGTTTGCAGCTGCCAGCAAAGGCTTTACGGCTGTGAAGCACCAGCGCGAAGTGGGCACCGGCTACTTTGACACCGTGACCACCACGATCGAAGCCAACGCATCGACTGCAGCGCTCAAGGGCTCTACGGAAGATGAACAGTTCTTTGAACAAAAGCACGCTTAATTGCTTGCTGGGCTGGCTGCGCTGAGAGGTGCGGTTGGCCGGCTGGGATGGGAAAGCCCGCAGAGTGATTTGCGGGCTTTTTTTTGTGCAGGATCCGGCCAGAGCTGAGTACAACACCAAAGCCGGCCCAAGACATATTCAAGCCCAGACACTTTGCGGCAAAATAAGCCCATGACTCCTCAACTGCTGCGCGATACCCTGGCCCGCTTGGACTGCAACCTGCTGGAGCGCGACGTGCCTGTGCGCTTGCTGCTGCTGGGCGCGCTGGCTGGCGAGCATGTGCTGCTGATCGGGCCACCCGGCACGGCCAAAAGCGAGCTGGCGCGCCGCTTGCACCGGGTATTTGCCGGGGCGCGGTATTTTGAGCGCTTGCTCACCCGCTTTTCAGTGCCCGAAGAATTGTTTGGCCCGCTCTCGCTCAAGGCGCTGGAGCAAGACCGCTATGAGCGTTTGACGCACGGTTTTTTGCCCACCGCGCAGGTGGCTTTTTTGGACGAGGTGTTCAAGGCCAACTCAGCTATTTTGAATGCCCTGCTCACCCTGCTGAACGAACGCGAGTTTGACAACGGCAGTGGCCGCGAGCAGGTGCCCTTGATCAGCGTGGTGGGGGCCACCAACGAGGTGCCTGACGACGAGGCCCTGCATGCTTTTTATGACCGCTTTTTGCTGCGCGTGCCCGTTGGCCCCGTGGGAGATGCCAGCTTTACAAACCTGCTCACTCTGCCTGCTGATTTGAGTTCAATGCAACCTGCGCCACACGAAGCGGCCAAGCAAAGCATTACCCAGCCGATGTGCCTGCAGTTGCAGCAACGTGCCCACGCTGTGGCCTTGCCCGAGAGCGTGACCATCTTGCTGGTGCAAGCCCGCGCCTGGTGCGCGGCGCAGTCCATCACCGTGTCTGACCGGCGTTGGCGCAAAGTGGTGGCTTTGCTTAAGGTGCAGGCTGCTACCCGAGTGGAGGCGGCGGTAGACGCGTGGGATGCTTGGTTACTGCCGTACGCGCTGGCCGCCACGCCCCAGCAGAGCGAGCAGATGGTGCAGTGGTTTATGCACACCGTGGCACGCGCTGCGCCGTTGGATGTGCAGTGGCTGCAGCGCGCGGCAGAGGCGTTTGAAAAGCAACTTGACATCGAGCGGCGCGCCCCCACGCCAGACGACGACGGCGCGGGCAAACTGGCACTGGCCCGCGCCATCGCTGGCCCGCAAGCCGACAATGAGGTGGGCATGCTGCGCATTGTTTCTGAGCGCGCACAGCGCCGCTACAGCCAGGTGCATATCGATGCACGTTGCGCGCAGGTGAGCGAGGCTCTGGAGCGGGCGCAGGCCACTTGGGGCAGCGTGCGCGCTACCGCACTGGAAGCATTGACCCAAGCCAGCGCGCACCTGTGGCTGCCGCCCAGCTGGCTCGCCCGCATCGCCGCTGTGCACCATGCCAATGAGGTGCTGGCGGCGGATTTGGTAGAGCGCTTGACACTACTGCACCAGGCCTTTGCGGCCATGCCGGTAGACAGCCAAGCCAACGCGCAAACGCCAGAGCCTGTTGCTTTGGTTGCTTGACTGGGCTGCATACCGTGGCTCTTTCTCAGGCTACAGGAGGGCAGGCTACAGGAGGGCAGGCTGTGGGAGGTAATGTCACCGCTACCCAAGTAGCCGCTGCCAACGCCCCTTACCACCATGCCGCTGCCCTTCAACGCGAGCTGTGGTTGCCCGCCTTGGTATGCAGCAGCGGCCCCACTGCCCAACGGCTGCACGATTTGCCGGCATGGGAGGTTGCGTTGCATGCCGGCCAACTGCCCGACGCCGCGTGTGACTGGGGCGACCCCGCAGCCTGCGCGCCCCTGCGCCAAGCCGTGGCAGATCTGGGCCTGTGCGATTTGGCCCAAGGCAGCGCGGCTATGACCCGGCAAGTGCTACGCACGATGCTCTGGCACCTGGACCGCTTGATTGACCGCCCCGATGCAGAACCAAGAGCCGCCGCCATCGCGCGCATGGTGCAAGAATTTCGCAGCGAATGGACGCTGGAGCGGCACGGCTGGGAAGAAGTGCTGGCCCTGTTTAAAACCCTGGGCGACTTGCCCGAGCTGCAATGGGACGAGCTGCGTGGCCATTTGAGTAGCCGTGAATGGAGCGAGGCGCGCCGCATTGGCGAGCTACTGGGCCAGCTCAAAGAGCTTGCCAGCTTCATTGAGCAGATAGGCCGCGCACAGCGCCGCAGCGATGTACCGCCTAGCCTGCAGCCGCTGCCCAACGCCAACCAGCCCCGCCAGCGGGTAGCCGTGCAAATCACCACCCACTTGGTGGACCAGCCCGGTGAAGTGCGCGGCGTGAAACGCTCGGGCGACCTCGCGCGCATGCTGGCCAGCGAGGCCGCCATGATCCGCCACCCCCTGCTGCACCGCCTGTGGCGCGCCCGTTTGGCTGAGTCGCAACTGCTCAGCTACGAGAGCGAGGCCGTGCTGAGCCAATGGCGCTTGCAGCATGACGACACGCGCCAAACCTCTGCCGCCCCACACCACGAGCCCTTGGCCGCAGGCCCCATGCTCATTTGCCTGGACACCTCCGGCTCCATGCGCGGCGCACCCGAGAACGTGGCCAAAGCCTGCGTGCTGCAAGCCCTGCGTACGGCGCACAGCACCCAGCGCGCGTGCAAGCTGCTGGCCTTTGGCGGCGCAGGCGAGCTGCTGGAGCATGACCTGGCAGTGTCTGCCACCGGCCTGCAAGCGCTGCTGGCTACTATGGGCCAAAGCTTTGACGGCGGCACTGATGTGCAAACCCCGCTGGAGCGCGCCATCGAACTGGTAGGCACACAGGCCTACGCGCTGGCAGACATTTTGATCGTCAGCGACGGCGAGTTTGGCGCAACCCCCGCTACGCTGGCCCTGTTGCGCAAGTGCAAAGCCAGCCTGGGCCTGCGCGTGCACAGCATACTGATAGGCGACCGCGAAACCATGGGTCTGCTGGAAGTCAGCGACCAGATCCACTGGGTACGCGCCTGGCGGCGCTACGCCACCCACGCCAAAGACGCCTTTGCCGATGGCTACTCTCCCGTGCACAGTCGCAGCCTGACTGCCGAGTATTTTCCCAATGCGATCAACCGTGGGCAGGCCGCGCCTGCGCCTGCCGCAGCGGTGTTGACCGCCAGCGGCCACTTGGTGGCGCCAGCTCGGTCTGGACAGACGGGCCCATAAAACTGATGCCTGCGATACAGGTACGCTAGAGAAAAGGGCATGCCAGCAAGAAGTAGGCGCTATAAATACATGAGCTTCTACCGCAATATTTTAAAGGGCTACAGGCCTATTCGCATCTCAAAATCAGCTAAAAAAAGACGTTTTTGAGCGAATGGACGCGCAAAATCAGCAAAACTCGGCCTCGCGGCCCCAAGCACCGTTGTTTTGAATGCTTTTTCAAGGTGTAAATCAGCTTGTAGGCCAATAAAGTATCGCGGGAGAAGCTACTAAAATAAGAGCAACTAGATCAACTAAAAATCTCCGCTGATAATTATGCAAAGCATTCCATCGCCCCATGCCGCCGATCTAATAAACCAAATCTCAAAAGGAAGACAAGATGCTCACTCCCGCCCAACACCAACAATGCGCCCAAGACCTCTACACCGCCGAGATGACGCAAGCCGTCATCCCGCAGTTGACCAAAACCTACCCGCAGATGGTGTTGGACGATGCCTATGCCATCCAGCGTCTGTGGGCCAAGCTGCACACTGACAAAGGCGCGCGCATCATCGGCCACAAGATCGGCCTGACATCGCGCGCTATGCAAATGGCCAGCAACTTTAACGAGCCCGACTTTGGCCACCTGCTGGACAGCATGCTGTTTGCCGACGGCGCGGCTATTCCCGCAGGGCGCTTTCGCAAGCCGCGCCTGGAGGTGGAGCTGTCGTTTGTGATGGGCGAGGATTTAAGCGGCCCCAACGTGCAAATCTACGATGTGCTGCGCGCCACCGAGTTCATCCAGCCTGCGCTGGAGATTATTGACTACCGCACCGAAGTGCCGCGCCAGATCTGCGACACCATTGCCGACAACGCGGCCAGTGGCGGCATGGTGGTGGGTGGCCGCACGATCCGCCCGTTTGACGTAGATCTGCGCTGGGTAGGCGCTACGCTCAGCCAAAACGGTGTGATCGAAGAGACCGGTCTGGCCGCAGGCGTCATGGGCCACCCCGCAGCCGGTGTGGCCTGGCTGGTGAAAAAGCTCAATGAAGTGGGCGAAGGTTTGAAGGCCGGGCAGGTGGTACTGGCTGGCTCATTTACCCGGCCGATTGCCATCAAACCGGGCGATGTGGTGCATGCAGACTACGGGCCTTTGGGTGGCATTGGGGTGCGTTTTGTGGCTTAAATCTACAGCAAATAGGCCGCTAGACCACTAGAATATGGCGCAGAGAGCTATCACTATAATAGCAATTTACATCGCGATTAAAGCGCACTTTAACTCTGCCACGCCACCCGCTGTGCAATGCGCTCGAACGCCATGTCTACCACGATGGCCAGCATGCCTACCAGCAACGCGCCTTGCAGCACATAGGCCGTGTTAAACCCGCTTAAACCCACCACGATGGGCGAGCCCAAGGTTTTGGCACCAACGGTGGAGGCTATTGCCGCAGTGCCGATATTGATGATGACCGAGGTGCGGACGCCTGAAATCCAGACCGGCAATGCCAGCGGCACTTCCACCTGGTAAAAGCACTGCTGTGCAGACATGCCCATGCCCTGGGCCGCCTGGCGCACCGCGCTGGGCACGGCCTGCAAGCTGGCCACGGTGGCTTGCAATACCGGCAGCAGACCATACAGCGCCAGTGCGAACAGCGCGGGCAATTCACCAAAGCCCACCAGCGGCACGGCGATGGCCAATACCGCCACAGGCGGCACCGTTTGCCCCATGGACACCAACGATTGCACGATGGGTTCAAAGGCCTGGCCTGACGGGCGGGTCACGAAAATACCGGCTGCACTGCCCACCAGCACCGCCGCCAGGCTTGAGATGGCGACCAGCTTGCAGTGCTCCCACAGCAACAAGGCAAACGGCTCTTGCCGGTACACCGGACGCTCCAGCGCAGGAAACAGGCTGGTAAACAGCGCTTGCGAAAACGGCAGATACCACACCAAAGCCAACAAGGCCAAAGCAGCCCAGACCAGACCGTCTCGCCATGGGCGATAGGGCTGCGCGGTGGGGGTGGCGATGGCGGTGGGCAGCATCATCGCAGCGTCACTTCAGCGGACTCGCGGTGTCCGAGCGGGCCACGCGGCCCAGGCCCCAAATGTCTGCGGCATGCAGCACGCCACAGTGCTGGCCTGCCGCATCGTGCACATTGATCTGGGGTACGCCCTGCACCACCATCAAAGACACGGCCTCGCGCAGGCTGCTCTGTGCAGCAACATGGGGCCCGTCCACGGCAAGCTGTGCGCGGGCCCACTGCTGCACGCGGTGCAGTGACAGCAGCTTGATGCCCATGTCGCCGCGCCCCACCAAATCTGCCACAACTGCGTTGACGGGCGTGGCCACGATGTCCAGCGGTGAGCCCACCTGCACTGCGCGCCCCCGGTCCAACACTACAATTTTGGTCGCCAGCAACAAAGCCTCGTCCATATCGTGGGTGACCAGCACGATGGTTTTCCCAGAGGCTTGGTGCACGCGCTTGATCTCCTGCTGCAGCGCCGCGCGGGTAGTCGGGTCTAGCGCACCAAATGGCTCGTCCATCAACAGCACATCCGGGTCGCCTGCCAAGGCGCGTGCCACACCTACGCGCTGCTGCTGGCCGCCGGACAACTGGTGTGGGTAACGGGTGCGGTAGGTGGGCGGGTCCAGTTGAAACAGGTTTAGTAACTCGGTCACGCGCTGCTGTATTTTTGACGGGTCCCAGCCCAGCATGTGGGGCACCGTGGCAATGTTGCGCTGCACCGTCCAGTGCGGAAAAAGGCCTACCGACTGGATGGCGTAGCCCATGCGCAGTCGCAGGTCGCGCACATTGAATTTGGTGATTTCTTCGTGGTTAAAAAGTATCTTGCCTGCGTCATGCTCCTCCAGGCGGTTGATCATTTTCAAGAGAGTGGATTTACCCGATCCTGAGGCCCCAATGACCACAACAAATTCGCCACGTTCGATGCGCAGGTTCAATCCGTCAATCACCTTGACTCCGGCGTAGGATTTGCTGGTGCTGATAAATTCGATCATGAGCGGCCTAGGTGTGCACCGGCTGGGCAAGCCGCACGAGCTGTTTGAAGAATGCATCCGTCAGCGCGGCCAGTGCCACGATGGGCAGCACGCCGAGCAGCACCAGGTCCTGCGCGCCGCTGAACAGGCCCTCAAACATGATGGCGCCCAGCCCGCCCGCACCAATCAATGCGGTGACCGACGCCAAGCCGACGGCCTGCACAGCCGCAGTGCGCACGCCCGCGAGCAGCACAGGCAAAGCCAGCGGCAGTTCGACCAGGGTGAACACCTGCGCCTGCGACATACCCATGCCGCGCGCGGCATTGCGCGCACTGGAGGGCACATGCTCCAGTCCGGCCACTGCGCCGCGCACAACCGGCAGCAGTGCGTACAGCGTGAGCGCTATCACGCCTGGCAGCATGCCTACACCGCTCAGGCCGGCTTTGGCCAACGCTGGAAATTGCACCGCCAGCAAGGCCAGCGGTGCCATCAACAAACCAAACAAGGCGATCGACGGAATGGTTTGCACCACATTGAGTACCGGGAGCAAGGCCTGCCGCGCAGCCCGTACCCGGTAGGCCCACCAACCCAAAGGCACGCCAATTAACAACGCGGCCAGCATTGACAACAACACCATCCGCAGATGCTGCGCCGTAGCCACCCACAGCCCCTCTGAGCGGTTGGCAACCTCTCGCATGATCGACAGATCCTTGCACCAGTCCGACAGTAGCAACCCACCGATAGCCGCTCCCCATGCCAGGAACAGGCAACTGCGCACGGCACGCCCCAGTCGCAAACGCTGCACTGCGTTCAGTACCGCGAGCCAGGCCAGGATGACCAGCATCCACCACGCACCGCCCATCGACGTGCGTGCATAAGGGGGCAGTGTGTGCGCCAGCTGGCTAGCATGCATGCCCGCCAGCGCCAAGGCCGCTAGCATCAAGGCCACCGCCAGTGTGGTGTGCAGCCAAAACACTGCCTTGGTAGGTATTAGCAGCGACGACAGCACGAGCAGCATCAGCAGGGCCAGCAGCAGCACCGTCCACACCCTGGCAGGCCCGTCCAGCATGGCCCACAAAAACACCGGTTCGCCAGACACCAGGCGATTGGCTGCCACCCGCAAAAAGGGCATGCTCAAAGCAGCGGCTACCGCCACCATTGACAGCACCAGATGGACAAGATGGCTGTGCAAGCTCGAGCGCATGGGACGATGCTACGAGTTGGCGCCCACTGCGTACTACTTGATCAAGCCCTTAGACTTTAAAAAGTCCCCGGCAACCTTTTTGGCATCTTGTCCCTCGAGCTGGATCTTGGCATTCAGCGCCTGCAAGGTCGCGCCGTCCAGCGCTCTGAACACGGGCTCCAGCACAGTCTTGATCTGCGGGTGCTTTGCCAACACGTCCTGGCGAATGATGGGCGCTGGCGCATAGATGGGCTGCACGGCTTTAGTGTCGTCCATGGTGACCAAGCCCAAAGCCGCCAAGGGGCCATCGGTTCCGTAGGCCATGGCGGCGTTCACGCCCGATGTTTTCTCGGCTGCTGCTCGGATGGTGGTGGCGGTATCGCCACCTGCCAGCGTGAGGATCTGCTCGGGTTTAAGCTTGAAACCATAAGCCGCTTGAAATGCAGGCAACGCGTCAGAGCGCTCCACGAACTCTGCCGACGCGGCCAGCTTGAACTGCCCGCCGCCGCTGATCCATTTGCCCAGGTCTTCCAGTGTTTTTAGGCGGTTAGCGCTGGCGACATCTTTGCGCAGCGCAATCGTCCAGGTATTGTTGGCAGGCGCAGGCTCCAGCCACACAATTTTGTTTTTGGCCAAGTCCAGCGCTTTCACCCGCTCATAGCCTGCCTTGGCGTTTTTCCAGACCGGGTTGGATTCTTCGGCAAACAGGAAGGCTCCGTTGCCGGTGTATTCGGGATACAGGTCAATCTCGCCCGCGGTAATGGCACCGCGCAGTATTTTGGTATTGCCCAGCGCTGTTTTGTTCTCTACAGGGATACCGTGGGCCTGCAGCGCCAGTACCAGCACGTGGCCCAGCAGCTTGCCTTCGGTATCAATCTTGGAGCTGACCCTGACCGCTGTGGTCTGTGCCAGCGCCGCGCCTGCTAGCAGGCTGGCCGCAACAACCACGACGGCCCTGCGTTGAATGGTGTTCATAGTGGTGTTCCCCTTGTCAGTAACGGTTGGCAGTACAGCTGCACTATACCGCCGCTGCCAAGTGCTCGCGCAAAAAGGCCAATAGCGTTCGGTTGCGCAGCAGTTGCATGCGGTCGGGGATGGCCACCAAATCGGGCGAGGCGGTGAACGTGATGCGCAGGGCAATGTCGATGCGCTCAAAGGCAATGCCCACCATCCGGTCGTTCAGGTGCAGCTCAATCTCAATGGCCGGGTAGTGGGCCAAGAACTCGGGGATCCAACTGGCCAACACCTTGCGCCGCCCGTTTGCTGGCAACGCCACTGAAGACCGGACCACGCCTGCAAATGCGCAGCGCCGCGAAAGCATCGAGGTGCGTACCATGGCCTTTTTTTAGATGCAGGCAGGGCTGCGGGCAAAAATAAAATTTTGCGAGAGTACGCGCTCTCAGCGTGCGTGATGCCACAGACACAGGAGAAATTTTAGGCGCTTACCGATGCCCGCACGGACAACACAGGTGTACCCGTTGCGTACCAATTGGCACCTTGGAACACTCCCCAAAATCGCCTTGACATGGGAGTCAAGGAGGGCGATGCGCCTCAACCTTTAGGTAGTGGCCAGCGCGCTGGCAAGCCATTCACGGCACCAGGCGGTACCCTCAGTCTCGGGCATCGTACCGCCAGATGCATCGTGGCACCACACGTCGCCGATGCGTTTGGCACCCAGGTCGGATAAACGGGCGTCAAACTTTTTGCCGCCAAAGCAAAAAGTTTGCGGGTAGGTGCTATCTCCTAGCGCGATCACGCCGTAGCGCACGTGGCCTAAAAATTTGGGGTGGGTATCCAGGCTGTCATACAAGGCCGCCGCATTGTCAGGCACATCGCCCGTGCCGTAGGTGCTGCTGCAAATCAAGTAAAGCGGCAGGGCATCGTCAAAAGTGCTAATGTCCAATCCATCCATGAGCACCACCTCTATCTCATCTACCAAATCGGCGCAGTCCATCTGGATCGCTTGCGCCACATAATCGGCCGTGCTGGTCATCGTGCCGACGAGGATTTTGAGCTTGGCCATAGCGGGGGTTGTCCGGTTGAATTAGTAAGTGCACGTTCGATTGCTGCAGGCTGTGATTTTAAGAGATCGCGAGACCGCAGATGCCGCCATAATAGGCGCATTGGAGACTACTTTATGCATGGCACTCTGTCGGTTAAAAAAAACATCCAGCGCTTTAGAGCACTGGTTTTGGCGACCATCAGCGCAACGTGTTTGCCCGCTTTTGCGCAACCCACCGTGGTGGCCTACCCCAGCCGCCCCATCATCATGCTGGTGCCGCAGGCCGCAGGAGGCACCAACGACATTGTGGGCAGGTTGGTTAGCCAAAAACTCGGTGAGGTGATGAGCGCTTCGGTGGTGGTGGAGAACCGCCCGGGCGCAGGCGGCAATATTGGAACCCAGGCGGCGGCCAAAGCGCCCAAAGATGGCCACACTTTGCTGATGACCATCAGCAGCAGCCAGGCGATCAACCCGGCGCTGTACAAGAACGCGGGCTTTGACCCGGTGAAAGACTTCACACCGATAGGCCTGATCGGCGCCGTGCCCAATGTGCTCTTGGTGCATCCGTCCTTTCCTGCCAAAAGTGTGACAGAACTGGCGGCCTTGGCCAAGGCTAAACCCAACTTCTACCAATATGCCTCCGCAGGCAATGGCACGCTGAACCATCTGCTGGGCGAGATGCTGGGCAGCATGGCCGGTATTGACCTGCAGCATGTGCCCTACAAAGGCGTGGCACCGGCGCTGAACGACGTGCTGGGCGGCCAATTGCCGATGCTGTTTGCTAGCCTGCCGTCGTCGCTGGCGCACATCAAGGCGGGCAAGCTGCGTGCGTTGGCGGTGAGCAGTGCTGCGCGCTCGCCTGTTCTGCCTGAGGTGCCCACCATCGGCGAGAGCGTGCCCGGCTACAGCGGTACCTTGTGGATTGGATTGTTTGCGCCAGCAGGCGTTGCGCCCGATGTGCTGGCGCAACTGCGCGTAAGTATGGGCAAGGCGCTGGCCAGCAAAGACCTGCGTGACAAGCTGGAGCAGCAAGGTGTGGAGCTGGCCGGCGCGCCTGATAAGCCGGTATCGGCTGAGCAGTTTGCTGCGCTGCTCAATGAAGACATTGTCAAGTGGGCGCGTATCGTCAAATCCTCTGGCGCGTCGGTGGACTGATGATGGGCGATGCCGCACTTAGCAAAGATATCCGTAGCGTCGATGCGCAGGCGCTGGCCCATTTGCAAACTTGGGTGGGTAAAACAGACACTCTGCATGACCTGGTCACAGCCGCGCCGGTGAGCGGATTGTCTGCCACCTTAGACCGCGCCGATGCCCCGCCTGTGCCCGGCACACCGCTGCCTGCGCTGTGGCACTGGTTGTATTTTTTGCCACAGCACCAGCAAAGCCAACTGGGGGCAGACGGCCATGCGCAGCGCGGCGGCTTCTTGCCGCCCGTGCCCTTGCCGCGCCGCATGTGGGCGGGTGGGCGCTTGCAGTGGCAGGCCGGTAACCCGCTGGTGGTGGGCGATGCGGTGCAGCGGGTGTCGCGTATTGTGTCGGTCACGCACAAGGCAGGGCGCACGGGGGACTTGGTGTTTGTTCTGGTGAAGCACGAGTTGCACAACGGCGGTGGACTTGCATTGACCGAAGAGCACGACATTGTTTATCGTGCTAACCCACAACCCGGCGACGCGGTGCCTAGCCCACAGCCTGCCGACAGAGATGCCGCATGGTCATTGCAAATCCAGCCCGACGATGTCTTGCTGTTTCGCTACTCTGCGCTCACCTTTAACGGCCACCGTATCCACTACGACCGCCGCTACGTCACCGAGGTAGAAGGCTACCCGGGTCTGATCGTGCATGGCCCCTTGATCGCCACTATGCTGGTCGATCTGCTGCGGCGCAATCTGCCCCAAGCCCACGTGACGGCTTTTGAGTTTCGCGCTGTACGTCCGGTGTTTGATATTGCGCCATTTAAAGTGCACGGCAAGCCCAGTGCTGACGGTAAAACTGTGCAACTGTGGACGGAAGACCACGAGGGCTGGGTCACGATGCAGGCCACCGCTACTTTGGCTTAGTGCTCTGCCAAAACTATTTACATCCAACTATGGTCAATTCTCCCGACGCATGAAAACCGCCATCCCCACTCCCGATGCGCACCAAGAGCTGCGCGAAGCCCTGCGCGGCCAGCTTGCGCAGTTTGACTCTGCGTATTGGCAAGCAGTAGACCATGCGCGCGGCTACCCCGAAACGTTTGTCAAAGCGCTGACCGATGCTGGCTGGCTGGCCGCACTCATTCCCACGGAATACGGCGGCTCTGGCCTGGGCCTGGCTGAGGCCTCGGTGATCATGGAAGAGATCAACTTTGCCGGTGGCAACGCCGGCTCTTGCCACGGCCAGATGTACAACATGGGTACGCTGTTGCGCCACGGCTCAGCCGCGCAAAAAAAGCTCTATCTACCGCAAATCGCCAGCGGCGCGCTGCGCCTGCAATCGATGGCCGTCACAGAGCCGAGTACGGGCACCGACACCACGCAGCTCAAAACTACAGCGGTGAAAAAAGGCGACCGCTATGTGGTGAACGGCCAAAAGGTATGGATATCGCGCATCCAGCATTCCGACCTGATGATTTTGCTGGCCCGCACGACGCCGCTGGCCGAGGTAGCCAAAAAATCCGAAGGCATGTCGATTTTCATCGTCAACCTGAAGGACGCAATTGGCAAGGGCATGACGGTGCAACCGATCGCCAATATGGTGAATCACGAAACCAATGAAGTCTTTTTTGACAACCTGGAAATTCCGCAGGAGAACCTGATCGGCGAAGAAGGCAAGGGCTTTAAATACATTCTCGATGGCCTCAACGCCGAGCGCACCTTGATAGCCGCCGAATGCATCGGCGATGCCTACTGGTTCGTCGACAAAGCCCGCCGCTATGCCAGCGAGCGCGTGGTGTTTAACCGCCCCATCGGCCAAAACCAGGGTGTGCAGTTCCCCATCGCAGACGCTTACATAGAAACCGAAGCCGCCAACCTCATGCGCTTCAAAGCCTGCACCCTGTTTGACGCCGGCCAACCCTGTGGAGCCGAGGCCAACATGGCCAAATACCTGGCCGCCAAAGCCTCCTGGGAAGCCGCCAACATGTGCCTGCAAACCCATGGTGGCTTCGGCTTTGCGTGTGAATACGACATAGAACGCAAGTTCCGCGAAACGCGTTTGTACCAAGTGGCACCCATTTCTACCAATTTGATTTACTCCTATGTGGCTGAGCATTTGCTGGGGTTGCCACGGTCTTTTTAGTACCGAACTTCCGAGCACCAAACATTCGCGTCCTCTGCGTCTGGAAGTTCGCTTTCGTCCTCCAAGCGCCCACCACTTTAGCCAAAGATAGCCATGACCAGACCCCTAGACGGCATCACCGTAGTCTCCCTAGAGCACGCGATCGCCGCGCCTTTCTGTACGCGCCAGCTGGCCGATTTGGGTGCCAGAGTGATCAAGATAGAAAGACCGGGAGTGGGCGACTTTGCACGCGCCTATGACCAGCGCGTGGACGGCATGGCTTCGCATTTTGTCTGGGTAAACCGCTCCAAAGAAAGCCTCACGCTGGATCTCAAACAGCCCGCCGCTTTGGCCATTCTCAAACAACTCTTGGAAAAAGCCGACGTATTGGTGCAAAACCTCGCCCCCGGCGCGGCAGCGCGCATGGGCTTGGGTTTTGACGATTTGAAAACCAAGCACCCCGGCCTGATCGTTTGCGACATTTCGGGCTACGGCGACAACGGCCCTTACCGCGACAAAAAAGCCTACGACCTGCTGATCCAGAGCGAGGCCGGTTTTTTGTCCGTCACCGGCACACCAGATGATCCCAGCAAGTCGGGCAACTCGATAGCCGACATCGCGGCAGGCATGTACGCCTACACCAGTATTTTGGCTGCGCTGATGCAGCGCGACAAACGCGGCGGCACAGGGCAGGGCGCGCACATTGACGTTTCCATGCTTGAGGCCTTGACCGAGTGGATGGGTTTTCCGCTGTACTACGCCTACCAGGGCGCTACGCCACCGCCGCGCAGCGCTGCGTCCCACGCCACCATCTACCCCTACGGCCCATTTGCCGCAGGCGACGGCGGCACTATCATGCTGGGCCTGCAAAACGAGCGCGAGTGGGTGGTGTTTTGCGAGCTGGTGCTGGGCCAGGCCGCACTCGCTGCGGATGCGCGCTTTGACAGCAACGCCAAGCGCAACGAACACCGCGAGGCGCTCAAAGCCATCATCTTGCAAACCTTTGCCAACATGAGCACCGAGCAGGTGGCCGCCAAGCTGGACCAAGCGCAGATCGCCAACGCCCGCATGAACGACATGGCCCAGGTGTGGGCGCATCCCCAGCTAGCAGCGCGCCAGCGTTGGGCGCAAGTGACCACCCCTGTCGGCAACATCCCGGCCCTGCTGCCGCCAGGACGCAACAGCAGCTTTGATTACCGCATGGATGCCGTGCCATCGGTGGGTCAGCATACCGAGCTTATCTTGCGCGAGTTGGGACACGGCGATGCCAGCATGGCCACACTCAAAGCCTTAAATGCTATTTAATAAATAGCTGCTACCGCAATATTCTATTGGGATAGAGCCCTAAAACACTTCTAATTTCATAGAGTCTGCAACTTGTCACCTGCAACCTAACACCTATCGTTTGAACAACATGACCTCAACCCCCACCGCCCAACTCGCTGCCTTCGCTGCCCACCTTCGCTTTGACGCAATTCCCCCATCGGTGGTGCGCAAGGCAGAGGATTTGCTCGTGGACTGGTTTGGCTCAGCCATCGCCGGCAAGGGCGCACGACCGGTCGAGACCATCACCCGCTTCGCTGCCAGCATGGGGCCGGGCACGGGCGCTTGCGAAGTGCTGGTCAACCGCAGCCGCACCAGCCCCTACTTCGCCGCCATGGCCAATGGAGCGGCCTCGCATGTGGCCGAGCAGGACGATGTGCACAACGGCTCGGTGTTCCACCCCGCAACCGTTGTCTTCCCGGTAGCGCTGGCCATGGCGCAGAGCCTGGGCAGCAGCGGCAAGCAGCTCCTCACAGCGGCAGTGGCGGGCTACGAAGTGGGCATTCGCGTGGGCGAGTTTTTGGGCCGCTCGCATTACAAGGTGTTTCACACCACGGGCACAGCGGGCACGCTGGCTGCCGCTGCGGCTGCGGGAAGTTTACTGGGACTGAACGCCGCGCAAATGCAGCACGCCTTTGGCTCCGCAGGCACGCAGTCCGCCGGGTTGTGGGAGTTTTTGCGCACTGCGGCAGACAGCAAGCAACTGCACACCGCCCACGCCGCTGCGGCGGGTTTGATGTCCGCCAGTTTGGCTAAGGATGGCTTTACCGGCGCGGCGCAAATTCTGGAAGGCCCGCAGGGCATGGCCGCAGGCATGTCGAGCGATGCGAACCCCGCCAAGCTGACCGATGGCCTGCCAAATGGAAAGGAAGGGCGCTGGGCCACCGCCGAGACCTCGTTCAAGTTTCACGCATCTTGCCGCCACACCCATCCGGCGGCCGATGCCCTGCTGCAAGTGATGCAGGAGCATCAGCTACAGCCAGAGACGATTGCGCGCGTGGTGACGCATGTGCACCAAGGCGCTATCGACGTGCTGGGCCCGGTAGTGAACCCCGCTACCGTGCACCAAAGCAAGTTCTCCATGGGCACGGTGCTGGCCCTGGTTGCGCGCTTTGGCCATGCGGGTTTGGTGGAGTTTGCGCAGCACTTCAACGATGCAGCCACCACGGCGCTGTGCCTAAAAGTCGAGATGCAACTGGACACCGAGGTCGATACCGCCTACCCCCAACGCTGGATCGGCAAAGTCACTGTGTACACGACGGACGGCCGGGTATTGCAGGGCAGGGTAGACGAGCCTAAGGGCGATCCTGGCAACACCTTGTCGCGTGAGGAGATTACCGCCAAGGCGCTGCGCTTGGCGGCGTTCAGCGGTGGGGCTACTGAACCAGAGATGCGCGACGCCGTACAGGCCTTGTGGGGCATGGCAGATGTGGCTCGGGTGACGGCGCTATTGCAAGCGAATTGATGCCGTCCACACCCCGTAGTAAACTTTAGCCCCATCCATGACCCACCATATCGCTTTCTATAAATTTGTTGCTCTGCCAGATGTCGATGCGGTAGTGTCGCGGCTGCGGGAGTTGACCGCGCCGCTGCTGGGTAGTATTTTGGTGGCCAGCGAGGGGATCAATGGCATGCTGGCGGGTACGCCTGGTGAGCTGGATGGATTTGAACTGGCACTGCAAAACGACGCGGCTTTCAATGCCAGCTTCAAAGGTACAGTGTTCAAACGCACAGAGTGCGACACCCCGCCCTTCAAGCGCATGAAGGTGCACGCCAAGCCCGAGATTGTGCCCTTGGGCATTGCAGGGGTAGACGCCGCCGGGCGCACCGCCGATATTGAGCGCACCAATGTCAGCCCCCAAGCCTGGAGAGAGTTGATCCAGCAACCCGATGTGGTGCTGCTGGACAATCGCAACAGCTTTGAATACCGGCTCGGTAAGTTTCAGGGGGCAATTGACCCCGGCGTGGTGAATTTTCGGGACTTCCCTGAGTACGTGAAGGCGCACGCCGAGCAGTGGAAAGCTGAGCATAAAAAAGTGGCGATGTACTGCACCGGCGGCATCCGCTGCGAGAAAAGCAGTGTCTGGATGCAAGACCTGGGGCTGGACGTGTACCAGCTGGAAGGCGGCATTCTGAACTACTTTAAAGAAATGCCCGATGCTGAGAAAGACTGGACGGGTGAGTGTTTTGTGTTTGATAACCGCGTGGCGCTAGACACCCATTTGCACGAAACCCCCACCACGGTAGAAGATGTGTACGAACGCGAACCCGATGGCGCTTGGCGACTGGCCCGGGCTAAGCAGCTTGACGGCAGCCAGTAAACCCAAGCCGCTTATGGCCAGCTTGCCCACCGTAGACGGTGTCAGCCCGAGCGTGATGACCTTGCCTGTTTTCCCTGCAGGCCATACACCCACTAATTTACTCTCATTTCTAGAGCATTCTGTGCACATTCCAGCAGACCAGTCTTGGCTTGCGCGCATGCAAAACTCGCTGGTGCTCAGTGATGCCGGCCTGCCTTTGGATCCAGACACACCGTATTTGGCAGGGCAGCGCGTGTACTACTACCGCCACGTAGTCAACGAGCCGCAGGTGCCGTTTACCGAGAGCATCATTTACCAAGACGCACATTTGCTGGTAGCCGACAAGCCGCATTTTCTGCCGGTCGCGCCTACCGGGCGCTATGTGCAAGAGACACTGTTGGTGCGGCTGAAAAAGCGGACAGGGTTGAATGATTTGGTCCCCATCCATCGCATAGACCGCGATACGGCTGGCTTGGTATTGTTCAGTGTGCAGAGCGCCTCGCGCGATGCGTATGCCGCGCTTTTCAGGCAACGCAGTGTAGCCAAGTGCTACGAAGCGATAGCGCCGTTTCGTGCTGAGCTGCGCTTTCCCATGGTGCACCGCAGCCGCATGGTGCCTGCAGCCTCGTTCATGCAAATGCAAGAAGCGCCGGGTGAGCCCAACACAGAAACGCATATTGAGCTGCTGGAGCAGCATGGTGCGATGGCGCGCTATCGCCTGCGCCCCATTACCGGTAAACGCCATCAGTTGCGCGTGCATATGATGTCGCTGGGGCTGCCAATTTGTGGTGATGCGATCTACCCCACACTCACGCCAGAGCCGCAGTTGCATGCCTTGGACTACCGCCATCCACTGCAGTTGTTGGCGCAGCGCATTGCTTTTGTTGACCCCATCACAGGCCAGCAGCACGCGTTTCACAGTCCACAACATCTGGCGCTGCAATAGCTGGGCACAAATGATTGCAAACCGTAGCAGCATGCATTGCCAAGCACAGCTAGAGTGGCTGCATGCGACACAAAAAATTTGTACACCTGCACACGCAGGATGCGCACGACAGACTTGGGAATGGGTAAAAATACCCGCTTTTCCAGCGCATGGTCGTGCCCGTTTTGATGCTCTTGTGCGTGCTGGTGATTGGGCTGTAATGGCCTTTCACCGGGCCCCTCGTCTGGCGTATGATTCGCTGTGGCTGCTGCGAATGACAATTGCTTGCAAGCCTTGCATTTGGCGATAGGGGCAACTGCCCATGTTTGGCTACAGTCCATGGCATGAAAAACTCTAAAAATTGGCTCTGGGGCAGTATGTGCATTTTGGCTTTTCCTATCCTTGTGGGTGTGGCTATAGTGGCGTGTGGCGGTGGTGCAGCGGGCGTTGACGCTAATGCGGGTCAGCCGGGTGGCCGCGACGGCGCAAGCACCTCATTGCCAGCAAGCGCACTGGTGGCAGCTACGGTTACTTCGACCACTGCCATTGCAACGGCTGGTAACACATCAATTACACCGACTGGCGCAACGACCAGCACGACGCCACCCAATACGGCAACCACAGCAATCACCACCTTCCAGCTCAAAGTGACCGAGCTGAGCACCGCACTGTCCAATCCGTGGAGTTTGGCCTTTTTGCCCTCTGGCAATATGCTGGTTACAGAGCGGACCGGCAGTCTGCGCATCGTGGGCAGCAATGGCGCGGTGTCGACAGCGATTGCTGGAGTGCCCTTTGTCAACAGCGCTGGGCAGGGTGGCTTGCTCGATGTGGTGCTAGACCCCGCTTTTGCCAGTAACCAACGCATTTACTTCAGTTTTTCAGAAAACGATGTCAGCAATGCAAGCATTAACGGCACCGCAGTAGCCCGTGCGCGGCTAGACACTGCGGGCCTGCGGCTGACAGAGGTGCAGGTGATTTACCGCCAAAGCCCCAAGGTCGCCAGTACGGGGCACTATGGCTCGCGCTTGGTGTTTGACAAAAACGGCTACCTCTTCGTCACGCTGGGCGACCGGCAAAACGATAACCAACGCGGCTTTGCGCAAGACCTCACCAGAGGAAATGGCAAGGTAGTGCGCATCACCGTCGATGGCGCGCCCGCACCGGGTAACCCCACATTTGCGGGCACTGCCGGTGCGCAGGCCGCCATCTGGAGCTACGGCCACCGCAATCCCCAAGGCGCCGCGTTGCACCCTGTCACCGGCCAACTCTGGGTCAATGAACATGGCGCGCAAGGCGGCGACGAGCTCAATCTGAGCTTGGCAGGCAACAACTACGGTTGGCCCAAAACCAGCTACTCGCAGGAATACGGCTCCACCACACCCGTCGGCCCCGCCACCTTGCCCGGTGTCACGCCCCCAGTGAGCTACTGGCTCACCCGTGACGGCCGCCCTTTCAATGGTGGAGCGCAATCGTCGATTGCCCCTAGCGGCATGGCGATCTATGCGGGAGACAAGTTTCCAGAGTACCAAGGCAATGTGTTTTTAGGCGCGTTGGCAGGCACTGCGCTGTGGCGTATAGTGCTCGGCGGCTCTGGCGGTGCCACCGAGCTGTCGCGCGAGCGATTGCTGGCCGCGCGCAACGAGCGCATTCGTGATGTCCGGGTAGGCCCCGACGGTTGGATATACCTGTTGACCGACGGCGCGCCAGGCAAGTTACTGCGCATCTCAAGGTAGAGCCAGCCTGCTATCGCTGCGCGCCGCTAAAGTTTGCGGTAGCGGCGGTTTAGTGGTGCGTTATCCTGCAAAATAGTGCCAAGTAATGTATGGAGACACCCTTGGCAAGCAAAGAGCAGATCACAGAGTTTTTGGCGCACGCATTTCCGCAAAGCAAGTGCAGTGTAGAAGAGGTAGGTCAACTTTCTGCCAGCATCAGGCACCCGGTGGGTATCAGCGAGTTGCGGCCTGGTGGCACCGTGTCGGGGCCGGTGATGATGGCCTGCGCTGACGTAGCGCTCTACGTGGCGATTCTGGGAGAAATCGGTATCGTGCCCTTGACGGTCACCACCAGTTTGAATATTAATTTTTTGAGAAAACCAGCGGCGGACCGAGACATCATTGCCCGCTGCAAACTCATTAAACTAGGCAAAACACTGGCAGTGGGAGAGGTGTCCATTTACTCTGAAGGCCTGCCAGACCCGGTGGCACATGCAGTGGGCACCTACGCCATTCCGCGCTAAGGGCAGTGGTCACACAGCCTACGCCGCATGCGCTAGGCCAAATGCTCCGGCCCAAAGCTGTGCGGCAACAATTGCTCCAGAGTGAGCGTGAGCAAAACTCCTGTGGCGTTAGCGATGAAGACAGGCATATCGGGCGCAGCAAACTCACGCAGTTTTTGGCGGCACCCGCCGCAGGGCGTGACGGGGCTGTCGGCCATGCCCACCACCACCACCGCCACCGCTTTGCGGCCACCTGCCAACACCATCGCGCTGAGCGCTCCTGCCTCAGCGCACACGCCTTGTGGGTAGGCGGCGTTTTCTACATTGCAGCCTGCGTGAATCTGGCCGTGCTCGTCCAACACCGCTGCGCCAACTAAGAACTTGGAATAGGGCGCATAGGCCTTCTCACGCGCGGCTCGGGCTGCGCTGAGCATGGAGTTTTGGGTGGCTTGGGGTATCTGCATGAAGGTTTTAAACTGTAAATGGTTTAGCGGTACTTTATAGGTGTATTTGCCCTGCAGCTCAATAAAATATTGCGGGAGAAGCTATTAAATGTGTAGTAAATTGAATAGTCCCAAGAGTAATTTACCGTGTCTTGATATACGGTGAACCCAGCGCTTTAGGCGCGGTAGCCTTGCCAATAAAACCTGCCAGCAAAACGACCGTAAGCAGATACGGCAATGCTTGAATCAGTTGCACTGGTACCTCACCAATGCCAGGCAGTTTGGTGCCTTGCAGGCGTATCGACGCGGCGTCTAAAAAGCCGAACAGCAGGCAGGCCCAGAGTGCGCCTACAGGGTGCCATTTGCCAAAGATCATGGCGGCCAGGGCCATGAAGCCGCGGCCGGCGGTCATGTGGGGGGCGAAGGCGGCGTTTTGTGCGAGTACCAAGTAGCAACCTGCCAGGCCGCAGAGTGCGCCATTGCCCAGGAGTGCGATGTAGCGCACGCCCGCGACGGACACGCCTGCTGCGTCCACCATGGCGGGGTTCTCGCCCACGGCGCGCAGGCGCAGGCCCAGGCGGGTGCGAAACAGTAGCCACCACACGATGGCCACCAATGCTAAGGCGACATAGACCAAGACGTTGTGGGCTAGCAAAGGAATTTGCGTGACGGCTTTGAGGCGCACCGCGTCGATGACTGGAGGCGTTTGGCCGCCTTGTGCAAACCAGGCAATGCCCAGCACCACCGTGAGGCCTGCCGCGATGATGTTGATGGCCAAACCGGAGATAACTTGGTTGCCGTGGTACGTCACGCAGGCAACGCCGTGCAGGCACGAGAGCGCCATGGCCACTGCGATGGCCGCCAGCATGGCCAAGGTGGTGGACTTTGTCGTTACGCCTACCGCAGCGGCGGCAAACGCAGCGAACAGCATTTTGCCCTCCAGGCCAATGTCGATCACCCCGGCGCGCTCGGCCAGCACGCCGGCCAGCGCGCAAAAAATCAGCGGTGTGGCCAGCCGCAGGGTCGAGGCCAAAAGGTCGAGCAGCAAGGCGCTATCCACGGGCAGCCTCCGCGCTTTCAGTAGGCGCCGGTCGCACAACAAAATGGTACACGCGCGCCACCAGCGGCGCAGTGGCGTAGGCCATAGCGCCGGAGAACAGCACGATGAAACCTTGCAGCATCACCACCATGTCTTTGGTGAAGTTTTTCACCTCAAACGCCACCTCGGCACCGCCTTGGTAGATCATGCCAAACAGCAGGCTGGCCAGCACGATGCCTGCCGGGTGGTTGCGCCCCATCAGCGCCACGGCGATACCGGTAAAGCCTGCACCGGCCACAAAGTCGGGCAGCAACTTGCCATGCACACCAGCCACTTCGTTCATGGCCACCATGCCTGCCAGCGCGCCCGAGACCGCCATGGCGATCAGCACCTGGCGCTGCGGCGTAATGCCTGCGTAGACCGCCGCGCCTGGGCTGGCCCCGCTGGCGCGCAGCTGGTAGCCAATGCGCGTTTTCCACAGCAGCAAATACACGCCGACCGATGCGGCAATGGCGATCAACACGCTCAGGTTCAGCGGCGACGAAGGCCACTCCAAGCCCAGCCAGCCCAGCGCCGTGTGCACGCCGGGCATTTTGGCGCTGGCGGCAAACACGGCGCTTTGCACGTTCATCTCGCCAGCGGGTTTTAGCACATTGACCAGCAAGTACACCAGCAAGCTGCTGGCCAAAAAGTTAAACATGATGGTGGTGATGACGATGTGGCTGCCCCGGTAGGCTTGCAGGTAAGCGGGGATTAAAGCCCACAGCATAGCCAATGCCGCAGCGGCCAGTACCATCAGCGGCAGCACTAACCAACTGGGCAAGTAAGGTGCAAGCCACAGCGCCAGCAAGCCCGCACCCAAGCCGCCCAGCATGGCCTGGCCCTCGCCACCAATATTGAACAAACCCGCGTGGAAAGCCACCGCTACTGCCAGGCCGGTGAAGACAAAGGTGGTGGCGTAGTACAGCGTGTAGCTCAGGCCGCGCTGCGTGCCCAGTGCGCCTTTGAGCAGTGCGTGCAGCACCTCGCCAGGGCTTTGCCCTACCAAGGCCACGACGATGCCCGAGGCCACCAAAGCGATGGCCAAGTTGACCAAAGGCACTACGCCAATGTCTACCCAGCGTGGCAAGTCTTGCGCGCCGCTGCTCATAGTGCGCCCTCTACGGCGGCCGCCTGCGGAGCGGCTTGCGAGGCACTTGCAACTTCTGACGAAGCGCTTTGCGACGAATTTTGCGACACCATCAGCAGCCCCAAATTGTGTTCATTGCATTCTTGCACCGGCAACTCGCCGGTGATGTGGCCTTGGTTCACCACGAGCACGCGGTCAGAGAGTGCCAGTATTTCTTCCAGCTCGCTAGACACCAACAAAATAGCGCAGCCCGCATCGCGCAGCGCGCGCAGCTGGCCGTGGATAAATTCAATCGCGCCAATGTCTACCCCGCGAGTGGGCTGGCCTACCAGCAGCACTTGGGGTTGCTGGTTAAACTCACGCGCCAAAATCAGTTTTTGCTGATTTCCACCCGAGAACTTGGACGAGCCCAGCTGCGGGTGCGGTGGCCGCACATCAAAGCGCTGCATCAGGGTGTTGGTGTCGCTCAGCATGGCGCGGGTTTTGAGCCACAGGCCTTGGCTGTAGGTGGCCAGCCGCTCGTAGCCCAGTACGGCAGACTCCCAGGCGGCAAAGGGCATGACCAGGCCGCGCTCGTGCCGGTCCTCGGGCACATGGGCCAGGCCTGCGCGGCGCGCGGCCTGCGGGTGAAGCCACTGCGCGGCGGCATACGTCACCCCTCCCACTTGCATGCTGCCACCAGACGGGCGGCGCATGCCACTTAAAATTTCCAGCAGCTCGGTTTGCCCATTGCCCGCTACACCGGCTACACCCACAATCTCGCCCGCGCGCACTTGCAGCGACACACCGCGCAAGCGTTGTACGCCATGCGCATCCGCATACTGGATACCGCTGGCCAGCAGGCGCACGGGTGCGTTGGCATGCAGGGCGGTGCGCGCTGCGGGGGCTTGCAGTTTGCGCCCCACCATAGCCTGGGCTAGTTGCTCCACAGTCGCACCTTGCGAGGCGCACTCGTGCACCACTTGGCCCGCGCGCATCACTGTAACGAAGTCGCACAGGGCCAGCACCTCGCGCAGCTTGTGGGTGATCAAAATAATCGTCTTGCCCTGCGCACGCAGGCGGCGCAGCACGATGAACAGTGCATCGGTTTCCTGCGCAGTCAGCACGGCAGTGGGCTCGTCCAAAATCAAGATACGCGCGCCACGGTGCAGCGCTTTGAGAATTTCCAGCCGTTGGCGGTCGCCCACGCTGAGGTCTTCTACCAAGCTGTCCAGCGGCACCTGCAGGCCGGTCTCTTGCATCAGCGCTTGCAGTTTGACCTGGGTTTCGCGTTGCGAGCGACGCAGATCAAAGTAGGGCTCTACGCCCAAGAGCACGTTGTCCAGCGCCGACAAGGTGTCTACCAGCATAAAGTGCTGGTGCACCATGCCAATGCCCAGGCGGATAGCTTCGTCGGAGTGGCGAATGCGCACGGCCTGGCCCTGAACCTCGATCTGCCCGGAGTCGGCGGTGTAAAAGCCATACAAAATCGACATCAGCGTGCTTTTGCCCGCGCCGTTTTCGCCGACCAGGCCGTGGATGGTACCCGCTTGCACCGTCAGGTTCACATCCCGGTTGGCACGCACGCTGCCAAAGCGTTTTTCCATCGCGACCATCCGCACAGCGGGCGAAGAAACCTGCGCTGTAGCAGCAGAAAGCCGCACGGCGGCTGGCGCGGTGCGGCTTGTCTGTGGGGCGTGGGTCTCAGGGGTCACGCAGTTAGCGTAGCACAGTCCATGCCTAGACTGATTTAAAGTGCTCACTCACATTTGCCAGCCGCCATGTAGTCCACCACCTTGATTTTTCCGCTGATGATTTCAGCTTTGGCGGCATCTACTTTTTTGCGCATATCGGCGGACACCAGCTTGTCGTTGTTGCTGTCCATGGCGTAGTCCACGCCGCCTTCTTTCAGGCCTAACGCGCTGATGCCCGGGGTGTGGTTTTTGGCCACGTTGTACACCGCCACGTCCACGCGCTTGAGCATCGATGTGAGCATGGTGCCGGGCTGCAAATGGTTTTGGTTGCTGTCCACACCAATGGCCAGTTTGCCCGCATCTTTGGCCGCCTGGTACACGCCCGTGCCAGTG
>JAYWHJ010000159.1:0-9366 GCA_043777795.1 Polaromonas sp. | reverse complement strand
GAAAGCTGGTCAGCAGGTCGTCTAGCGTCACTTCTTTGGCGGGGGAGGTTTGTTTGCCCATTGGGTTAATCTCTTCGGCGCGTTGGGCTGCTACTTGTTTGCAGGCTCAAGAATAAATTCAGAAATTGCGGTCTAAACGGCTGGTTTGCACCTCTGTGCAAACCATTTCCATGCTGCTAACAGTCATGCAATAGCGGCGCCCAAGGAAGGTTTGCCAAGGTCTGGGATAATCCTGCCATGAGCATTACATTCAAAGACGAAGCGGGCATTGCGGGCATGCGCATTGCCGGGAGGCTGGCTGCCGAGGTGTTGGACTTTCTGACCCCGCACATCGTGCCGGGCGTGACGACCAAAGCGCTGGACAAAATGGCGCTGGAGTTCATTACCAATGTGCAGCAATGCACCTCGGCCACAGTGGGCTACGCGCCGCCGGGCTACCCGCCCTTTCCAGGGGCTATTTGCGCCTCGGTTAACCATGTGGTCTGCCATGGTATGCCCAGCGACAAGGCGCTTAAAAAAGGCGACATCATCAACATCGACGTGACGGTCATTAAAGACGGCTGGCATGGTGACACCAGCCGCATGTTTTTGGTGGGCGAAGTGTCGCCCTTTGCCAAGCGCCTGTGCGCGCTCACCTATGACGCTATGTGGCACGGCATTAGCCAGGTCAAGGCGGGTGCGCGTCTGGGTGACATTGGTGCGGCGATCCAAAAGTTTGCCGAAGGCAACGGCTACAGCGTGGTGCGCGAGTTTTGCGGCCACGGCGTTGGGCAAAAGTTCCATGAAGAGCCGCAGGTGCTGCACTATGGCAAGGCGGGTACTGGTGAGGTGCTCAAGCCGGGCATGATCTTTACGGTCGAGCCGATGATTAACCTGGGTCGCAAAGAGATCCGCGAGCTGGGTGATGGCTGGACGATTGTGACGAAAGACCATTCACTCTCAGCCCAATGGGAGCATAGTGTGCTGGTGACCGAGACCGGGTGGGAGATCATGACCCAGTCCGCTGGTACGCCGCCACCGCCTGCTTTTGTCACTGCTACTTGATACCTTCTCGCTATTAATTCCGTAGCTGCTCCCGCGATGATTTATTCAGCTAAAGAGCAATATCGCTTGAAAAAGCGCGAGCTGTTGGCCGCTGTGGCCGCGACTGGCGCGTCCACCCGCAGTGTCAAGCGCCATTTGCACCAGCTCTCAAGCGCTACCGATGACGTGCTGCGCAGGCTGTGGGCCGAGGCAGGGTTTGACGCCGGCTGCGCCCTGATGGCCGTAGGCGGCTATGGCCGTGGCGAGCTGTTTCCGTATTCAGACGTGGACGTGCTGCTGGTCTTGCCCGACGCCGCCTCGCCCGACACCGACGCGCAGTTGAAGACCACGATTGAAAACTTTATCAGCGCCTGCTGGGATGCGGGCTTGGAGATCGGTTCCAGCGTGCGCACGGTGGCCGAGTGCGTTGCAGAGGCAGAGAACGATGTCACCATCCAAACCAGCCTGTTGGAGTCGCGCCTGATCACGGGGGACAGCAAGCTGTACAAGCGCTTTTTAAAGGCATTTATCGCGGCGCTCGACCCGCAAGCCTTCTTCACCGCCAAAACGCTGGAGATGCGCCAGCGCCACGCCAAGTTTGAAGACACGCCTTATGCGCTGGAGCCTAACTGCAAAGAGTCCCCTGGTGGCCTGCGTGATTTGCAAGTGATTTTATGGGTAGCCAAAGCTGCGGGCCTGGGCAAAAGCTGGGACGAGCTGGAGCGCAACGGCTTGGCCACGGCGCTCGAGGTCAAGCAAATCAAACTTAACGAAGCCATGCTCAGCTTAGTGCGCTCGCGCTTGCACATCGCGGCTAACCGACGAGAGGACAGGTTGGTGTTTGACCTGCAGCATGTGGTTGCGACCAGTTTTGGCTACATCGCCAACAGCCAAGGTGAGAGCTACAGCCAACGCAAAGCCAGCGAAAAGCTCATGCGCGGCTACTACTGGGCAGCCAAAGCAGTTGTGCAGCTTAACCAAATTTTGCTGCTCAACATTGCTGAGCGGCTGGAAGAGCGCACCAACCCCCAAACGCATGAGCCGCAGCCGATCAATGCCAGGTTTTCCAACAAAGCCGGCATGATTGAAGTTGCCAGCGACGACCTGTATGTGAAAGACCCGCACGCGATTTTGGAGACCTTTCATATCTATCAAACCACGGGAGGCGTGAAGGGCCTGTCAGCCCGCACGCTGCGCGCGCTGTACAACGCACGCCACGTGATGAACGCGGCCTTTCGCAAAGACCCGGTGAACCGCGCCACCTTCGCCCGTATCCTCATTGAGCCCAATGGCATCACCCATGCAATGCGCCTGATGAACCAAACCTCGGTGCTGGGCCGCTATCTGTGGGTGTTTCGCAAAATTGTCGGGCAAATGCAGCATGACCTGTTCCATGTGTACACCGTCGACCAGCACATCTTGATGGTGCTGCGCAATGTGCGCCGCTTCTTCTTGGCCGAGCATGCGCATGAGTACCCGTTTTGCAGCCAACTGGCCAGCGGCTGGGACAAGCCGTGGGTTTTGTACACCGCAGCACTGTTCCACGATATTGCCAAAGGCCGGGGTGGCGACCATAGCGAGCTGGGCGCCAAAGACGTGCGCGTGTTCTGCCGCCAGCACGGCATTGCCAAAGAAGATGCCGCCTTGATCGAGTTCATCGTGGCCCAGCACCTCTCGATGAGCAGCATTGCCCAAAAGCAAGACCTCAGCGACCCCGACGTGATTGCCGCATTTGCCAAACGCGTAGGCAATGAGCGCTACCTCACTGCGCTGTACCTGTTTACCGTGGCCGACATACGCGGCACTTCCCCTAAAGTGTGGAACGCCTGGAAAGGCAAACTGCTGGAAGACCTGTACCGCCTGACCCTGCGCACCCTGGGCGGCCGTGCGCCAGACGCCAGCGCTGAGGTAGAGGCGCGCAAACGCGAGGCCTTGCAGACTCTGGCCTTGTACGCCTTGCCTTTTGAAGCGCACAAGGCCTTGTGGGACACGCTCGACGTGGGCTACTTTATGCGCCACGATGCCAGCGATTTGGCTTGGCATGCACGCCAACTCTCACGTTACGCCAGCCAGAATGTTGCTACTAAAAAAGTAGCTTCTCCCGCAGTATTTCATTCGCCTGCAGGCCAAAATGGCATAAAAAATGATGCTGTAGAGGGTGTTCCAGCTGGCGCGTTGGCATCTCCAGCCTCTCAGGCTGGAACTACCTTTGTGCGCGCCCGCCTGTCGCCGATCGGCGAGGGCATGCAGGTGCTGGTGTATACCCCCGATCAACCCGATCTTTTCGCCCGGATTTGCGGCTTTTTTGACCAAAACGGCTTCAGCATTTTGGACGCCAAGGTACACACCGCCAACAACGGCTACGCGCTTGACACCTTCCAGGTCGTCACCTCGGCGGTGCAGGAGCACTACCGCGAAATGATGAGCATGGTGGAGGTAGAGCTCTCCCGCACCGTCGCGGAGCAGCGCCCACTGCCCAGCTCAGCCCGTGTCCGCCAGTCACGTCGGGTCAAGAGCTTCCCTTTCCAGCCCCGGGTCGATTTGCGCCCCGACGAAAAAGCCCAGCGCTGGATCTTAAGCGTCAGCGCCAGCGATCGCGCAGGCCTGCTCTATGCCATTGCCCGCGTGCTGGCACACCACAAAGTCAACCTCCAGCTCGCCAAAATCAGCACACTAGGCGAGCGCGTAGAAGACACCTTCTTGATAGACGGCCCCGAGCTGCAGCACAACAAAAAGCAGATTGAGATAGAGACCGAGCTGCTGGAAGCCTTGGCGGCTTAGGCTCAGTCTCGTTCTCTTTGGCCTGAGCCTGCCTGAGCGTTTGCAAGGGCTGGGTTGGTCAAAACCTCTTCCAGTCTGCATACAATGCAGGCTATGACAATCAAATCTGACAAATGGATACGCCGCATGGTGGAGAGCCACGGCATGATCGAGCCCTTCGAGCCCAAGCAGGTGCGTACACGTGATGTGAACGGCGTGAGCCAAAAAATCATCAGCTACGGCACCAGCAGCTACGGCTACGACATCCGCTGCGCGCCCGAGTTCAAGGTGTTTACCAACATCCACAGCACTGTGGTAGACCCGAAAAACTTCGATGAAAAAAGCTTTGTCGACTTTAGCGGCGACAGCTGCATCATCCCGCCCAACAGCTTTGCACTAGCCCGCACGCTAGAGTACTTTCGCATCCCCCGTAACGTGCTCACCATCTGCCTGGGCAAAAGCACCTACGCCCGCTGCGGCATCATCGTCAACGTCACGCCCTTTGAGCCCGAGTGGGAGGGCTATGTAACTTTGGAGTTTTCCAACACCACGCCACTGCCAGCCAAAATCTACGCAGGCGAAGGCTGCGCGCAAGTGCTGTTTTTTGAAAGCTCGGCGGATGATGTGTGCGAGACCTCTTACAAGGATCGGGGTGGGAAGTATCAGGGGCAGGTGGGGGTGACCTTGCCGAAGGCTTGATAACGTTTCCTGAATCACGGTGCTCCCATATCAATGGGGGTTGCCGAAATTGAGCTCAAAAATCCAAAATCTCTGATGCCGGTCAGACTACAGAACTGCTTGCGCAGTGCTTTTGCTTCAGAGTTTTCTACAACTATCTGACGAAAACTGAGGCTGCCATCAGTTGTAGGCGTAGGATTAAATCTTGCTATTTCGACCGAGGCATCGCCTGACTTGAGGACTAGTTCAAGCGCGTTGAACCTATATTCTCCGTCGGAAATCATGGTGGATCTTAGAAATCTTACTGTGGGAAAGTGAATGTAACTGATCCTCTGGCGTAGAAATAGACTGGGCTGAACAAGTCTGATCCGTGATCTTGGTATATCAATTTCAATCTGACCGATTTGCTTCCGATATGCTAGATAAATTCCCAAAATTACCGTTATTGAGAGAAATGCTGCGGCAATTTTTGGAAAAAATTCAAGCTCGTAGTTCAAAAAACACAGGAAAATGAGGAAAGGTACAAGTATTTCAAGCGACAGGTTTCTGTTGGCAGCTCCACGCGACGAAATCCATAGACCGCGTGATTCATCGAATTTGAGTGTTGAGCTATAAACCATAGGTGAATCTTGAATAATCAGTGATAGTCACTCTCCCGCTGGTGCTTCACCGCCACGATCAATAGCGTATCTTCATCCGTGATTTGAAACAACACAAGGTAGCCTGAGCTACTAAAATCGACGATCAATTCGCGCCAATATCTGCCTAGCGCACCATTGGCAGCTTTGCGGCAGATATAGGGATGGTGCCGCATGGCATTGACGGCAGAGTCGATGGTGTCGATGGCACGGGCAGCTAGGTCTACATCGATTTCAAGTAAAAAATCATACAAGCTGTTCAGATCATCACGCGCCTTGGTGCTGTAACTTAGCTTGTAGGTTTTCATGCCGCTTTTTTCAGCAGTTTTTCTTGTTTCTTGCGCTCTAGTTTATTGCGTAGGCCTTGAATGACTTCTTCGTGGCTCACGGTTTTCATCTCGCCGGATTTAACCAAGGCTGATCGGCGCAGAGCTTCTGCGTAAAACGCTTGGTCTTCTTTGCGCCACTCGGCCTGGGTTCTGACGGTTTTTTCGATAAAGGTTGACAAAGTCTCGCCTTCACGCAGGACAGACTCAATCAAGCTTCGGGTATCTGGGCTGACGCGTACAGCGGGGAGGGTGGCGGTTCGCATGGGAGGCTCCTGGTGTGTGATGCAATTGTAATGCAGGAGGCGATTATGAGGACGTGCGTGATGGCGGATGCGCGCTCTTTTAGGGCATCCGAATAAGCATATTTGTGAAATAATGCAAGGAAATGTACGCCTGTACGCTCCCTTCTTTGCAAACCCGCGCTGTGCGCTGGGTGCGCGCTGCCCTGGCCCTGCTGCTATTGGGGAGTCTCGCGTCCGCGTATGTCCATGCGCAAGAGGCAGGCGAGCACCGCTTGGCCTTGGTGATTGGCAATGCCAACTACCGCAATGCGCCGCTGACCAACCCCGTGAACGACGCGCGGCTGATGGAGGCAGTGCTCAAGCAAGCTGGCTTTCAGGTCATCAAGGCAGAAAACGCCAGCTTGCGAGAGACGCGGCGTTTGGTCAGAGATTTTGGTGATCGCCTCAAGCAACGTGGTGGTGTGGGTTTGTTTTACTTTGCAGGCCACGGTGTGCAGGTGAGGGGTGAAAACTACCTGGTGTCGATTGACTCGGACATTCGCAACGAAGACGAGGTAGCCGAAGACGCTCTGAACGCGCAGCTGGTCCTGGAGAAAATGCAGTCCGCAGGCAACCGCGTCAATTTGGTGATCCTGGACGCCTGCCGAAACAACCCGTTTGCCGTGCGCTCCCGCGCATCAAGCATGGGCTTGGCAACCATGAGCGCGCCTTCAGGTTCGATGGTGGCTTACTCTACCTCGCCCGGATCGGTAGCGTCCGACGGTACCGGACAAAACGGGCTGTACACACAGCATTTGGCCAAGGTGATCTCCAACCCCGGCCTGCCAGTGGAGGAAGTGTTTAAACAGGTGCGCACCTTGGTGCGGCGCGACAGCAATAATCAGCAAACGCCTTGGGAAAATACGGCGTTGGAGGGGCAATTTTATTTTCAGCCGAAGCAGGTGGCTTCCATCGCGCCAGCGGCTTTAGCGGGTGCAGCAACAGGCGTGGCACGTGTGGAAGGCTCTGACGCTACCAAGCTTGAATTGAGCCTGTGGGACACGGTCAAAAACAGCGGTTCGGTGGAAGAGCTGCGCAGCTATGTCGCACGGTATCCGCAGGGTGTTTTTGTGCAGGTGGCGCATTCGCGGGTGGCCTCGCTACAGGCGTTTGCGAAACCTGTACCTAGCTCTGTGACTGACGCCAAACCTGCGGCCGCAGCAAGCGCAGTGGCCCTTGCCAGTCCTCCCGGGAAGCCCAGCTCTCCCGCTCAAGCCAAACCAAGCATGCCGACAGCACAACCGGATCTTGCAAGCCATCCAGCATTGCGGGACAGCAATGGCAAACCATTCCCCGAGGGTGAACATTTGGCGGGTAGCACCAAATTTTCGGGCCGCTTTGCCAGCGACCCGAAAAGCCGCACGTGGTCCGGCGTGGGCAAAGTGGCTTGGGACAATGGCGATGTGTTTGAGGGCACCTTGATCACCGGCAAGCGCCAAGGGCACGGTGTGTTTACTTGGAGCGGCGGGCAGTACAGCGGGCAGTGGGTAGATGACCGCGCAATAGGCCAAGGCATCTTGGTATTTAAAAATGGTGACCGGTACGAAGGCGAGGTGACCGACAGCATCGCCAACGGCCACGGCTTTATGACGTATGCGTCGGGCGACACCTACCGAGGTGCGTTTACCAATGGCAAAGCGCATGGCGTGGGTGTATATGTGTGGCGCAGCGGCCAGACCTATGACGGCCTATGGCAAATGGACGTGGCCCATGGTGTGGGCCAGCTGCATTTTGCGAACGGCAACCAGTACCAAGGCGAGGTGGTGGGTGGCTTGCCACACGGCGCAGGTGCGATGAAGTATGCCGAGGGCGACGTGTACAGAGGTGGCTTTCACCAGGGCGTGCCTGACGGGCACGGTACCTACGAGTGGAAAGGTGGCGATAAGTACACCGGCCAATGGCGCGCAGGCCTCAAAAACGGCGAAGGCGTATTTGTTTGGGCCAGCGGCGACCGCTGGGAGGGCGTTTACCAAGGGGACCAGCAAACGGCGTCGGGTAAGCTGATTCGCCGCAATCCTTAAAGCGCCGCCCCAATCGGGCCGCATACTTGCTGTAGCACATCAACCCGATTGACGTGCTAACCGAGCGGCAGCCAAATCCCAGCCTGCCCAGCCGCAACTTTTAAACAGCGTGGCTTGGCTTGCCTGTGCGGCATTCAGAGTCTGTTGCAGTGTGGCGCAGGCGCTGACATCGATCTGCGCTTGCAGCAAATCGCCCGCTTCGTGCGCGGCTTCCATGGTGTCGACGACGATCCGGCCAAGCTGCGCAAAGTGCCGCACCACACTGGGTGCAAGCTCCACCATCTGCGGGGTAAAAGCACCTACTGCACTGATGAATACCTGTGGGTGCAGCACGACGCTGCTGTGCAGCACATGGGCGCGCGCGGGTGTGCAAGTGACTACCAAAGTGCACTGTGCCAGCACCTCGGTGGGGCGGGTCACGGCATCGGCTTTGCCTTCGGCTATTCCCAGTTGCTGAAACAATCTTTGCGCATGCTGCACCAAAGCCTGCGCGCTGGTGGCGCTGCGCGAGTGGATGAACACTTGCCGCACACCGAGCCCGGTGACCAAGGCTTCCAGGTGCGCGCGGCCCTGCACGCCTGCACCGATGATGAGCAGCGGGCCTTTCGGTGCTGCTGCCAGCCTTTGTGCGGCCAACAGTGAAACAGCGGCTGTGCGCCGCGCAGTGACCGTCGGGCCATCCAGCACCAAGCAGCGCTGGCCAGTGGCGATGTCAAACACCACCACGTCGCCTTGGATGGTAGCGCGGCCAGTACCTGCATTGGCCGGAGTGAAGGTGATGAGTTTGGTAATGGCCGACTGCCCATCGTGCGCAGGCATGACAAACAAGCTGGCACCACCGGGCAAGCTTTGTACCAAACGCGGCGGCACCTGCACGCTGCTGTCTTGCAGCAGGCGCGCTATTTCTGCTGCCAACGGCGCGTAGGGCAGAGCATCGGAAGTTAGCTGTGCATTGAGAATCATTTTTAAAGCTAAATTAGGCTGTGGCGCAATAAAATATTGCGGTAACAGCTATAAATATTATAGTAAATAGGTGGCGATTAGATGAGCGCGGCCCGTATGGCCAGCGATAAGCCTTTCGTCATCTCCTCCAAAGGCATACTGGGCGCGCCGCTGGCAGCAGCTTGCTCAGGCAGATACGGCACATGCACAAAACCGCCGCGCACAACGCTCTTTTTCTTGGCCAGCAAATGCATGAGCGCGTAAAACACATGGTTGCAGACAAAATGCCCGGCGCTGCTGGACAGCTCGCAGGGCGTGCCTGCGCGCTGCAGCGCGGCGAGCATGGCTTGTACGGGCAGGGTGCTGAAGTACGCGGCTGGCCCGCTGGCCACCACGGGTGTGTTGTGCAGCATGCGGCCTGCGTTGTCGGGCAGCGGGGCATCGTCCAAGTTAACGGCGATGCGTTCGATGGAAATACCTGCGCGGCCACCTGCCTGACCTACGCACACCACCAACGCGGGACGGTGGGCCAACACGAGCGACTTGAGCGTGGTGACAGACTGGCCGAACACGCAAGGCAACACCCTGGCCACAATGCGGTGCCCCGCGATGCGTTTGCCATGCAGGGCACGAGCCGCCAGCGCGCTAGGGTTCAGGCCCTGGCCACTGGGGTCGTCGCCAAAGGCCTCAAACC
>JAYWHJ010000158.1:0-9368 GCA_043777795.1 Polaromonas sp. | reverse complement strand
CGGGCCAGGGATACCAGGGGCACCGTTCGCATTGATCGTTCCCCCGCCGATCACGGAGCCGGCACGAATCATCAAAATACCCCCACCAGAACCACCATGCGCCAAATTGGGAGCCGCTCCGCCATTGCCGCCTACATCACCTGCGCCACCGCCACCGCCCATGATGATACGATTGGCTGCGTTGTAGCCATTGGCGCCACCAAACCCACCGTAGCGCTCACCCTCGTAGTTAACGGTGCTCGCGTTCCAGGTGTTGCCGCCAAAGCCACCTATGCCGCCGTTGCCACCACCACCACCGCCAGCGTTGTGCTGATTGCCCCCACCACCTGCGTTGCCGGGAGCGCCACGGGCGCGATCCCCGTTGGGGTAGCCGTCTGCCCCCGTCGTGCTGCCAGAGGTCGCTGCCAACAGGCTGTCGTACAAATACGCAGGCGTGCCAGCAATGCCCTCACCTTTGAAAGCTCCATTAGCATCGGCGGCGTTCGCAGCGCGATAGTCAGTACATGGGTTTGTCCCGCCATTGGCGGTGCACAGCGGGTTTTGCACATAACCCCCGCCGCCACGAAAACCGCGCTGCGAAATGTCAATCGTTTGCCCATTAAAATTGAGCCGTCCACTCACATCCATGACCAGCACACCCCCTGAGGTGCCGTTCCAGGCAGGCGGTGATAGCGTGCCGTTCAGGGTCAAAGAGGTATATTGCGGCACACGAATAACTTGATAGCGCTGCTGACCTTGAGTGGCTGTGGCAGCAGCATCGGTGTAATTGTTTTGCAACGGCGCACTCAAGTTCAGGGTGGCCACGCCTGCAAAGGCCACGCTATTGGTGGCTACTGCAAATTCATACGTACCCGCTGTATTGGCAGAGCTGCCGCGCGCTGGATCACCCGTGTTACTTTCTACCACCCCAGAGCCTGCACCGTCTCCGTATTGGTTGGTGTTACTTGAGTTGATGGTTGCGCCCTGCATTTGGATGATCAGCAGCAAATCACCAGTATTGATGGCCGCGTTAAGACCTGTCCCCGCACCCAGACTAATCTGCGAGCTGCCCGCGACCAAATTGGCAGTGACGCCCGGGAAGTAGGTATTCGGCGCGGTGCCAATGGTGGCAGCCGCACCCTGCGCTGAAATAGAGCAGGTTTGTGCCAGCAACCAACCAGGCCCCAGCAAGGTACAGGCTAGCAGCACACTGTTGCGAAGCCGGCGCAGAATAGATTCAATTCGAGAACTTAATGGGGGGGCATTTGGTAACATCCGCGAACTTTAGTATGAATGGGCCTTCAATACCGCCGCAAAAAAAACAGGGTGTGAATTAGTTCACTCAACCCCACATTTTCTGCGCCCAGATAGACGGCGGCGACCACAGGACACGCTTTACTGAAACTTTGGGACTGGTCGAGCTTTCAAAGCACCATTCCGGGGTTGCCATCCAAGTTGAGCAGCTTGGGGTTGAGCAGTTTGATCGGCTGGATGATCTTTTTGTCTTTCAGGTACGTCTCCACCACATCCCATATCGGCGGCCCGGCGTTTTTACTGGCCTCTTGCACAGGAGCCCAGCCTGCTACTTTGTAGGTTTTGTTCCCTTCAATAGGTTGGCCACCCATGCGCATGTCGCTGATGCGCGCACCTGCTTTGGCGCTGGGGTCGCAGGTGTAACTCATGCCGCCGGTACGTACCATGTCGCCGCCTTGTTGGTAGTAAGGGTCGGGGTTAAACAGGTTGTCGCACACGTCTTCCAAAATAGTTTTAATCGTCTCGCCCGACATGTCGGTGAGCGTTGTCCACGGGTAAGTAATGGCTGTTTGGTCTAGCAGATGCTCGCGGGTGATGGCTTGACCGGACAACAAAGATGTACCCCATCTGAAGCCAGGCGAGAACGCAATCTGTGCACCGCGCACGTTGATGAGTGCATCGGTAATCAGCTGGTCAAACGTGCCATTGAAGTTACCGCGGCGGTACAACAAGCCTTCGGTGACAGCGAGGGTTTCTTCCAGTTTAGCTTTGAACGGCGAGCGAATTTTGTCGATCAGCGTTTGCATGGCTTTGTCGGCGGGCAAGTAGTTGGCAAAGACCGGCAGCAGTTTGTATTGAATGCCTGCTACCTTTTTGTCTTTGACGTCGATGTCCAGTACACCGAGGAACTTGCCATTGCTGCCAGCGTTTGTCACCAAGGTTTGGCCTGCGGAGTTTTTTACCATTGTGGGCACAGGCACGCCGTCGTGGGTGTGGCCGCCCAAAATCGCATCAATGCCAGTCACGCGCGAAGCGAGCTTTAAATCGACATCCATGCCGTTATGGCTGAGCAGCACCACGGCCTGCGCCCCCTTGGCGCGGCATTCGTTCACCTGCTTTTGCAAATCGTCTTCACGGATACCAAAACTCCAGTTGGGCACTTGCCAGCCGGGGTTGGCGATGGGTGTGTACGGAAAAGCCTGGCCGATGATGGCTACGCTCACACCGTTCATTTCTTTGATGACATAGGGCTTGAACACCGGGTCTTCAAAGTCTTTGGTTTTGACGTTTTGCGCAATGAAGTCGATGCCTTTAAAGCCGGCACTGGGTGCAAAGTCTTTCTCAATAATCTGCTTGACCCGCTCTTCGCCATAGGTAAACTCCCAATGCGCGGTCATCACGTCCACGCCCAACAGCTTGGCCGCATCCACCATGTCTTGCGCGCCGGTCCACAGGCTGGTCGCACTGCCCTGCCAAGTGTCGCCACCGTCCAGCAACAGCGCACCCGGGCGGCTGGCCTTAAGCTGCTTGACCAGCGTGGCTATGTGCGCAAAACCACCCACCTTGCCATACTGTTTGGCGCAGGCCTCAAAGTCCACATAGGTATGCGCATAAGCCAGCGCACCACCCGCAGGCAGTGCGGCGTATTTCATCAAATAGTCGCCCACCAAATGCGGCACCTTGCCCCACATGCTGCCAATGCCTATATTTACATTGGGCTCACGAAAGTAGACAGGCAAGAGCTGGGCGTGGCAGTCGGTCATGTGCAGCAGATGCACATTGCCCGTCTTGGGCACGTTGTAGTTGACCTCCGCCTCTTTCGCACTCGCTTCGCGCACCAAAGGAAAACCCGCTACGGCTGCAGCGGTGAGGACGGAACTAAATTCGCGGCGGGTGAGGTTCATGGGCGGAAGTCGGCGTTCATCAAAGGGAGAGGGGATTTCTTGAACGCGGAGGGCGCGAAGGTTTCGCAGGGCGCGTAAAAGAAGGCAGAGAAAAGAAAAACAAAATTTAAGAAACGGGGTTTGTAAGCGATCTCAAATGACCATCAAAAACTCAAACGTTTTTTGACTCCTATTTTGTATTTTTTTGGTATCTTTTCTTTTGCGCTTTTTGCGAAATCTTTACGCCCTCAGCGCTCCACAAATCCCCGTATTTCAATGCAATAAAAACTACTTATTCACTGGCGACTCAGGAGAGAGCAGCAAAGCCATCACATCCTTCACCTGCGCTGTGGTCAAAATACCTGCGTCACCAAAGCGCGGCATGTTGCTGCACAGGTTGACGCTGTGGGTGTTCCAGATGCGGGCCCAGGTGTACTTGACCATGGCTTCGGAGTCTTTGCTGGCAGGGTCTTTAACGCCGCGGATGCTGCCGTACTTGAGCAAACTGGGGCCTTGGTTGCCGTAGCTGATCTCTGTCGGGCTAATCTGGTGGCAGGCGTAGCAGTTGGCACCGTTAGGAACGCCGGCCACATCGCTGAACTGCATGCCGCGTCCGTTTTGGGCGATCTTCTCGCCCTCTTTCCAGTCGCCTACATACTTGCCGTCGGCAGGGTAAGGAATGGCATCGTAGAGGGTTTTTTCCAGGCGCTTGCGGGTGGCCTCGGGTACAGGCTTACCACTCGCGTTGGCCTCAGAACAGACTTTTTGAATGTCGGTTTGCTCCAGGCGGTCCAGCTTGGCGATGCCGCGCTCGGAGAAGCTGCCTTTGATGGCGGCCAGCGATTCGGTAGCGCTGGGCAGCGAGCTGCAACTGGCCAATAGTGAGGCGCTGAGCACACATGCGGCGGTAGCTACAGTGCGAGTATTCGCTACTAAAAAAGTAGCTGCTTGCGCTTTATTCCATTGCGCTAGAGGCTTATTTATCATAGTATTTTCCTCTGATTAACGTTTGATGGCGGGCGCGGCCATCTTGCCGCCGTTGGCGTTGACACCCATGAAGGTGATCAAATCGACCGAGGTTTGGCTGAGGTATTGCAGCTCTGGAAAGCGCTGTTGGCGAAAGCAGTCGTACAGCCGCCACTGCATGGTGCGCAGCGCACCTTGGCTTACACGGTATGCGGGCCACTGGCTAAACGCCGCTTGGGCTGGGCCGGGCTTGGTGAGGTTGGGCAGGTCTTGCAGGCGGATGCGTTTGCCGTCTTCGCTGTGGCAGCTGGCGCAGCTGAAGTCGTAGGGGCCGCCTTTGAAGTAAAAGGCGTCTTTGCCGCGCGAGTAGGAAGCCTTCTCCAGTGCATGTTCTTGCGGTACTTTGATGGTCATGTCGCGCGACTCGTCGTACACATAAGCCACCAGGTCTTCGATGAGGGTGGACTTGGCACCCTCGCCGCTGAATGCGGTGCGGGCGCTGAAGTCTTCGCGTTTCGCACCTTGCAAGGTCACCATGCAGTGCACCAGGCGGCTCTCTATGTCCATCACTTTGCCTGCGTCGACAAAATACCGTGGCAGCACAGCGACAGCGCCTTTGACTTTGCCAGCGCCCAGGCCCAAGTCGCAAGACTCCAAGCTCAGGTTATTGGGGCCGCGCTTGGTTTTCCACAGCCCTTCTCCACGGGCCGCGTTCAGGTCAGCCGGGTTGCCGTCTTGCAGGCTCTGGCGGTACTCATTGATAGCATCTTGGGATGACTTGGTCTGGGCTTGCACCTGGAAACTAAGTGCTGCCATCGCTATTGAAAAAATAGCTGCTCCCGCGGTATTCCATTGGGCTAGGGGTTGATTTATCTTCAAAACATGCTCCTCGACTGTTGTTATCTGCCATCTACGGTAGGGGATCGGACTTGCGGTACGCAAAGGGCGCGATCTGTCGCGTACCGGAAACTCTCTTCAAGCGGTTGAATCTCTTTGCAACAGGTTAAGAAATCACCGCCTCATCAGTACGTTTATCGCCCTTGTTGTCTACCCAGCTGACGATAATCTTGTCGCCGGCTTTAGCGCCTGTAAACGTAAATTGCACGAACGGGTTTTTGGACACGGCCGGGCCCCACTGCGCGCTCATGACGGTTTTGCCGTTGCAGGTCGCATTGATGGTTTGGATGAAGTGGGCGGGCACCAGTTTGCCGTCGGCTCCCCGGCGCTGGCCGCTTTCCATGTCGTGGCTGACCAGCACGCGCACAGTCACTTTGTCGCCAGCTGCCTGGGCGCGAATTCTCATTGGATCACTCATAACGTTTCCTTCTCAATTTTTTCAATCAACCGCCGCAGCCGCCGAGCGTGACTTTGACTTCTTTGACCGCATAGACAAACTTGTCGCCCATCTTGGCCACGGCGTACACATTGGACGATTGGCCCATCTTCACATTGGTGGCAAAGTTGGCCTCGGTGCCGGGCAGCACGTCAAACAAGGCTGACAGTGCGCTGGGGTTCTTTTCAATCACGAACCCAATTTGCGTGACCGCCGGGTTGCTGCTGGAGGCACCAATGCGCACCACGTTGCCGTTCTCGGCAATTTCAGGGGCGGTGAGCACGATGTCTTTGCTCTCGGTGGCGGTGCTGCCGCCCATGGCTTTGACGGCATCGGCCAAGTTTTTGCTCTCGAAGGCGGCTTTGTTCCAAGCGGCCTGGGCTGAAGCAGTGGCAGGCAACCAGCCCGCAGCGGCCACCAGTGCCAAAGTGCTGGCTCCTGATGTTGTTTGTACGAATTGACGACGTTGCATAGAAATAACTCCTGTGAGAAACCCTGTATTGTAGAAAACCTTTGGCGTATGTGCCTTGGATGAATCCCTAACGCTTTAGTGGGCCCGCAGGCCTACACCTTACATAGATACGTGCTAGCACTTTCAGCTATGTGCTTATGTGTGGCTATTTTTGCCCTCCCTGCAACAGCCAGCGCGCCACCAACTGCGCATCGTCAGCGCTGATACTTTGCGCCGGCATCGGGATTTGCCCATACACGCCCACACCACCCGCTTTGATTTTGCCAGCCACATAGGCCTGTGCATCCGCGCGCGCGCCCTGCTTGGCGGCCACCTCTTTGAAGCTGGGGCCGACCAGCTTGGTATCCACCGAGTGGCAGGCCATGCAAGCGTATTTTTGCAAAATGGGCATCACCTCTGCGCTTTGTACGGTGCTGGCGTTGGGCTCTGTATTTGCTGCATTTTTAGGAGCTGCTTGCGTAATATTTGATTGCGCTAAAGCCTGATTTTCCTTAGAAGAGCCGCCCTTACCCGTCTGCGCACCGCGCAAGCCGCCCAGCGCGCGCGACTGCTCTGCCAGGTTGCCGTGGGCATTACGGGCGTAGTCGGGAATCAAGCTGGCGACCTTGGGTTCGGTGGCGCAATTGTTCATACAGGTGCCGCCCTGCACGTCGGGTTTGAGTGTGCCGCCCAGCTCTTTGCCGGGCCACAAGCCGTGCGCAGTGGTTTTGCCAGCACGGTTGGGCAAGCGCTTTTGGGTGTCAGCGATATTCTTGTCACTCAATGTAAAGTCTGCAGGCACCACATCGCCCAGATTGAGCAGGTAGGCCGTGAGGGCATAGACCTCGTCCGGTTTGAGCGACTTGGGCGCGGTCCACGGCATGGCGCGGTTGATATAGTCCCACAGAGTGGAGAGCTGGGACACCTTCATCAGGCTGGTGCGCGTAGGGGCCGCGCCATCGAGCCGCAAGCTGGCCACTTTGCCGGTTTGTACGTCTTTGGCATTGGTGTAGCCCGCCAGGGGCGGAAACACCTCATTGCTTTCGCCAAAGCTACCATGGCAACTGGCACACTGCGCCTCCCACAGCTTCTCCCCTTGCACGACCGAGCCTTGGCCCTTGGGCAAACCCTTGAAGTCGGGCCGCACATCAATGTCCCAAGCTTTGACCTCGGCAGGGGTGGCGGTGCGGCCAATACCATCGAATTTGCTTTGCGCTTGAGCGAATGGCGTTGCACTGAGAATGAGGATTGCAGCGGGAAAAGAGGAAAGAAATTTTGAACGCAGAGGACACGAAGATTTCGCAAAGTGCGCAGAAAAGAAATACAAACAAGAATTCATAAGTGAAATACAAAAGCTCCCAAATACCCTTAGCCGCAAACGCTGTCGGAATAATAGTGAAAAGCACGAATATCTTTTTGCCTTCCTTTTCTCTTTGACTTCCTCTGCGCCCTTTGCGAAACCTTCGCGCCCTCTGCGTTCAAAATTCCCCGCATTTCCTCCCTTAGGCTTTTCAAGATAGTTGAACATTTTTCACCTCGCCGCTTTCTGAGACGAGCCATGTTTGAATCGCATTGTTATGGTAAATCGAGCGTGTCCCGCGCACCTTGCGCAACTGCGCGTAGGTCGGCTGCACATGCCCCGTGCTGTCCACCGCCCGCGAGAGCAGCAAGGCGGCTTTGCCGTCCCAGCTCCAGTCATAGTTAAAGCGCGTGAGGCATTTGTTCAACACCGGGCCTTCCAGGCGAGCGTTCTTCCAGTTGCGGCCACCGTCCACTGACACATCCACTTTGGTAATTTTGCCTCGCCCGCTCCAGGCCAGGCCGGTAATATTGCTGTAGCCTTTGTCTAGCAGCACTTGGCCGCCGCTGGGGCTGGTGATGACGCTTTTGACTTCCTGGATGCTGGTGTACTGGCGGTGTTGGCCGTCGGGCAGCAGGTCAATGTAGTGGATGGTTTCGTCTTTGGTGGCGTAGGGCATGTCGCCCAGTTCGATGCGGCGCAGGTACTTGATCCAGCTCACACCTTGCACGCCGGGCACCACTAGGCGCAGCGGGTAACCGTTTTCGGGCCGCAGCATTTCGCCGTTTTGGCCATAGGCCACCAGCACTTCGCCGCTGTCGATCAAGCTCATGGGAATGGTGCGCGTCATGCTCGATCCGTCTGCTCCCTCGGCCAGCACGAACTTGCCTTTTTTGTAGTCTGCCCCGCACAGGTCCAGCAGCGTCTTAAGAGGCACGCCAGTGAACTCGCTGCACGAGAGCATGCCGTGGGTGTACTGCACGGTGGGCACGGCCACGTTGCCCCACTCCATGCCGGTGTTGGCGCCGCATTCGATAAAGTGCATGCGGCTCACGCTGGGCAGGCGCATCAGCTCGTCCATGGTGAAAACCATCGGGCGCTTAAGCATGGTTTCATCGCTGCCGTTGACCATCAAGCGGTGCTTGTCAGGCTCAATGTCCCACCAGCCTTGGTGGTGCCGCTCAAAATGCAGGCCGCTGGGGGTGATGATGCCAAACAGGCCTTGCAGGGGGCAAAAGCTCACGCCTGCTTGGCTCACGCGCGTCAGGCCCGGGCTTTCGCGACGCTGCAGGTTTTTCTCGTACACGCTGGGAACGCCGTAACCGCGTGCGGCTACGCCTTGGCCCAGGGATTTGGTGTGGCCGGGTAGGGTCAAAATATTCGGATCGCCCTCGCCCACCGGGCTGGTTTGCGCGCGCGCGCTGGATACCGCTGCCATCGCCGTGGCCGCGCTGGCAAAGGCGGCGCCTAAAAACCCGCGCCTGCCTTGGTGCACGGCCCTGACTTGCTCTGGGTTTAAAAAACCCTCCGGCGCGGCTTGTAAAAATCGGTTGTATCGCATGGGATTGGAATGGGAATAGAAGGTCTTTAGGCTAAGCCGCAGCGTGCACCACCAGGCGCTCGCTGTGCGCTATTTGCGCAGGCTCGTCCAGCTCGATGGCGATTTGCGTGCACACGCTGCGGCATATCGCCATTGCGCGCTCGCTCTGGATGCGGTAGATCACCTGAGTGCCCTCTTTGCGCTTGGCCAAAATGCCGCTGCGGTACAGCACGTGCAAATGCTGGCTGAGGTTGGGCTGGGACGAGTCAATGCGCTCAAGCATTTGAGAGACGGGCATTTCACCGTCGCACAGCACGCTGAGCACTTTGAGCCGAATGGGTGTGGACAGTACGCCAAACAGCTCTGCCGCTGCGGCAAACACCTGGGTAGACGCCTGCGCATCGCTTGGCGAGGTTGAAGAAGCCATTAAGATGTCCTTTACTGCATGCGCATTTACTTATATTGCGCATCTTGAAAAGGGCCCCGAAACTTGCCGTTTGAGAGCCCGTCACTTGGGGCATCTGCACCTAGCCCAGGGTATCAGCCCAAATGTTTTGCGCCCAGTTCATGGCGTACACGCCTTCTAGCTGAGTGACATCGGGCTTCAAATCGATGGCTGATACTCCGCCCGAGGTAGCCACGGTTTTAAAGGTTTTCTCTGC
>JAYWHJ010000157.1:0-9398 GCA_043777795.1 Polaromonas sp. | reverse complement strand
TGCGCAAAGCGCTCGCGGGCGGCGCGATCGGCTTGATGGCGCTGGCGCGAACGCACATGCTGGCGCACCGCGTGCTGCAAGGCCTCGATCAAGGCTTCATCATCGACAGGCTTTTCCAAAAACTCTGCAGCGCCTGCTTTGAAGGCGCGGCGACACATCTCGACGGTGCCATGCCCTGTGAGCATGATGACGGGCTGATCGACGCCTTGTGTGATGAGACGCTCCAAAACACTCAGCCCGCTCAAGCCGGGCATGCGCACATCGAGCACGATGGCGCCAATGCTTTCGCGATCAAAGCCCTGCAAAAACGCTACAGGATCAGCCCAGCTTTGCACCCGCAGCCCCACGGTGTTAATCAGCAGGGCGAGGCTACCGCGTACGGCATCGTCATCGTCGATGAGTTGGATCAAGGGCGATAAAGGTTGCGCGGCAGATTTTGCGTCTAGGCTGTTCATGAGGGCGTGCTCTGCGCTAGGGGCAAAGCCAATTTGAAGGTGGCCCCGGTGGGCGAATGGTTGCTGGCGGTGAGTTGCCCGTCCATTTTCTCAGCCAAGGATTCGCACAGGCTCAAGCCCAGACCCAGCCCGCCTTCACGCGTGCTAAAAAAGGGCTCAAACAAGCGAGGCAGCGCCTCAGCGGAGATGCCGCTTCCGCTATCGCGCACGAGCAGCACGCCTTTTGCGCCTTCGGATGCCACGCTAAGCGTGAGGCTGCGCTGGTTGGCGGGTGTGTTGGCCATGGCTTGAATGGCATTGGTGATCAGGTTATGAATGATTTGCTCGACGGCAATCGGATCGGCCATCACGAGCACGGGCTGCGGCGCATCCAGCGCTGCGTTGACGTGATGCTTGTGCAGCTCAGGCTGGAGCAAATTCAGCGCGGCCTTCGCTGCATCGGCCAGGCTGACGGCTTGCAGCGGCGCTTGGGTGGACGGATCAATGCTGCGGCGCAGGCGGGCAATCACATCGGATGCCCGGCGCGCTTGCGTGGCCGCTTGCTTCATGGCCTCGCGCGCGGTACCGAGCTCGGGCGGATCTTCGGCGAGGAGCCGCTGCGCGGCTTGCGTGTTGGCCAATATCGCGGTGAGCGGCTGGTTGAGCTCATGAGCGAGCCCCGCGGCCAACTCGCCCATCTGATTCAAGCGCGCGACTTGGCCCAGGCGCAAAAGCTTTTCGGCACGACTGCGCTGTTCGCGTTGGCGTAGCAGAGTAAACAGGGCGGCAAGCGCAGCAGCGACAAGCCCGAGCCAAGCGGCGATGCGCAGCAAAGGCAACTGCGACCAACCGACTTGCTGCACCGCCACGGCATTGAAGGGCTGGCTCTCGGAGGCCAAGTTTTTTTGCGCTTCAAAGCGCCAGCCGCCTGCGCCAAGCTGACCGGGCTGCACGATGTATTGCTGACCCTGATGCTCTAAGCTGACGCGAACCGGGCTGCTTTTCGGATTCATCGGCCATTCGGCCCAAGGCACCACAGCTTGCAGATCAAGCCGCAGCGCGAAGCTCGCCGGATCAGCAGCGCTGACCAGAATGTAGCGGCCTTGCGCAAAATCTAAGCGCGCCAGCTCGGCGCGGCGCTTGGAGCGGGAGTTTGCTTCGGCCTGCGTGAGCGCTTTATCTGCCCATTGCGCAGCGCCTTCGCGGCGCTTGACTTCCAAGATTTGTGGATACACCGAAGACAGGCGCTGCTCGCCACCCGCAGGCGGCTGGAGCAAGGCCATGGACGACAACAGCGCGTCATGTTGCACCACACGCTGGCTGAGCAAGCGATGAACGATACGTGCGTCGGTGTCAAACGTGTTGCGCAGTTGGCCTAAATGATCGCGCGCCAAGAGCACGGCACCGAGCGCGCCTAGCAAAGCCCAAGCGAGCACCCAAATGGCGAAGCGAGGGAATGGCGCAGGCATGGTGGGTGTTGGCGAGGATGCTTAAGCAAGCATTCTGGCACGCTTGACTTGCTTCATCAAGCGAGCGAGCGAACGCGCGCTTCTAGGGGCGGCAAGAAGCTGCGATCAAACAGCTCATTGACGCTGGGCACACGCGGCAGGCGCTTGACGCGAACCATGCGCTCGATCAAACGCTGTAGCCGCTGGTCGTCCATATCGCCGATGCCAATGCTGCGGCCTTCTGGGTGCGCCATTTCAATATCGAGGGTGCCTTGCAAGCGGCGCAGATTGATCGTGGCGTCACTACCCGGTGCGTGGCGCAGTAGTGCATCGATGGCGGCTTGCGGGTTGCGCACGGTGTCTGCCAAGCCTTGGTTGATGGCGCGCACCAAGCTGGGCAAAGCTTGTCGATTGCGCTGGTAGGTTTCGCGCGTGACGAACAAGGTGTTGCCATACATCTCCGGCAAGACGTCTGACCAATTGAGAAAGCGTAGCGCCGCCGAGTCAACGCCATAGGGCGCCGCAGAGGCAATCAGCGTGTTGACAAAACCAAACACGCCATCCGCGCCACGGCTGCCCAGCATGTCGCTCACCGCTTGCCCCATGCCTCCCATCGAGCCATCGACCTTTACAGCGCTTGCGTCAATGCCCGCGGCCTGAGCATACAAATCGAAAGTGAGCAAGGCAGCATCACTGCCATGGCCCACGATTCGCTTGCCGACCAAATCGCGTGGCAGGCGAATCGGGCCGCGCGCATCAACCGCAATGGTGAAGGGAACGACATTGAAGGTGGTGAAGATGGCCACCGGCCCGGTGTTGGGTGCGCTGCGAGCAATGCGCTTGATCAACGCGCTGATATCACCGTAGCCGATATCAAACGCGCCGTCGCGCACCATGGGCACCATGGCCGCAGCGCCTGGGCCACCAGAGAGTTGCACTTCAAGGCCTGCATCGCGCAGGTAGTGGCGATCTTGCGCGAGCAGGAAGAATGCGACGGGGCCCGATAGGCCGGTGTTGAGCAGCAAGCGAAATGACTTGCGGGGCGCATCAGCGCGCACACGCGCCGCGGCTGGCGGAAGATGAGCCGAGGTGAAAATCTCCGATGGTGTGGGTGTCCGGGGGAGTTTGCTGCCTTGCACCATCAAGGCGATGCTGCGAGCCAGGCGCGCGGGATCGACATCGCCAAGCTGTGTTTGCGCAGAGCCCAGGGGCAGTGCCGCGCTCATTTCCAATTCGAGCGTGGCCTTGAGGCGAGCACGCTCTGCGGCTTGGTGTGAGCCGGGTGCGGCTTGAAGCGTTACCTCCAAACCCGCCTCGGGATCACGCAGCATCTCCTGCACGCCCCGGTTGATCGCGCGCAACAAGGCGCTGACCCGTGTGGGTTCCTCGCGCAGCAAGCGAGGCGAGGCCATCACAACACTGCCGTACAAATCAGGCACAAATTCAGCGAACCGCAGAAAGCGCACGCGGCGCAGCAAACTGGGATCGGCAGACGTGATCGCGCCTGTGAAGGTGCTGACATACCCAAAGGCACCCGCAGCACGGCCCGCGAGCACCTGTTCTGCCATACCCGCCATACCCGACCCAGCGCTGCTGATCTGCACACCCGATGCGTCGATGCCCTGATGACGACACAATGCGCCGAAAGTACGCAGTGCGACGTCGGAGTCATGCCCGATCACGCGCTGCCCCAGCAGTTGCCGAGGGTGCTGAATCGGACCGTCAGCGGCGACCAAGACGCAAGAGGGCGATGCATTGAACATCATGTAAATGCCGCGCGGTGCAAGCTCAGGACGCCGGGCGCTGAGCTCGATCAAAGCGTTGACATCGCCGTAGGCCAAGTCGTATTCACCGGAGGCCATGCGCGGCGCAGCGGTGTAAGCACCCCCGCCAGGCGTCAGTTCCAGCTCAATACCTTCGGCGGCCAGATAGCCTTTGGACTGAGCCAGCCACAGCCAGGCCTGCGGGCTGGAGTAACCAGTATTGAGGAGCATGCGCAATCGGCGAACGGGCTGCTGTGCCTGCGTGCTTGCACAGGCAGCGATCGCACCGACGGCGCTAAGGCGCAGGTATTGACGGCGTGAGATATCGGTGGGTCGAAAGGCTGGATCCATACGCCCAATGTATGCGAATACAGCCCAGGTGCTCTATCCGTATGAACGCGGTGAAGGCTGCGTAGTTTTACGGATGCAGGCCGCGCTGGCCGACAAGCCGTAAGACCGCGTTTATGCAACGAGTTGGCGAGCGCCAAAAATCACTTGATCGACCACAGCCTTGACCTTGGCGACGCTGGCTACATCCTTGATTTGGCCTTGGGCATCAAAAGCGTCGCCCGCCCTGCCTAAAGCAAATTGTTGCGGCGTGAGCCAGCATTGCAGATTGCGCAGCAGGGGCGCAAGATGATCCAAGCTGCGCAGGCCGCCCAAGGCGCCGGGCGAAGCGGAGAGCAGGCCCACCACTTTGCCAGCGAAAGGCTTCATGCCGTCTTTCCAATTGGCGGCTTCGTCTTCTGAGCATTCCGCGCCGGCTTTGGCGGGCGAGCTGGCCCAATCGATGGTGTTTTTCAACAGGGCGGTGTAAGAGCCGTTGTATTCGGGGCTGGCGATGATCCACCCAGCGTGGCTGTGCATCATTTCTTTCAGGCGGATCACAGAGCCGGGAGTGCCGCGCGATTCGAGGTCTGCGTTGTAGAGCGGGATGTTGAGATCGGAAAGCTCAATGTACTCTGGCCGCGCATCGGCTTCGTGCACGAGGCGAGCGGCTTCATTGGCGAGCTTGCGGTTGAAGGAGTTGACGCGCGATGAGCCTGCGAAGATGAGGATGGACTGAGCGGATGTTGACATGAGGATTTCTCTAGTATGAAATAAATAGCTGCTTGCGCATATTCTATTGTGGCGATAAGCTCTTTTGGCTTGTATTTCCAGTTCGAAAACTGAACGAGCATGTGCACTTTCACGTGTGCGTGGTCGATGGCGTGTTTGAGGAATTGGCGGGCGCCGCTGGTGCTGGCGCCGCTATCCAAGCTGTGGCCGACGATCAATCCTCACCGTGCAAAGTGATTTTTCAACCGGCCAGTGCAATCGATGAGACCGCTGTGACCCAAGTGCAAGCCATCTTGCGTCGCCGCATCCTGCGCGCCTTCGTGGGGCGACGTCTGCTGGAGAGCTTCGAGGCCAAAGACATGCTGGCCTACAAACACAGTGGTTTCTCGGTGGACACCAGTGTGCGCATCGAAGCGCATAACCGTGCAGCCCTAGAGCGGCTGTTGCGCTATTGCGCGCGTCCTGCGTTTTCGATGCAGCGGCTGACTGCGTTGGCCCAAACGTGGCCCAAACGTGCGCTATCAGTGGTGCTTTTGCCCACTAAATCCATGCCATACTTCGTCTCATATGGTTGAATTCCCTATCCGTCGTCGCCTGTCGTCGGTGACCACTTCAAGGCAGCCATCGCATCGTCTGCAAAAGCGCTGCCTGCTTCATCGTAAACATGAAATACCGCATCTGCACCCAAACTTTTCAGCAGCGTCACTTCCTCTGGATAGCTAACGATCGCGACAATATGCCCGCTAAACGCGCGATTCCTCAGCTGCTTCAAGGCATACACGTTGCCAGCGTGCCCGGGCATGGCCAGCAGCACAAGCTTGACACAATCCGTGATGACGAGTTTGTCCCAAAAGTCTGAGTCGACGGCGTCACCCTCCATGACGTTGCGCTTTGCTGCTAAGTGTTGTGCAAGTTTGTCTGCATTGTTGTCAACGCCTAGCACCTTCATACCGTAGCCGTCAGTCAAACGTAGGTAGGCTCCACTTCCAATTTGGCCTAGGCCGAGCACCACCGCATCCACTTGCTCGATCGCGATCGGTTGATCGGCAGCCATCAAAGATTTTGATTCCAGCCCGGCAAAAGGCACTTTCACCCGCCTGTAGATCCGTTCACTGGCCCTATTGAACGGCACCGCGACCACAAAGCTGCCTGCCACAGCCAATGACAACACCACAAGCCACTCGGCAGAAAGCCAACCCGCCGTAGCCGCCACCGCCACCACAATCAGGCCAAACTCCGAATAGTTGGTCAAGGCGAGTGTTGACAGCACACCGGTGCGCGTGCGTAGCTTAAAGCGCATCAGCACGATGTAATACAAGCCGCCCTTCAGAGGCAAGAGCAGCATCAATAAAAGCGCCATCCCAATCATCGGCAAGTCAGGCAATGCCCCCAGGCCAACGCTGAGGAAGAAGCCGACCAAGAAAAGCTCCTTAAGGTGAAACAGAGATTTGGCCAAGCCTGCAGTGGCTGGATGCGATGCCAACAGCATGCCAACAACCAGTGCGCCCAAATCACCTTTCACACCCACTGCCTCAAACAGGCCATAGCCCACAACCAAGGACAAAAAGGCGCCATACAAAACTTGCAGGTCACCATGACCCACCCGGTCCAGCGCGGCTCGCATGAGCTTTGCAGCGGGCCACAGCAAGATCAAGCCTAAGGCCCAAGGGCTGGGCAGAGTTCCTGTGGTCGCCGTGAGAAAGATCACTGCAAAGACATCTTGCATCACCAGAATGCCAATGGCCATGCGACCATAAAGCGAACCAAGCTCGCTGCGCTCCTCCAAAATCTTCACCGCAAAGACCGTGCTAGAAAAACTCAGCGCAAAACCGAGCAGCACCATGGCTGTCCAGCCTAATTCGCTGGCCATCGCGATGCCCAGAGCCTTTAAACCAAACAAGACGGCGGTGAAAATCAAGGTCGAGCCGACGATGTGCAAGGCGGCCGAGCCCCAGACCTCGCCTCGCAAAAGGGTTCGGATATCCAGCTTGAGCCCGATGGTGAAAAGTAGTAGGGTTACACCAAGATTAGCGATGGTATCCAGCGCGGGGCTCCGCTCAAAACCCATGGCATTCAAAGCAAATCCTGCCGCCAAGAAGCCGATAAGCGGCGGTAAGCGCACCATTTGTACAGCAAAGCCCGCTGCAAATGCCAGCGCTATCATCAATGGCTCCATAGATCCTTTTCTGAGCTCAGTTAACACCCGTATTCTCGTGCGAGACGCACACAATGGCACAGCACTAATAAATTTGACCCCGACCTGGTCAGGTCTATGGAACTTGACTTCCCAGTTAGTGCCTTCTTCAGCTCCAAGCGACACGAGCTGTTGGGTGAGCCGTTGTATGCCAGGCTTGGCGGCGCACCATCGGCCAAGCCAAGGGACTGGACATGCTCGGGCCGCAGTTTCTCATTTCATTTGAGGAAAAATTGTTCGATCTTGCACGTCTCTTTATTACGCTTAATACTATCAATTAAGTAGCGCTTTGCGCAGATTATCTAGATGCTAACAGCCAAAAAGGTATTCGAAATATCATAAAAATAGTGTTTGAAGTTGGTTTCGGCATGGGCGAAGACACGGCGCACATCGCTAAATTTCTGCCCGACAAGATCTTCCTCGATTTCACCCGGCCAGTGCAATCGATGAGACCGCTGTGACCCAAGTGCAAGCCACCTTGCGTCGCCGCATCCTGCGCGCCTTCGTGGGGCGAGGTCTGCTGGAGAGCTTCGAGGCGAAAGAAATGCCGGCCTACAAACACAGTGGTTTCTCGGTGGACACCAGTGTGCGCATCGACGGGCATAACCGTGCAGCCCTTGAGCGACTGCTGCGCTCAGCGGGTAGTAAGTTGCTCTAACTACCAAGGGTGTTGAAGATGCTGACGCGCGCGATACTCTCGCCTAATTGGGCATTGACCACGCGCAGAGTTAGTAACGACTTTGCCAAGCCGATGACGGCGGATGGTTTTGGCGCGCTCCGCAAATCTGACTTGGGGCTGCCACTGGCGAAGGATGGTTTGCGCCTGAAAATTTGACATAAAACCAATTAGTATCAAAAATAACCATGCGGTACCAAGTGATACTATTTAGTAGTAAATTCCAGTTGCGCCAAATTTTTGGCGATTATGAAATCCACTACTTCTGGAGTCTCCCGTGAAAAAAGTATTCATTGCCTCTGTATTGGCGCTTGGCGTCGCGTTCTCTGCCCAAGCCAAAGACATCGTTGACACTGCGGTTGCCGCAGGTAGCTTTAAAACCCTCGCAGCCGCCCTGGGCGCAGCGGGCTTGGTCGATACTCTCAAAGGAAAAGGACCTTTCACTGTGTTTGCACCCACCGATGAGGCCTTCGCAAAAATCCCGAAAGCCGACTTGGATGCCCTGCTCAAAGACAAAGCCAAGCTCACTGCTGTACTGACCTACCATGTGGTGGCGGGCAAAGTGATGGCTGCTGATGTGAAGGCGGGCAAAGTTAAAACCGTACAAGGTTCTGATCTCACAGTAACCACCGCGGGCGGCGTCCAGGTGAACGGCGCCAAAGTTGTGAAGACGGATATCGTTGCTGATAACGGTGTCATTCACGTGATCGATACAGTGGTTATTCCTAAGTAATCGTACCCAAGTCCCGCAAAGCTGTCTCAATGGCTTTGCGGGCTTCATGCTCAGCAGAAATTCCGCAACCACCAAGCTGTTTGCGTAAGTAACCACAGCCATGACACCCACTTTGCATTCCACCTGTTCCATAGCAACGCAACGGCGCTCACAATGGGTGAGACGACTGGTTTCAAGCACCGCACTACTGGTGCTGGGTGCGCTGCCAAGCGTGAGTCAGGCCATTGAGGAGCCCACTTTCAGTACAGTGCGGACACTGGAAGATGGCATCGAGGTGCGGGAGTATGCTGCGTATACGGTGGCTGAGGTAATGGTCAGTGCAGATGCCAACGATGCCGGAAACCGGGCGTTTCCAATTTTGGCGGGCTACATCTTCGGCAAAAACAAGGGCGAACGCAAAATGGCCATGACGGCTCCCGTCACACAAGCCGCTGCGCCCATGAAGATAGAAATGACGGCACCTGTCACGCAGATGCCCACCGGGACAGGATTTTTGGTGCAGTTCGTGCTGCCCAAGGGCATCACAGTGGCCAACGCCCCAGAGCCATTGGACGCACGCGTGATGCTACGGGAGGTAGCGCCCAAGCGCATCGCAGTGATTCGCTACTCTGGTTTTTGGTCGCAGTCCAATTACACGGAGCATCTGAACAAGCTTGAGACGGCCTTGCGCGCCTCGAATATCTCTTGGACGGGAGAGCCCGTACTTTCCCGCTATAACGGCCCCACCACGCCCTGGTTCATGCGGCGTAACGAAATCTGGTTGAATTTGGCCCAATAAATGGCAGTGCATTAAGCGTATGTGGTAGCCGAGGTAACAGTAGGCTAGCAGCAGGGCAACAAAAAACTGGCAGCAGCCGCCTCAAACGCCTGGGTGATCCCATCCGTAGCCTAAACCGACCCTGAAGCGGCCTGGGTGGGCCTGACCGAAGAACAAGCCAAGGCCCAAGGCATCAAAGGCAAAAAAGACCTGTTCCCCTGGACCGCCTCAGGCCGCGCGATCGCCAACGGCCGCGACGAAGGCGTCACCAAGCTGCTGTTTGACGACAGCGATGAGGCCCACGGCCACGGCAAAATCCTGGGCGGTGGCATGG
>JAYWHJ010000156.1:0-3397 GCA_043777795.1 Polaromonas sp. | reverse complement strand
CATCGTCTGGTTTTACACTTAGCCAGCGCAAAGCGGCCTCGGCGTTAGGCGGGTTGCCCATATCGAGCCGCATAATCATTAGAGAGCTTTCTAGCATTTTGATTTGCACTTGAGCAGTTTGCACCTTGCTGCTGTCAACCTTACCAAAAATGCGTGGCCCTACCAAGCCGGCCAATAATCCGATGATGACCATCACCACCAGCATTTCAAGCAATGTGAAGCCGCGATTGAACGCTCTGGAAGGGGATAAGTAGGTGCTTTTTTCGAACATAATCTTGACTTTCAATGCGCCTATTTTATAGGCTAACGCTTGATAGCGGTGGCCATGCCTCCGCCGGGTTGTGATTCGAGGCACAATACGGTGTATGAGTAAGCATAATTCCAATTTCATGTCCAAATTATTTGGCATTTTGATGTGCGGGTTTTGGACAATGGGCCCAAACTGGTTGTACGCGCAGCCTACAGGGCCTATGGCAGGCTCGGCAATTAATCTGCCGGCAGGAGCTTCGGTAAAAAAAGCGGATGAATTTCTGGCTACATTGCGACCCCCTACGTCCGTGAAGGCGTTGCTTAACGGTAACGATTTGCTTTTAAGCGTGGCAGATATTGCCCGCGCTGGGCCCGTCCGAGCTAAAGCTGTCAGCACCATCGCACGGACCGATGCCATGTGGTTACTAAACCTTCACCCCGCGCCTGACAGCGGAAGTGCGCTGTTTGTGAGTATCCAATTTGATGTGTCTGCTCTGCCTGAAATGAGCACTGCGTTGCGGCTGTACAAGACGCAACCGATTCTCCTGGTAGCCAGGGCGAGCGGTAAATACTATGGTTTGGTACGCGAAGTTAAAGTGGGGCAGGCAACTGCGCTTGGATCGGGCAAATGATGGTGACTGACCAACCCAACACTTCGTTCGTTGACTTTTTGTCGAAGTCCGGGCTGTTGGATTCGACGGGGGTAAATCAACTTGCAGAGTTAGTGGCTGCTAAAAATGAGTCGCCTTTCATGTTGGCTAACCGCACCGGCATGGTGGCAGAAGCGCAGCTTTTGCATGCGGCGTCAGAATTTACGGGCTGGAGCATCATCACTTATGCGGAGCTTGCGCCAGTTGAAACGCTGATAGCGCAGGCTGCAGAGTCGTTGCATCTGTCCATGGACTGGTGCGAGCGCAACGGCATTGTGATCTGGCTGAGCGATGATGCGTTGGTGTGTGCGACGTGCGATTTACTTCCACGCGCACCATTAGATTTTTTACGACTAAAGGCCGATCAATTTCATAAAACCACGCGTTTTAGGCTGGCCCGGCCCGCCGACATAGCCAATGTTCATGCGTCGCTGCGTAATGTATCGAATCGGCATTTGGTCGTCAGCAATGACTTGACGCACCTGCGAGAATTGGCAGAAGAGGGTCCCATAGTTGAGCTGGTTAACAGCTTCTTGAGCCAAGCGGTGACGCGCCGTGCGTCTGATATCCATGTGGAGCCAGGTGAGTCTGGTTTTGTGGTGCGCGTACGGGTCGATGGTGTCATGCGTGATCTGCAACAGCTAGGCCTGGATCGGTTTGAGGCAACTGTTTGCCGCATCAAGATACTTTCTCAACTCGATATTGCAGAGCGTCGCCTGCCACAAGATGGTCGAATGACAGCAAGGATTCATGGAGAGTCTTTTGATGTCAGGGTGTCAATCCTGCCGGGTGTCCATGGTGAGTCAGTAGTGATGCGCTTACTGCGACAAGATCGGCCGACCTTGTCGTTGGCTGATTTGGGCATGCTTAGCGACCATGAAGTCACCTTCAAGCGATGGATTGATGCTCCCAATGGGATTGTCTTGGTCACTGGGCCTACAGGCTCCGGTAAAACCACCACACTTTATACAGCGCTTGACTTGGGCAATGATGGTCGCAAGAAGATAATTACAGTTGAGGATCCTGTTGAATACAAACTCAACGGGATCACGCAACTGCAAGTGAATGCGGACATCGGCTTTTCGTTTGCAGCAGCGCTGCGCTCTATTCTCAGGCATGATCCTGATGTGATTTTGATAGGCGAAATCCGTGACCATGAAACAGCGTCTATCGCTGTGCAGTCCGCGTTAACCGGGCACCTGGTGTTTTCTACATTGCATACCAATAGCGCGGTAGGCGCTATCACGCGGCTGGCGGATGTGGGTATTGAAAGGTTTTTACTCGTATCAAGTTTGCAAGGCGTTATGGCGCAACGCTTGGTGAGACGGCTGTGTCCGCACTGTAGCGTACCTGTGGCGATAGAACAATTGGACGAAGCGCACCGTCACCTTTTGCACCAAGCGCGCGACAGCTATGAAAAAACATCCCCGCAAAAGTGTGAAATACAGCTACATAAAGCAATCGGCTGCGAGGCGTGTATGCACACGGGGTACTTAGGTCGTGTGGCAATTTATGAGCTTTTTGATGTGGATGATGATCTTCGCCACCAAATTATTATTGCTGCCAGCGAAGCTGATATCACTGCGTCGCTGCGAAAGAGTGGAGTCCGATCTTTGTCTGGCGATGGGTTGCTGAAAGTTTTGAGCGGTGTCACTACGGTAAGCGAAGTGCTTGCCGTGTCCTAACCAGAAAGTCCGCGCTTGTCCATATTCAGCTACCGAGGTATTGGTCAAGACGGCCAAAAAACACGCGGATCTATTGAGGCGCTAGACCGCATGCAGGCATTGCAAATACTAACTACGCGCGGCTTGAATGTGTATGAGTTGTCTGCGCAAGCGTCTTCGCAAGAAGTAGTTAAGCAGTCAACCCATAGCGACAACGGGTTACTTGGTCAGATAGGCTTTGCGACGGGCCGTAAAGAAGTCAGTGCTGACGAACTACGCTTGTGTGTTCACGAAATGGCCACTTTGCTTAACGCTGGAATATCGTTGGCTGATGCTGTGCTTAATATCGCACGTGGACACGCTGGACGATCGCTTGGCTATGCGCTGGACGCAACTTATGCAAGCTTGCGCTCAGGTACGCGATTTGCGCAGGCATTGTCTGTCAGTGGGCTTCGATTACCCGACTATGTGAGTGAGTTAGTGCGTGCTGGTGAAGAGACTGGCAAGCTAGGCGAGGCCCTGACATCTGCTTCGTTACAGCTAGAGGCAGATGCACAGTTTCGTCGTGAATCGCGCAACGCGCTGACTTACCCGTTGGTGCTTATCGTTAGTGGGTTGATAGCGACTCTCGTGGTTTTTGTTTTCGTTGTGCCTAAATTCGGCAACATTCTAACCAACCCTAAAGCCGATATACCCTTATTTTCAAGGTGGGTCTTAGAGTCTGGCTTATGGCTGGTGCAGAACAAGCTGATGGCTACATTGGTGTCGGCCGCTACAGTGGTGGGCATCACCTTTCTGTTATCCCAGGCATCAGTGCGCGCGCGGCTATGGGAG
>JAYWHJ010000155.1:0-9465 GCA_043777795.1 Polaromonas sp. | reverse complement strand
GAGCGCGCCAGAGCTTGGCTACAAACTGCGTGGGACAATTACCCCAGCTTGGGCGACAGCGCTCAAGGCCGGTTGGTGCAAGCCCTGGAAGCCACCTTTGAAACCATCGACACCGCCTGGCTAGGCAAAATAGAAGCCGCCCAGCGCCAACTCCCCCGCGACGGCCGCCTGCAATACCTGGCCGGTATGGCCTGCATGAAGCGTGAGCTATGGGGCAAGGCGCAGCAACTGCTCGCTGTGGCCACAGAGGACTTGAGAGACGAGCCGCTCAAGCGCTCGGCTTGGCGCGCCCTGGCCTTGCTGGCCGAGAATCGCGGTGATGCGGCAGCGGCTGCGAAGGCCTGGCGAAGTGCTGCGGGTGTTTGATAGCGGGTTTCGAATACTACTTTTTTCATAGCTGCTCCCGCAATATTTTATTGCGCTACAGGCTGGTTTGGCTTGCTTTTCGCAATCGCGCAAACTGCGTACATGGAAAGACCTCAACCGAACCACCTAAAACCGCACCCAATAGCTGTTGCGGCTAAATTGCGCCACCGGCGACGACGAAATACAGGCAAGGTAACAATCAGTGCCTCACATACCCCAACGCAAAGCAGGCGTGTGCACCGCAGCATCCCACAGTTCAATGGTTTCAGAATCCACTGCGGTTACTGTGATAGAGCAACCTGCCATCTCTAGCGATGTGACGTAGGAGCCCGTCAAGAAGCGGATGACCTTTACGCCCGCGTGCGCCAAAATCTTGCGTGCGGCATTGACCATCAAATAAAGCTCAATCATGGGCGTCCCCCCAAAACCGTTGACCAACAAAATGACCTCGCTGCCATTTTTTAAGGACAGGTCGTTAATCACCGCTTCTGTCAACTCTTTGGCGATAGCGTCTGCACTTGCCAGCGGAACCCTTCTGCGCCCCGGCTCCCCATGGATGCCCACACCAACTTCCATATCTGTGCCACTGATTTGGAATGTAGGCTTACCAGCAGCGGGTACCGTGCACGATGTCAGCGCTACGCCCATAGAGGCAGTAGATTTATTCACCGCGTCACCCAAAATTTTTAGTTGCTTAAGCGTGTAGCCGCGCTCTGCTGCAGCGCCCAAAATTTTCTCCACAATTAAAGTGCCTGCTACGCCACGGCGACCCGTCGTGTGGGTTGAGTTCTCAACAGCCACATCGTCATTGACGATGACAGTTTCGTTTTCCTGGTCTAGCAGCTCTGCGGCCATGTGAAAATTCATCATGTCGCCAGAGTAATTTTTTACGATGAACAAAACGCCAGCACCACCGTCTACGGAGTTGGCTGCATTGAGCATTTGGTTGGGGGTGGGCGAAGTGAAAATTTGTCCAGGGCAGGCAGCATCAAGCATGCCATGACCGACAAAGCCTGCATGCAGAGGTTCATGACCAGCGCCGCCGCCTGAAATTAACGCAACTTTACCTGGCTTGGGTGTTTTTCGGCGCACAAACTCGTAGTCGTTACCGAGCGCAACAATGTCGCTATGCGCCGCAACGAAGCCATCTAAAGACTCTTCTAAAACTGTATCAACGCGGTTAATAAAATTTTTCATACAACAATAAAATTAAAAAAATAGGCCACATAAAGTTAAAACTAAGACTGCTCCAGCGTATCGCAAATCGAGGCGATTATCAATGCCATGGAGCGTGAGCCAGGATCAACATGGCCCTTGGCCCTGTCGCCCAAGAATGACGAACGCCCGCGCGTAGCATCCATATGTGCCGTGGCTGCCGCGCTGTCGTGGGCGCATTGGCGTACCCGGGCGATCAGGTCATCACCGCCAAGTGATATGACTTTCTGTACGGGATCCAGCACATCTAATAGTGTTTTTTGTCCGACTTCAGCTTTACCCAATCGAGTAAGCGCATCAATGCTGGCGCGCAGGGCAGGCGCGAAATCACTGGCTTGCGGTTTTACAGGCAGCTCCTTGCTCAGCGTCAGCAAAAGTGTGCCAAACACAGGGCCCGATGATCCACCAATCATCGCGATACAGGTTTTACCCATGATGTTCAATGCATCCAGCAAGCTGGAATGCTCCATGCTTGGCATTTTGGCCTGAATGGCTTGTGCTCCGCGTTTCATGTTCAAGCCATGGTCACCATCGCCAATCGCTTGGTCTAAGGTGGTGAGTTCTTCAACATGGTCTACCAAGGTTTGTGTGGCATTTTGAATGAGGTGTAGCAGTGACATAGTAAAACTCTTTCTTAAATCAAATTAGCGAACACGTTGCCCACGGACGTCGAACCAAAGCACGTGGGCCATCTCAACGCCAACCATTTCACCTGCTTCAAAGCCGATACCAGGTGGCACAGACGCAATCACGTCATGCGCACTGCCTGCAACACCTAAATGCACCAGGTACTGGTCGCTTAAAAGCTCTATCCGTTTAACTTGGCAGGTGGTTTGCGATCCACCGCTAGGGGGTGTTTTGTGCAGGCGAATATGCTCTGCCCGAACACCCAGCGTAGTGACATGGGCTGGGGCAGTTAAGGCTGGAAACATCGAGCGCGATACCAGATTGATACGCGGAGAGCCAAGGCGGCTGGCTACGTTGACGCTGACAGGGTCTTCATAGACTTGCCTGGGTGTACCCAGTTGCACCAATGTCCCCGTATCGAGTACTCCAATACGAGACGCAAGCGTCAGCGCCTCTACTTGGTCATGCGTCACATACAACATCGTGGCACCTAAGTCTTGTTGGATGTGTTTGAGCTCTAGCCGCAAATCGTTGCGCAACTTGGCATCCAACGATGAAAGTGGTTCATCCATTAAATACACTGCGGGATTGCGTACCAAGGCGCGGCCAATAGCCACGCGCTGCATTTGCCCGCCAGACAACTTGGTGGCCGAGTTTTGCAGTTTGTCCTCCATGCGCAAAAGTTGCGCCACCTGATGCACTTTGGCTTTGATAGCCTCTTCACTGGTTTTGCGAAGATTAGACCGCAAGGGAAATGCCAAGTTGTCGTAGACGCTCATATGGGGATACAGGGAGTACTGCTGAAAGACAAATGTCACATCCCTGAGCGCAGGTGCCACACGCGTCATATCCCGTCCGTCGATCAATATGCTGCCGGTATCGGGCGCTTCCAGCCCCGCCACCAGCCGCAGTGTGGTGGTTTTGCCGGCGGCGCTGGGTCCCAGTAAAACGATGAACTCGCCACTTTTTATCTCCAGATTTAGGTGGTGGATAGCTTGCGTAGTGTCAAACCGCTTGCTGACATCAATGAGTTGTAGATCAGCCATGGACGACGCCTCGCACTGAGGTTGGGGATACGGGCGCGTCGTCGCGCATAGTGCGGATAGCTTTACCTGAGCCTTGGTCAAATAGAGTGATTTGCGCCGCGTCAAACGACAGCCCCACGTGTTCGCCGCGTTGCGCTGGGGTGTTGACATCTACCTTGGCCCGAAGCTTGCAGTCGTTCGCAGCTCTCAAAGTGAGCACTTGGCAAGTCCCCAAATACTCTGAACCCAATATTTCTGCTCGAAACGCTGAATGGTCATCCAAGCGCACATGTTCGGGTCTGACTCCGTAAAGCAAAGGGCGCATCAGCACTGCTTCGCGCAGAGCGGGTAAGTGCACATCTGCTGCGCCTATCCTGGCGACGGTTGCGCCTTTGGCAAGACCTGCCTCAAAGGGTATGAAGTTCATAGCGGGCGAGCCCATAAAGTCAGCGACAAACACCGTAGCAGGACGGTCGTAAATTTCCTGGGGTGCGCCTAATTGTTCAATCACACCCTGGTTCATAATCGCGATCTTGTCGGCCATGGACATGGCTTCGCGTTGGTCGTGGGTGACATAGACTGTGGTGGCTCGCAAGCGATCATGTAAATTGCGAAGCTCTTCGCACATGATTTCACGAAACTCGGCATCGAGCGCACCCAGGGGTTCGTCCATCATGAAAGCGAGTGGCTGACGCACAATAGCGCGGCCCAGCGCCACCCGTTGCCGGTCACCGCTAGTGAGACCTGAAACTGATTTTTTCAGCAAATGGGTAATTTGCAAAATACGCGCCGCGTCCTGCACGCGCTGTTTAATTTCAGAGCGTTGCATGCCCTGCGACACCAATGGAAAACCAATGTTTTTTTCAACATTCATGTGGGGATACAGCGCAAACATCTGGAACACCATCGCAATGTCACGTTGGGAGGCGCGTTTTAGTGTGACATCTTCATCGTTAAGAAAGATCTGCCCCGATGTAGGCATCTCCAGGCCCGCGATCATGCGCAAAGTGGTTGTTTTGCCGCACCCAGAAGGCCCCAGCAAACAAAAAAATTCGCCATCGTTCACCGTGAAACTTGAATTTTTCACTGCAGTGAATTCAGCAAACGCCTTGTTGAGGTGTTGAACACGAATTTCAGCCATGGTAATTTTCGTTTAGGTATTTATTGAGGAAGCTTGGACACCAAGGTGAACATGACTGTGCCAAATAGCATCGTGACGAAAGACCAGGTATATAAAATGAGTGCAAACGGCTGCAGCAGCATCAATATTCCCAGAAAAATCACCACACATGCCACTAGCTCCATAGGTCCCCGGCGGAGCCATTTTGGTAAAGCGCTCTGTGGCGTTGGTGCAGTTTTAGGAAGTTCAGGGTTTGACATTGAAAAATACTCCGTGTCTTACTTGCGCACTGCGCCAAAAGTGATGCCGCGCAGTAAATGCTTGCGCATAAATACGGTAAAAACCAATATCGGAATGAGGAACAATGTCGTACCGGCTGCTACGGCAGGCCAGTCTTGACCGCCCTCACCAATAATGATGGGTATGAACGGCGGCGCTGTTTGGGCTTCTCCCGAAGTTAAAAGTACCGCGAATGCGTATTCGTTCCAGGAAAATATCAGGCAGAAAATGGCTGTGGCGACGATACCGGTGGTGGCTTGGGGCAGCACTACTTTGACAAAGGCCTGCAAGCGGGTGTAGCCATCGACCATAGCGGCTTCTTCGTACTCCCTTGGTATTTCGTCAATGAAGCCTTTAAGAAGCCAGACTGCCAATGAAATATTGACGGCTGTGTAGAGCAGGATCATGCCAAATCGCGTGTCAGACAAACCTAGCTCGCGATACATCAGGTAGATCGGGATAGCAACCGCTATAGGCGGCATCATCCGCGTGGACAAGATGAAAAACAGCAGATCATCTTTCATTGGCACTTTAAACCGTGAGAACGCATAGGCCGCCATGACGCCCAACCCGACCGACAAAATAGTAGATCCCACCGCAATGATCAAAGAGTTCAAAAATCTTGGCGCGTAATTTGTGGAGCCCGCTACAGCCATGTTGTTGGCGCGTGCAACTTGATCACATTTACCGACGGCAGGTGGCAAAGCAGCAATGTATTCAGGCGATTGACGTGAGCGTGTTGTAAATAAATTGCAATAGCCCTCAACAGTAGGGGTGAAGACTATTTTTGGAGGGTAACTGATGGCATCCGTCGGGGTTTTGAATCCGGTGAGAATGATCCACGCCAGCGGAACAATGGCCACCAGTGCATACAGCGCGACCAAGATGCCCGCTATCCAACGCGCGCTGCTAGTTGGCTCTACTACAGAGTGGGCAGTACTAAGAAGTTTGCTCATATTGGTTACCTATTTTTGACGTAGTTGAGAGCTTTGACATAGATATTTGCCATGCCGAATACCGCAACAAACAGCACAATGGCAAAGGCAGATGCATAGCCAGTGCGCCAGCTTTCAAAGGCTTGGCGTTTCAAAGTGATGGACGCCAGTTCGGTGGCTGAGCCTGGACCGCCCGAGGTCAACAGGTTGACCATATCGAACATCTTGAAGTTTTCGATGCCTCGAAACAATACGGCCAGCATGATGAACGGCAAAACCATGGGTAAGGTGATGGAGAAAAACTGGCGCAATGGCGATGCGCGGTCTACCTCGGCCGCTTCGTAGATATAGTCTGGAATTGAACGTAAGCCCGATAAGCAAATCAGCATCACATAAGGCGTCCACATCCATGTGTCCACAATGATGATGGCCCAGGGCGCTAATTTGGTGGAGCCCAGCATTTCAAATGAAGAGGCGGGTACGCCAGATACAAAAGAGACGGCGTAGTTGAACAAACCTACTTGAGGTTGGTACAAAAAAGCCCAAAAATTCCCCACCACTGCGGGTGACAGCATCATGGGAACCAAGATCAAGGTAGTCCAAAAACCATGGCCTCGGAATTTGCGGTCAATCAGGTAGGCCAGGGTAAAGCCGATCAGCATCTGTAGCAAGATAGTCCAAAACAGAAAATGTGCTGTCGTTTGCATGGCGATCCAAATATCCGGATCGGTTAAAACTGAGACGTAGTTGTCTATACCGACACCCAAAATTTCGGCATTGGGGCGATTGGCTTTGAAGTTGGTAAACGATAGCTTGACGGTCCAGATCAATGGAAAAATATTGATCATCAGAAGAATAAGCATCGTCGGGCCGATGAAAAGCCAAGCGATGGCGCGATCCGATAGCCCGCGCACAGCGCCGGCCAAAGCTGGCGGCGTGGCGCGTGCGCTGCTTTCAGCTACACGTGTGATATTCATGGCGAAGGCAATTCAATCCCGCTAGCGCGGTAGGTATAAGGAAGGGTGCTAGGGAGCAATCCGACCTCACTGCGCGGGCAGCGTGGCAAGGTCGGATCGAGGTGGACTTACTTCATCTTGCCGTCTTCTTTGAAGACTTTTTTCCAGTCATCCACAAGTGCGTCCAGCGCCTGTTTTGCTGTGCCTTTGTCGGCTACTACATAGTCATGCACCCGTTTTTGCATGGCCTGCATAAGCTGCGCATACGAGGGCTCAGCCCAGAAGTCAACCACCATGCCCATAGAGTCTAGGAAGGATTGCGCAAAGGGTGAGCTTTTTGCGTAGCCTGGGTCATTGAGTACTGCATTGTGGGCAGACGAGCCACCAATGGCTTGCCACTTCTTTTGGACATCGGGATTGGCAAACCATTTGATGTATTGCAGTGAGGCATCTTTATTCGGCGAATAGGACACCACAGAGATGCCCTGGCCACCTAGCTGCACGCCTTTGCCTTTGTCTGACGGGTTAGAAAAGAAGCCAATTTTGTCGCCACCCACGGCAGGATCTTTTGCCAAACCCGGGAAGAATGCAAACCAGTTCATTTGCATCGCAACTTGTCCAGATTTAAATGCATCGAGGCCTTCACCCATGTAGGCGTTGGTCATACCTGGGGCTGTGCTGCCCTTGTACATAGATTTATAAAACTCGAGGCCTCTTACTGCGTCGGCTGAGTTGACAAATCCGTCCATAGCGTACGGCTTCTTGGGGTCTTGGTATTTAAAGCCCATGGGGTAGAGTGCATTCGTCACGCCCATCGTGATACCTTCCGAGCCGCGCTCAGTGTAGATGTAGGCGCCGTATACCTTCTTCCCATCGATTACACGATTTTGGAAGAACTCCGAAACCTGTTTCAGCTCAGCCCAGGTTTTCGGTGGAGCTAAATCACGGCTAAATTTCTTTTTAAATTCGGCTTGAATTTCTGGCTTGGCAAACCAGTCCTTGCGGTATGTCCAACCTACCGCGTCTGCCATCGCGGGCAGCGCCCAGTAGTTCGGAGTGCCTTTGGGCCATTCAGCATACCCTGTGACGGTTGCAGGCGCAAAGTCCGTCATCTTGATGTTTTCTTTAGCAAAAAAGTCGTTGAGTTTCACATAGTGACCGCTCTCTGCTGAGCCACCTACCCATTGGCTGTCGCCAATGATCAAGTCACACAGTTTGCCTTTCGAGTTCAATTCGTTGAGCATGCGGTCAGCGAAGTTAGGCCATGGAACAAACTCAAACTTCATTTTGATGCCGCTCTTGGCAGTGAAATCTTTGGATAATTCCACCAGAGCGTTAGCTGGATCCCATGCGGCCCAACACAGAGTGATAGTTTTGTCTTGGGCTTGTGCCCCAGCACTGCCCAATGCCAAAGCTGTAGCTACGGTCAATGCGGATATCCCAGACAGCTTTTTACACAATTCTTTCATAATGATCATCTCCATTTAAGATATTTCAAACAACGGTCACCACCACACATCAGGTCGCCTATTCGGTATCGAGTTTGGCGATCAAGACACTTACCAATGATTGCTTTCATTGATTGATTTATTTTATATTTAAAAAATATTTAAATAAATCAGGGTTTGTACTTAGGATTTGGAAATAGATGGGTGCACTGCTACAAATGAGCTTTGAGCTCACAGACTCGAGTGGGTTTCACCCTTGCCGTTGCGGTGCAGTCGGAAAGACGGGGACGTTAAGCGCAGTAGCGGCGCGCGCGGCAGTGGGGAAACATGGCGTTGGTTTGTCGACTGTTCCGCGACGGGGGCGGGATTTTTTCTTGGCAAGTTGAAGGGCTAACGCTTGGCCCTTAGAGGGAGCTGCTAGTGGTAGTTTTCAGCGGTCAAGATTTCTATGCGAGGCTTGACCACCTGTATCGCACCGCGAACGTTCTCACACAATGCGCGCAGCACTTTGGCTGCAGTCGAAATACAGTACTGATTGTCCTGGTCTAGTACATAGGCGAGATCACCCCTGCTCAAAAGTGTCTGATGAATATCAGTGAGATCGTGCACGATCAAAGCGGGCTTTTGTTTGATGCCAAGTTCGTTCAAAGCGCGCAGAACGCCATTCGTCCCTGCGCTACCGCTGCTGTAGATGCCGGCTAAGCGAACAGGATTCATTTCAGTTTGAAAAAACTTCATCAAGACGCGGTAAGTTCCCTCATCATCCATGGGTAAATCGGGTGAGCGAACGATTCGCAGTTGCTTGTACTCGTCTTCGATAATTTGTGAAAATCCCACTCGTCGGTCGATTTCAGAACTCAAGCGCGTGGCATGCGATAACAATAACAATGTGTCTTTAGACGGCTCCCCAGCCATGCGCGCTAGCAGTAAGCCGCCGGTGCGACCTGCCGCTCGGTTGTCTGGCCCCACATAGACTTCACGTATCGATCCAGCCACATCAGATAGCAGGGTGACGACATGAACGCCAGCACGAACTTTCTCGTTGATGGCTTGCTTCACTGCCGGCAAATCAGGTGCCAGGATAGCGATGCCTTCGCAATCTTCAACTTGTGACAAATCGCTTGCAAAGCGTTCTGGGTCTTCTGCATCAAAACAATAAGTGATTTCGGTAATATTTTGATGCCGAAATTCACCTGCCTGTTGAGCAATGCGTCTTTCGATAAGGTCAATAAAATTGGCGTGCCCAGCTGGCAAAACATAAGCAAATCTAAGGTTTTGATGCTTGCGCGGCCGCCCACGCATGACTGGTGGTGTTCCTAAATCAGACACTGCCTGCATCACCTTTTTGGTGGTCAGGGCGTTCACACCAGGTCTACCATTGAGCACGCGATCGACGGTAGCAGTGCCTACGCCAGCACGACGGGCAATATCTGGAATAGTGACAGGTGATAAGGGGGTCATTTATAGGGCGCTATGGCTATCAATTGGTGAATT
>JAYWHJ010000154.1:0-3407 GCA_043777795.1 Polaromonas sp. | reverse complement strand
TTGAGGGCGTCGCGAAGCAACGGCCAGTGGTTGGCGTCGTGGTAGCGCAAAAAGGCTTTGTGCAGGCGGCGGCGCTTGTCGCCGCGCACGATGTCTACGGTCTCGCTGTCGCGGGTGATTTTGCGCAGCGGTTTTTTATTGGTGTGGTACATCGCCGTGGCGGTGGCCATGGGTGATGGGTAAAAGGTTTGTACCTGGTCAGCACGAAAGCCGCTTTTCTTGAGCCAAATGGCCAAGTTCATCATGTCTTCGTCACTGGTGCCGGGGTGCGCCGCTATGAAATAGGGGATGAGGTTTTGCTTTTTACCCGCTTCAAGCGAGTACTTTTCAAACATCTGCTTGAACTTGTCGTAGCTGCCGATGCCGGGCTTCATCATCTTGCTGAGCGGCCCGCCCTCGGTGTGCTCGGGCGCGATTTTGAGGTAGCCTCCGACGTGGTGGGTGACCAGCTCTTTCACGTACTCAGGGCTTTGCACGGCCAGGTCGTAGCGCAGGCCAGAACTTACCAAAATCTTCTTCACGCCCTTGAGCTCCCGGGCACGGCGGTACATTTTGATCAGCGCGCTGTGGTCGGTGTTCAGGTTGGGGCAAATGCCGGGGTAGACGCAGCTGGGCTTGCGGCAGGCCGATTCAATCTCGGGGCTTTTGCAGCCGATACGGTACATATTGGCTGTCGGGCCGCCCAGGTCAGATATGACTCCGGTGAAACCCTTGACGCTATCTCTGATGGCTTCTACTTCACGGATGACCGAGTCTTCGGAGCGGCTTTGGATGATGCGGCCTTCGTGCTCGGTGATGGAGCAAAAGGTACAGCCGCCAAAGCAGCCTCGCATGATGTTGACGCTGAAACGGATCATTTCCCAGGCGGGGATTTTGGTCTCACCGTCGTGCGATCCGTTCGCATCAGCGTAAGAGGGATGCGGTGACCTTGCGTAGGGCAGGTCAAACACCAAGTCCATCTCGGCCGTAGTGAGTGGGATGGGCGGCGGGGTAATCCACACATCGCGCGCAGTAGTGCCGTCGCCGTGTTTTTGCACCAAGGCGCGGGCATTGCCGGGATTGGTCTCCAGGTGCAGCACACGGTTGGCATGGGCGTAGAGCACGGGATCGGACTTGACCTGCTCGTAGCTGGGCAGGCGGATCACGCTGCGCTCGCGCGGGGGTGTTTTGAGATTGTTTTTGGTCAGTGCCGGGTTGGGCACGAAAGTCAAAGGCTTGATAGTGAAGCCAGAGTCTGGTTTGCTGGTTGCAGCAGGTGCGTCCATCAAGCCCCGCAGTGTTTGCGCTTCGCCTGTAGCTGACGGCAGCCCTGCCTGCACCGACACCACAGAGTCTTCTTTGGCGCACGACCCACCCTGCTCGCGCGCCAAATCGGCGCTCATCATGTAGGGGTTGACATGCTGCTCCGTTCGGCCCGGCGTATCTACGTCAGACGAGTCAATCTCAAGCCAGCCCTCGGCGTTGGTACGCTGCACAAACGCGGTACCGCGAATGTTAGTCAAATTCTCTATCGGCTCTTTTGCCCCCAAGCGGTGGGCAATCTCCACGATCGCGCGCTCGGCGTTGCCGTACAGCAGTAGATCGCACTTTGCGTCCACCACGATAGAGCGGCGCACTTTGTCTTGCCAATAGTCGTAGTGCGCTATGCGGCGCAGTGAACCTTCGATGCCGCCCAAAATAATCGGCACGTCGCTGTAGGCTTCTTTGCAGCGCTGGCTGTAGACCAAGGCCGCACGGTCAGGCCGCGCGCCGCCCTGCCCGCCTGCGGTGTAGGCATCATCCGTGCGGATTTTGCGGTCCGCTGTGTAGCGGTTGATCATGCTGTCCATATTGCCGGCCGACACACCGTAGAACAAATTAGGTTTGCCCAGCGCCTTGAAGGGCTCGGCGCTTTGCCAGTCGGGCTGGGAGATGATGCCGACGCGAAAGCCCTGGTTCTCCAGCACGCGGCCAATCACGGCCATGCCAAAGCTGGGGTGGTCCACATAGGCGTCGCCACAAACGATGACCACGTCGCAACTATCCCAGCCCAAGGCGGTCATTTCATTCCGCGTACTGGGCAAAAACTTGGCCACGCCAAAGCGCGCGGCCCAGTACTTGCGGTAGCTGGACAGTGGCTTGGCGTCGCGTGGGAACAGCGACACGTCGTTGAAAATAGCAGGGCGTGCGGTCATGGGGAAAATAGAGGACTAAACACTGATTTTAAGGGTTTACCCAACATCAGCCTAATAATGGCCCTAAACCTGTGCGAAGTCGTTGCTGGCACAGCGATTGCAAGTGTCCAAGCGCCGCATTTACATGCGTCGCCGCGCCTATGTGACCATAATTGCGTTCTAATTCGTGTTTTAAGGAACAGCACCTTACCTTTGCCCATGTCGTCCACCTTCGAACAAAGTACTTTTGCAGATACCACCGTAGACACCCAATCCGGGGAGTCTGAGCTGGGTAGCTACGGCTATTTGGGGCGCTACAGGCTAGACCGCATGATCGGCCACGGCGCGATGGGCGCAGTGTTTGAGGCTTTTGACAGCACCTTGGGCCGCACCATTGCCATCAAAACCCTCTACACCCAGCCCGATCAAACCCAAGGCGGCTTTGACGCCGCCACGGTAGATGCCGCCATTTTGCAAGAGGCCCGTACCGCCGCTACGCTGAACCACCCGCACATCGTCACCGTGTACGATGCGGGCCGCGCGCCCAGCACCATGCTCAAACGCGAGTTGCCCTACGTGGCCATGGAGCTGCTCAGCGGTGTAGACCTGCGCCAACGTATCGCCGAACGCCCCAGCCTTAGCCAGCGCGATGCCGTGTCACTGGTAGGCAAGCTGGCGCTGGCCCTAGACCATGCACACAAAGGCGGCGTGTTGCACCGCGACATCAAACCAGCCAACGTATTCATTACTAAAAGCGGTGCCCCCAAAATTCTGGACTTTGGCTTGGCCAAGTTCACCAGTCGCGCTGCGCAAAGTGGCAACACCACCAACAGTGAGGCCATCGCCGGATCCCCGCAGTACATGTCACCCGAGACGGTGCTCAGTCTCCAAGACCCCCAGCAAGACGTCGATGTACGCAGCGATGTGTACTCCCTTGGCGTGATCTTGTATGAACTGCTGTGCGGCAAACAACCCTTTACCGCACCCACCCTGGAACTCCTGCAGGAGCGCATTGCCCACACCTCCGCAGACGCACCTCACTTGGTCAACCCTGCCATTCCGCGGGATTTATCGCGCATCATGCTACAGGCCTTGGCCAAAAAACCCGCTGACCGCTACCGCAGTGCGGGCCAACTTGCGCGTGAACTGCGCCGCTGGGGCGCAGGCGCGGCTGAGGCCGAGATACCGGCCGAGGAGATCCACCCCAGTTTGCCCAATGCCCAGCCACAGTACAGCGACATACACAGCACCAGC
>JAYWHJ010000153.1:0-9515 GCA_043777795.1 Polaromonas sp. | reverse complement strand
CCGCAAAATTTTTCAGACCCTGTCAAACTGGCAAAAATTGCGCTGGGTGATGAGCAAGGATCTGTGGCTGTGGGTGTTTTGCAATCGGGCGCGTCGCGGCAGGCGTTTTTGCACCGCACCGGCACCCAAGCAGTTACAGCGACCTCAGCCGATGGTTCACCGATTGCAAACGCATCGAATCTGGCTCAGGAGCAACTGTTTGAAATTGGGTCGATTACCAAAGTGTTCACTGGCCTGTTATTGGCGCAGGCGGTTGAAAAAGGCGATTTGTCCTTAGATGATTCGCTGGGCAAGCTACTCGCCAACACGGTAAACTTTCAGTCATCAGCCACCGCCGCTATTTCCTTGCGGCACTTGATCACCCACGGCTCTTGCTTACCGCGCTCCGCACCGGGCCTCGTAGAGTCTTTGCATGCGCCCGATCCCTACGCAAGTTTGACGCGCCGCGAAATGTGGGATGCATTGAGCAGCTTCAAGCCAGAGTCACCGCCGCCCTGCGCTGCGGCCTATAGCAATTTCGGCCTGGCCTTGGTAGGCGAGATACTTTCTCACCACTACAACACTCCGTGGGCCGACTTGGTCAGTGAGCGTATCACCGCACCTCTTGGCATGAAAGACACGGTGCAATCCTTGGGTGACAAGGCGCCCAGGTTTGCACAAGGCTATAACAATCAGGCCAAAGTAAGTGGCTGGACTTTTAAAGCCATGGCTGGTGCTGGCGCGTTACGCTCCACCGTCGGCGACATGCTCATTTTTAGCCGCGCCATGATGGCAGGCAGCGCTGGGCCGTTGGGACCTGCCAGCCAAAGAATGCTGCAGCCCTTGGGTAGATTTCAAAGCTCGCAAATTGGCTACGCCGTCTTCATTCGAGGGCCAGACAACAAACGCAGCTATATGCACGATGGACTCACCGGAGGCTATCGGGCGCAGTGGATCATCTCGCCCAGCACCCAAGAAGCCGTCATTGCTTTGGCCAGTAATGCGCAGGCGCCTGTTGTCAAAATGCAAAATTTGCTGATGGCTGGTCTATATCCACCCACAGCGCAACCGAGCAACGCTGCGGTAAACACTCTCAGCGACTACGCCGGCACTTACCGCGTGGACAAGAACACAGCAGTATCTTTTGTAGTCCAAAACGCCAAACTCTATCGCCGCATCACCGGTGGCGGATACCGCCCCCTGCAAACCGCAGGTACGGACACTTTTGTCGACACGGCTGTGGGCGTACAGTATGTTTTTCAGCGCGCCAACGGCGAGTTGGTGAGCCTGGACTACTCTCAAGGCGGCGGTGGCTTCAAAGCACTCAAAACTGCCGAGCCCACCCATGCGCAAGCCATCGTCGACCCCGAAAAAGCCAAAGAGTACACCGGCCGCTATCTGTTGGAGCGCAACTTACGACGCAATATCGATTTCGATGTCAAGCAAGAGGAGGGGCAGCTTCTGGTGCGCAGCGGCAACTGGCAGCGTTCGCCCGCGTTTCCCAAACCAGGGCATAGCGATAGATTTTTCTATGATGCACCCAATATTGAGCTTCAATTTGAACGCAACGAGCAGGGCAAAATCATTGCCCTCACTTTGCATGAGGGCGGGACCTTCAGGATGCCCAAAGTGGCTGAGTGAAGATTAGCAAAATGGGGCTGAAATCACATTTCAGCACTCCGCCTTGTCGGGGACTTAAAAGCAATGATGAAAGTTTGATTTGATCCAACGTTACACGCTCCTCGAAGACTACAAAACCTAGATGGCTGGCAAGCGGCCGGTGAAGAGCTTATGCTGCAAAAATCCTACGCAAACACGCGATCACCGGAGTAGCGATCATCAGATCGTGACCGCGCCTTGCTACAGATTTTTCATCCCAAGCCCGTTCACCACCCGCTGGAATGGCCGCATCGCGCTCTGAGGGAAGACACAGCGCCGTCGGTTCTATTTTCCTGCCAAATAAGCCTCTAGCGCAATAAAATATTGCGGGAGAAGCTACTGAATAAATAGCAATCGCACGACCGTAAACGCTTCACCATCTGCGCCTGCAACGCCTCCGGCGGGTTTGAAGTGCCACACGCAGCCACCTTCACATGTGGATAGCCCAAAGCAGCGCAATGTGCGCCATAATTTGCCTGATGTAGCGGGTTGAAGATTTCATCCCCCTCACCCGCAACCACCTCGCGTGGTTCAGTCCAACACGGTTTGTCTGTCGCAGGAGGCGTTCTTGATTTCTTCCAACTTGGTCTCGCGACAGATAAACGCTATTCGTTAAGCCAACCGATGAGGGAGTCGCGCGTGGATCAGCTCGAAGCTAATTACTTTGCCGAATTTGTACGACTTACTTACAGCTTCGATTTGTTTGCTGAATTGACCGTTTTTCGCGGGCAAGCCTTTAAAGGCAATCTGATTCCAGGTGTGGCGCGCAAAGACAAGACAATCGACACGGCCGAACAAGAAAAAAAGGTTATAAAACAGCTCACCCTTATGGGCGCGTCAATGCTACCGCCCGGCCCACAAAACGAACTTGAATTACTTGTTATCGCGCAGCATTTTGGCCTCAAGACGCGTTTGCTAGATTGGACAAGCAATCCATTGGCGGCGCTATGGTTCGCATGCGCCGATCCGGCTCCCGGGGATGCCTACGTTTACGCGCTATGCGCAGATGGCCTCCTTGCGAACGACGTATACGATACCAGTCCGTTCTCGCGGTCAGAAACACGCGTTTTCCAGGCGCGATTGAATAACCCCAGAATCATCGCTCAACACGGTTGGTTCACACTGCACAGGTACTCATCGAAAAGCCGGAAATTTGTTCCACTTGAAACCAACCCGACCACGGAGAAGCATCTCACCGAAATTCGTGTGCCTGCCGGAAAGCGAGCGAATGTTCTCCAGTCCCTAGAGCTATACGGGATCAGTTCACGCACTTTGTTTCCTGATCTCGAAGGTTTGTGTCGGTACCTCAATGGCAAGCACGGGTTGGCATGACCCGACAGTCAAACGTACGCTGGGCGAAAAAGCCGCGCACCGCCGGTGACCTTCACGTTAGTTGTCAAAAATGACCTCCATCAACTCCCACTTCACCGACAGCAACAGCCTCCGCACCCACTACCTACGCGGCGGCGCGGGCATGCCGCTAATCCTGCTGCACGGCTGGCCAGAGTGGTCGCATGTTTGGCGGCCAGTCATGTCGCGGCTGGTGGGCAGGTTTGACGTGATTGCGCCGGATTTTCGAGGGTTTGGCGATACGCAAAAGACGGGGTTGCAGCCTGCCAAGGATGCTACGCCGGATGCGCTGGCTAGCGACATTCTGGCCCTGGCCGACAGTCTGGGCTTGGAGCGCTTTAGCATTGTGGCGCATGACGTGGGCGGCTTTGTGGCGCAGGTGGTCGCCCGGCGTGCACCGCAGCGTGTGCAGGGGCTGTTCTTCTTTAACTGCGCGTATCCCGGTATCGGTGCGCGCTGGGTGGAGCCGCGCCACCTGCTGGAGACTTGGTACCAGTTTTTTCACCAAATGCCGTGGGCGGCAGAGCTGGTGGGCTCGTCGCGCGATGCCTGCCGCATCTACCTGCTGAACTTTTTGCGCCACTGGTCGCACCGCAAAGATGCTTTCGACGCTGAGCTGGAACTGTGGGTGGACAATTTTATGAAGCCGGGCAAATTGCAAGGCGGCTTTAACTGGTACCTGAGCAACCACGAGGGCCGCATGGCCGTGATAGAGGGCAGCACCACGCCGCCAGCGCCCATCCACACACCCACCCGCGTCTTCTGGGGCGCGCACGATCCGATCTTGAAGCCAGAATGGGCAGACCGGTTGCCTGAATTCTTCACCCAGCTGGAGCTGAGCCTCGCACCCGATGCCGGGCACTTTGTGCACTACGAAACGCCTGATCGGGCGGCCCACGAGATTGGCCTGTTTTTTGATCGCATTGCCACGGACAGAACAGGCGTTTGACGCAGAATTCCATTTCTACATCATTAATTTCTGGGCGCGGAGCCTACGAGAGTGCAGTAGCACGGCAAGGCGGATCTTGGCTAGTGGGGGACACGTCCCTATCGGTTCTTCAGGGCTATCCGTTTTTGACCCTGTCTTAGCCCAATGGGACCTGATCACCATGATTTTTGGCCAGCCGGACACACCCTTCCTCCGCGGGCTCTACGCACGCGGCGCCGCCAGTCAGTGGCCGGGCGGCGCATTTGGATTGGAAACCAAGGCGCAAGAGCCGCCCATAGCCGCCCCGGTGCGGCTCCACATTGGCGACCCGGTTTTGAATGCCTGCGCCCAAGTGGTCGCTGGTCATCAGCTACACCGTGGCGGGGCTGAGCACCTGTGCACCGTCCAGGCTGCCGCCGTTCAGCAGCATTTGCCCAAAGCGGATGTAGTCGCCCATGCTGCCAAAGGCGCAGGCACCACCGCAGTCGAAGGCGGGCGTGCGCTGCAATGCTGCGATGGATTGCGGTTTACCGTCCAGCGGGTTGTTCGGGAATGGACGTGCCACGCGGGCTATTTGCGCTTCGGCAGGGCGAAAGGTGGTATCTGCCATTTTCAGGGGCTTCCGTATCACTTCGTTCAAATTCCAGCCCAGCGATGCGCCGCTAACCTTTTCAACGACCGCGCCCAGCACGTCAAAAGACAGGCTGTACTCAAACACCGTGCCCGGCTGCTACACCAGGGGCAGCTTACCCCGCTGTAAAACTCTCATCTTAGCCTGCAAGGGCGCATTTTTCGCCGCCTGCATATGCGCTTTGCGCTATGCTGTGTGGACACACAATTAGGAGACATCCCCATGCGAGCCCATCGTCTATTTGCCGCCGTGCTGGCCAGCACAGCGCTGCTGTCCACCACGCTACACGCCCAACTAGCCCCGTCGCCCAACGCCGCAGTACAAAGCGCCGCCGCCGCGCAAAAGCAGCCCCTGCTGGCTTCGCTCAAAGAGTTTGTGGACATTGAAACCGGCAGCCGCGACCATGAAGGCATTACCCAGGCCACCGAATTGCTGGGCAACAAGCTGCGCGCCTTGGGTGGCAAAGTAGAGTTCATCGAGCCGCAAGAGGCCACCAATTACCGCATGATGGACACGCCCGAAAAGATTGGCCGCATGGTCAAAGCCACCTACACCGGCACAGGCAACAAACGCATCTTGCTCATAGCGCACATTGATACCGTCTACCCCAAAGGCATGGCGGCCAAGCAGCCGTTTCGCTTGGAGGGCGACAAGGCCTACGGCCTGGGCATCTCGGATGACAAACAGGGCGTGGCCATGGTGGTGCATGTAGTAGCTCTGCTCAAAGCCATCAATTTCAACGAATACGGCACGCTGACTGTGCTGGTCAACGGGGACGAAGAGATCAGCTCGCCAGGCTCCCGTGCGGAGCTGACCAAGGCGGGCAGCGAGCACGATGCCGTGCTCTCCTTCGAAGCCACCCGCATCGAGAGCGACAAGCTGTCTTTGGCCACCAGCGGCATTGCCTCGGTGGAGCTGAAAGTAGAAGGCCGCGCGTCCCACGCAGGGGCAGCGCCCGAGCGCGGCGTGAACGCGCTGTACGAGCTGTCGCACCAAATTTTGCAAATGCGCGACCTGTCGCAAAACGACAAAGGTCTCAAGCTCAACTGGACTGTGTCCCAAGCCGGTACCAACCGCAACGTCATCCCCGCCTACGCGACGGCGCAAGCCGACGTGCGCGTGCTGCGCGTAGCCGACTACGACGGCATTGAAGCCACAGTGCGCGAGAGAGCCAAAAACCAGCTACTGCCCCAAGCCAAAGTGACCGTCAACTTTGAGCGCCGCCGCCCACCGCTAGAGGCCACCACGGCCAACCGCAAACTGGCCGCGCACGCCCAAACCATCTATGCCGAGCTGGGCCGCAAGCTGGTGGTGGACGACCAGCCCGAAGGCGGCGGCACCGATGCCGCCTTTGCCGCTTTAAAAACCCAGGCTGCTGTGGTGGAACGCTTTGGCCTACAGGGCTTTGGCGGACACACCGCCAACAATGAGTATGTGCTGCTGGACACCATCGAGGCGCGGCTGTACTTGGCCGCACGGGTGGTAATGGATGTGGCACGGGGCAAGGGGCTGTGACTCCAATAAAGTTAGAATGCAGCGTCTAATTTTGCAATTACATCATCAACAGGATTTTTTCCATGGCTGCGACCAAATCTAAGATTTTCTACACTCTCACCGACGAAGCGCCCCTCCTGGCCACGGGCTCGCTCCTGCCCATCGTACAAACCTTTGCCGCACCCGCTGGAATCGACTTTGTAGCCTGCGACATCTCGGTCGCTGCCCGCGCGTTGTCGCAGTTCCCCGAGTATTTAAAGCCAGAGCAGCGCGTGCCCGACACCCTGGCCGAGCTGGGTAAGCTCACGCTCAAGCCTGAAGCCAACATCATCAAGCTGCCCAATATCAGCGCGCCCGTGTCCCAGCTAACCGGTGCCATCAAAGAGCTGCAAGCCAAGGGCTACGCCCTGCCTGACTACCCAGAAGCACCCAAAACCGATGCCGAGAAAGACATCAAAGCGCGCTACAACCGCTGCCTGGGCAGCGCCGTCAACCCCGTGCTGCGCGAGGGCAACTCCGACCGCCGCGCGCCCAAAGCGGTCAAAGAGTACGCGCGCAAAAACCCGCATAGCATGGCCGAGTGGAGCCAAGCCTCGCGCTCGCACGTCTCGCACATGCACGGTGGCGACTTCTACCACGGTGAAAAATCCATGACACTGGACAAAGCCCGTGACGTTCGCATGGAGTTGATCACCGCCAGTGGCAAAATCATGGTGCTCAAGGAAAAGGTATCGTTGCTGGACCGCGAGGTCATCGACAGCATGTTCATGAGCAAAAAGGCCTTGGTCGAGTTCTATGAAAAAGAAATCGACGATGCCTTCAAAACCGGCGTGATGTTCTCCCTGCACGTCAAAGCCACCATGATGAAGGTCTCGCACCCCATCGTGTTTGGCCACTGCGTCAAGATCTTCTACAAAGACGCTTTTGCCAAACACGGCAAGCTGTTTGACGAGCTGGGTGTCAACGTCAATAACGGCATGGTCAGCCTGTACGACAAAATTGCCACTTTGCCCCAGTCCAAGCAAGACGAAATCAAACGGGATCTGCACGCCTGCCACGAAGGCCGTCCCGAGCTGGCCATGGTCGATTCGGCCAAAGGCATTACCAACTTCCATTCACCCAACGACATCATTGTGGACGCGTCCATGCCCGCCATGATCCGCAATGGCGGCAAGATGTGGGGTGCTGATGGCCGCTTGAAGGATGTGAAGGCCGTGATGCCTGAATCGACTTTTGCCCGCATTTACCAAGAGACTATCAACTTCTGTAAATGGCATGGTGCCTTCGATCCCAAGACTATGGGCACTGTGCCCAACGTGGGCTTGATGGCGCAGCAAGCCGAAGAATACGGCTCGCACGACAAAACCTTTGAGCTCACTGAGGGCGGTATCGCCAACATTGTGGACATCACCACGGGAGAGGTGCTGCTGAGCGAAAACGTGGAAGCCGGCGACATCTGGCGCATGTGCCAAGTCAAAGACGCTGCCATCCGCGACTGGGTCAAACTGGCGGTCACGCGTGGGCGTAACTCTGGCATGCCCGTGGTGTTTTGGCTGGACCAATACCGTCCGCACGAAGCGCAGCTCATCACCAAGGTCAAGATGTACCTGCACGAGCACAACACCGCCGGCCTGGACATCCAAATCATGTCGCAAGTGCGCGCCATGCGCTTTACGCTGGAGCGCGTCGCGCGCGGCCTGGACACCATCTCTGTGACGGGCAACATCTTGCGCGACTACCTGACGGATTTGTTCCCCATCATGGAACTGGGCACCAGCGCCAAGATGCTCTCCATCGTGCCTTTGATGGCAGGCGGCGGCATGTACGAAACTGGCGCGGGCGGCTCTGCGCCCAAGCATGTGCAGCAGCTGGTAGAAGAAAACCACCTGCGCTGGGACAGCCTGGGCGAATTCCTGGCATTGGCTGTGAGCATGGAAGATTTAGGCCTGAAAACAGGCAACGCCAAAGCCCTCGTGCTGTCCAAAACCTTAGATGCCGCCACCGGCACATTGCTGGACAACGACAAGGGCCCCAAGACCCGCACCGGCCAGCTGGACAACCGTGGCAGTCACTTCTATATTGCGCTTTACTGGGCACAAGCTTTGGCGGAACAAACCGAGGATAAAGAGCTGCAAGCGCACTTTGCGCCTTTGGCCAAAGCCCTGGCCAGCAACGAGCAAAAGATTGTCGATGAGCTCAACGCCGTACAAGGCAAACCTGTGGACATTGGCGGCTACTACAAGCCGGATATGGCCAAAGTATCGGCCATCATGCGCCCTAGCGCGACGTTCAACGCGACTTTGCAAACCGTTTGACGCTTGGCCACCTTGGCCTAAAGAGGGTCGCACCATTTGAGGTGGTGTGACCCTTTTTCTATTGACAGCGAGCTGCGCGACAACCGCCGTGGCGAGGTAGATCTGCTGAGCACCCCGCAAGCGGCTTTGTCCGATGCCAAGTCCGGTCTGACCCTGGTGCCCGACCTGCAAGCCGTCGGTGCCTTGGACCAGGCGCAGCACGCTTGGCGTTAGGAATCGACTGTCGTCTAGGCCGATAGGCCGGTGAGAGAGAGCATTGGCCGCTTGGCCGTGTAGCCGCTCGCGGCCGGTGGCAATCCACTGCTCCACCCAGCCACCGACATCGCCCTGCGCGTTGCCAAAAACTGACTAGCGCGACAGCCAGTTCGCCGCTAGAATATTTTGGCGTAGTCCCATATTCGTTCTGCAAGGAGAGCCCCATGTCTGCAAGCCCCCACGCCCTAAGCTGGTTCGAGATCCCAGCCAGCAACTTTAACCGCGCTAAAGCCTTCTATGAGGCAGTGCTAGGCCGCACCATCGAACCGATGGTCATGGGCCCCACAACGATGGGCTTCTTATCGTCCGACCCCAACGCCGTGGGCGGTGCCATTGTGTACAGCGAAGACGCCGAGCCGTCCAAGCTGGGCACAACGGTCTATCTGAACGGCGGCGACGACTTGGCACCCATGCTCAACCGCGTAGAGCGCGCAGGCGGCTCCATAGCCGTACCCAAAACCGAGATCGGTAACGACTTCGGTTTTTTCGCGCACTTCATCGACACCGAAGGCAATAAGGTGGGACTACACTCAATGCGCTGATGCGGCGCAGCGCAGATTTTGATAATGGGATAGCACAGCGCAGGAGCGAGGCGATGGGCCAGCCCGTGCTGGTGGACAACAAAGACGTTGCAGGCGGGGCCATTGGTGCGGATCTGGTAGCCAAGACCGCGCCCGCCGAGCAAGACGCCATGCTAGGCCGCCAGATGGACCCGTCTCGTGCTGTGATCCGGCAGATGAAGCTGGAAGGACAGCTCGCCTGCCACATCGCTATTGGGCAACTCCAACTACTTGCTGCGCAACGCTCAGCGTTTCACCCGAAACCACGCCGCATACATGGCAGGCAATGCCAGCAAGGTTAGCACGGTGGCCACAATCAAGCCACCCATAATCGCCACCGCCAT
>JAYWHJ010000152.1:0-9527 GCA_043777795.1 Polaromonas sp. | reverse complement strand
CCCTTTATGCCGCTGCGCTAAGTGCACCACCGACCTGATCTTGCGAGCGTGGTGAGTGCCCTAGCGCCGTGCGGATATTGCCTTTGCGGGATTCCTGCCAACGTGGTGGGCGCTCTACCGCTCGTGTCGACACCGTCTCTCCAGTTTGGCAGGTGTTCCACCGTCAGTGCAGACACTGCCTCGCCAAGATAGCGTGCCTTGCACCTGCGCTGACCCAACCTACTCGCTGCCCAGGTGCGTGATTTGGACGGCGTAGCGGCATAAAGGGGGAGTGGTCAGCCATAGGCCGACCCGGAGGACAGCCGCGTAGCCGTCCAAACCGCGCATCCGGGCGTACAAGCAACGTCGCCGCCGATAAGCAAGCTCCGGGGCCTACAAACCCCCGCTGGCAAACTTACGCGCCGACACATTGCTTAACTACACCATTTCACCTAGGCGCAAAATCATTTAACGCTTCAAACGGTACGGTTCTTCAAAATCGCGAAAGTCGTCCTCTACCAATGCCGCCGCTATCCACTGCGCTACGCCAGATGCAGCGCGCACGCGCTCGATGTAGGCGTTGACGTCTTGACGCTGGCTGAGAGCATAGGTTTTAAAACGCATGCACACTGGGGCGAAGTAAGCGTCGGCAATAGTGAACTGGCTGCCAAACAGGTAGGGGCCACCGTGTTGGGCGAGCAGCTCGCTGAAGATCGTTTCTATGCGCTGTACGTCCGCGCGCACTGCCGGCTTGTCGCGCAGCACCAAGGCGCCCACCTCGGGCAGGCTGGCCTCGATGTTCATCATGCAGGCGCTGCGCAGGGCGCTAAAGCCGCTGTGCATCTCGGCGCAGATGCTACGGGCACGGGCGCGGTGCCTCGCGTCCACCGGCCAGAGCTTTTTGTCGGGGTATTTTTCGGCGGCGTATTCCGCAATGGCCAGCGTGTCCCAAACCACTAAGCCATCATCTACCAGGCAGGGCACTTTGCCCACGGGGTTGATTTTGTCGATGGCGGTTCTGAATGCCGAGCCAGGCGCAAACGAGTCAAAGCGCAGCAAGACCTCGTCAAAGGCAATACCTGCGTGGGTCAGCATGACCCAAGGGCGCATAGACCAGGAGGAGTAGTTTTTGTTGCCGATATAAAGCTGCATGGTGACTTCCTATGTAAGCCAAGATCATGCCATGGCAGTGGCGGCGGATTGATGCTGGAAATGCTTACAACTATTGCACTGGGCGCAAGTCACTGGCGCCGGGCAAAAAATTCAATCCGCTTTGCACCTTGCAAACCCATCACGCACCATTTAACTGTTTGAACCGAGTCGGCGGTATGCATCCAAAGTGCTGTGCGCAGCCAAGTAGGTGGGCGCGATGGCCAGGACGCTGCTGGCGGTGATGCCCAGCTCGGCCAAGCCGGGGTGTCGACCGCTGGCGACATTGGCTACTTTCATCGATTGCAGGTTGTCGCGGCTCATCAATGGCTCGCCGGGCAGGTGTTCCATCACCCAGGCTTGCAAGCGAGCCAGCGGCATGGGTAGCGGCACGATGGCGCGCCGGGCACCTACGCACTGGCCTGCGATGGAAAACAAATCGCGCAAGCTAAGCACTTGGGGGCCGCAGGCTTCGTAAATTGCCTGTTGCGGAGCTTCGCTTTTAAGTAGCTTTGGGATATAGCCCAATGAATTATGGCGGGAGCAGCTATTATTACTGTAGCTAGTATCTGTCACCAATAGTACCAACGCCTGCGCCACATCTTCTACCCATACCGGTTGAAACTGGGTATCCGCGCCCGCCAGCGGCACAATCGGCGCGAGCTTTTGCAGTTTGGCAAAGAGGTTGAGCAATTTATCCTCCGCACCAAACACCACGCTGGGGCGCAGGATGGCAAAGTCCAGCCCACTGGCGGTAAATACCGCCTCACCGCGTGCCTTGCTGCGCTGGTACATCGATGGCGCATCCAGCGCAGCGCCCAGCGCACTCACGTGCACGATGCGTGGCGTGGTGCCGCTGGAGGCGGCGGCTTTGCAGGCGGCGACGATGCTCTGCGGTAGCTGGACGTGCACCTGCTCAAAGCGCTGCTCGCTGCCGTGCAGCACGGCTACCAGGTTCACCAACACGTCGTGGCCCGCTACCGCCACTGCCAGTTGGGCAGCGTCATGCACGTTGCAGGGCAACAAAACCAGGCCCGGCAGCATTTGCAGGTGTTTGCATTGGCTCACGTTACGGGAAGGCACGGTGATGCTGTGGCCTGCAGCAATGAGCTTTTCGCAGACATGCCTGCCGATAAAACCTGATCCACCTAGTACTATTATTTTCATAGCTTCTCTCGCAATATTTTATTGGCCTGTAGTGTGATTTGGCTTGCAGATTGGGAGCTGCTCAGCTTATCCTAGTGTCGGTGGCTATTTGCACCCATCATCATTCGCGCTCTTGAACTTAGTGGCCGGTCACACCCCATCGGCAGTCACCGCGGAAAAACCAAACGAGACTGCGGTCAGCGCACCGATAAAGTGTGCAGGCGATGGCGTGAGTGCAAGTTGGCCGATTTCTGGTACACCAGCATGAGGGCGTTTTGCATACACTCCGTCACCCACAGAGCACAAGCGCACAACCGATTGGGAGCTCGAACGACAGCCCTTTTAGCGACCGGCCAGATCATCAACAACAAAAGTCATTATGCCGATCAAGGCAAGTCCTTGTTCACCTCAGGCGCATTGCCCTCACGCGGCCCCACACTGCCCAGACGGGCTTTGAGGCTTTGCGGTTGGCCCGTGATGATGGCGGCGTACATGGTGGTGTTGGCCAGCACCTTCTTCACATAGTCGCGGGTCTCAGAAAACGGCACGTTCTCGGCCCACGCGGCGGCCTCCATAAAAGGCCCATTGCGCCATGCACGCGGGCGACTGGGCCCCGCGTTGTAGGCCGCAGCAGCCAGCGGCATAGAGCCTGCAAAATCGTCCAGCGCCAGCTTGAGGTAGGCCGTACCAATGGCGATGTTGGTGGACTGGTCGTTAAGCTGCGTGATGTTAAAACCGTCCATGCCAATCTTCTTGGCTGTCCAGCGCGCTGTAGCGGGCATCACCTGCATCAAACCGGATGCACCAACGCTGGAGCGGGCATCCATGATGAAGCGGCTCTCCTGGCGGATCAGGCCGTACACATAGGCGGGGTCCAGGCCGATCTCTTTGCTGCGGCGCACCACGTTGTCTTTGAACGGCATGGGAAAGCGCTGGTCGGTGTCCATGCCTTCTTTAGTGCGCTCGCTGGTGTTGATGCAGCGGTCCCACACTTGCCTTTCACAGGCAAAGTCAGCAGCGGCGAGCAGTTCGCGCTCGCTCATGCCGCCTTTGGTGTGCAGGTTAGTGCTGTAGTTCCACTCGCGCACGCCCTCGCTGCGCAGGCCGATGGCAATGGCGTAGAGGGCGCGGTTCAGGCCCGCGTTCAGGCGTGCGCCCTCTTTCTCTGGCGCAGTCACGCTGGCGGGACGCTGCTGGGCGGTGATGCGTTGCCCCAGCTCTTCGAGGGCCAGCATTTCGTAAAATCCGCGTACTGAGGCGATGCTCTCTAGCAAGGCCTGTGCTTCCGCCAGTTCGGGACGCGGCGCGGCATTGGCGGCTGCGTCGCCATTGGCGCTTATTCTGGCGGTGGCTCTGCCAGCGCCTGTGCCCTTGAGCGCGCGTGCCTTCCAATACACAAAGGTGCTGTCTTTGCGGCCATCCTCGCTCATGGCGTTGACGGCCGCCAGCACTACGGGCCAGGTGCGGCCCGCGTCGCCCGAGCGCAGCGCGGCGCGGACCTTCCAGCCCAACAGGTCGTCATTCAAATGCTCATTGCGCGCGTTGGCGTAGTAGTTGTTGGCTTGGTCCGACAGTTTAAGCGCGGCCTGCTTGCCAATCACGCCCCATGCCCAGCTGCGCTCCTCAGCACTGAGGATGGGCGACCATTTATTCTCCAGCGTGCTGGCGGCACCATCGGGGTCGCTGGTGGCCAGCTTGATCAGGGCCAAGGTGACCAGCTCTTTGCGCTCTTTGCCTGGGGCCGTAGCCCGGCTGCTTAAGAATTTAGCCGGGCTGGCGCTGATCTCACTCACCAGGGCAGAGGCGTCGGGCGAGACGATTTGCACCGCGTTACTGGCCGCGCGCGGGCGGTTGGCCTCCATGCTGATGCGGGCCTCGCGCCACACGTCCAGCGCATTGAGCTTTTTGTCGGCATAAAAGCGGTCTGCAGCCTGGGTGCAACCGTCTTCGGCATCTCTGATGCTGTACCAGTTACGGCGCACCTCGTCGGCCATTTCTTTGCTGGTCACGCCCGTTTGCACCGATTCCACCAAGAGCGCAAAACAGCGCACTTCTCTGTCGTCGTTCATGCGGTATTTGGGGTACTCGGCGGCAAAACTGGTCCAGTCGCGGCGCTTGCCTAGCAGCAGCAGCCAGTCGTTGCGCAGCCGGTCCTCGTGGTAGGTGCCTGCATAGCGGGCCATCATGCCTTGCACATCCTGCGCGCTGGCCTCGTCCAGCCGGGCTTTAAGCTCCCAGTAGGCCGCCTGGGGCTCCAGCATATGGCCGCGCACTTGGGGCAGCAGGGCCGTAAGGCGGGCTTTGTCGCCCCGCTTGAAGGCCTGGGCCATCTCGTTGATGGCATCATCGCCCCGCTGGTTTTGGGCTACGGCGGCTGGGGTCAGCGAAAGGGCAGTTAAACATGCCAGAATCAGCGTAGTGAGTGAGTGCTTGATTTTTAGAGTCATGGGTTTCAATTCAAAGGGCATACCCCGATTATGGACAAAACACAAATCCGCAAGCGTTTAGTGGATGAACGCCTGAACATGCCGGACCGCCTACAGCGGGCTGAACAGTTACAAAGGGTGGTGCGCATCTGGCTAGTGGGCCGCCCCGACGCGGTGATTGGGGCCTATTGGCCCATCAAAGGCGAGTTTGATCCCCTGCCCGCGCTGTACCGCTGGCAAGAAGACGGAGCGCTCTCGTCAGGGTTTGGCGGATTACCCCAAGACTCTGATGCAAATAACCCGCCAGCGCAACAAACAGATGCGCAAGCAGCTACTAGTTTTATAGCGTCTATCAGCCAATCCGCGCAAAACAAAGTCAGCGGCTCCACCACCTCACCGCGCAAAATTGGCCTGCCCGTGGTGGACAAAGTGCATAAAACCCTTACCTTTTACGCTTGGTACCCCGGCTGCCCGATGGAAGAAGACGCTTACGGCATCCCCAAGCCCAAAGACACCGAGATCGTGGTGCCCACCCTGCTCTTCGTTCCCTGCGTCGGCTTTGGCCCCGGCGGCTATCGCCTGGGCTACGGCGGCGGCTTTTACGACCGCACCCTCGCCTCTTTGCAACCCAAGCCCGTGACGGTGGGCTTGGCCTACTCGCACGCCTATGTACCTTCGTTTGAGCCCGAACCGCATGATGTGCCCTTGGCAGCCATATTGACGGAAGAGGGACAGGCATATCCATGAGCATGTTGCGCCAGCGTAGGAAACTGCTGGCTACGCTGGGAGCTGGCACCAGTTTGACAGGCTGTGGAGCGCTCAGGCCGAAGAATCGGGCAACTTAATTTATTCCCTCGCCTGTACTCGAACTAACCGCTCCGCTCCGTGTGGTGCACGCACACAACCCACGCTGCAAGCGCGCAAGGCGCGATCTGATCGCCAGCGTGCTGGCGCGTGCGCGGCAGCTGTGCAAGGCGCATTGGGGGTTACGGGTAGAGTTTGGCAGCCAGACCGAGCACAACATCAGCACCTTGCTCAGCGGTATCACACCGTCGTTGCAGACCCAGTTAAAACTGGACACTTACCACTCGCAAGTCGCAACGGGAGACCGCCCGCGACTGGTTAAAATGGCGCTGGCAAGTCTTGCGCAAAACCGCAGTGAGGTAGCATCGCAAATAGCCTTTGCCAAACCCCACTTCGCCCAGCACCATGCCAAGCACCAAGCCCAGAATGGCGGGAGCGATGGCGACGTAGTTTTCTTCCAGCAGGTAGGCCACCAGCCCGGCCAGCATGCGACCAACGGTGCAGCGGCGGTAGCGGAATAAAACTTCAGCGCCGGTCCACCAGTGCGTGCGCGATGGTGCCCAAGTCTACATACTCTAGCTCGCTGCCCGCTGGCACGCCACGCGCCAGGCGCGTGACTTGCAGGCCACGGGCTTTGAGGGTTTGGGCGATGACGTGGGCCGTGGTCTCGCCCTCAGCCGTGAAGTTGGTCGCCAAAATTACCTCGGTGACGATGCCGTCTGTAGCACGTTCCATCAAGCGGTGCAGGCCGATTTCTTTAGGGCCTATGCCGTCGAGCGGGCTGAGCTTGCCCATGAGCACAAAGTACAAACCCCGGTAGGCGCTAGTGCGCTCAAGAGCCGACTGGTCAGCAGGCGTCTCCACTACGCAGAGCTTGGTTTTGTCGCGCTCTGCATCCAAGCAGGTGTGGCACACCTCGGCCTCGGTAAATGTGTAGCAGCGCGTGCAGTGGCGTACTTTCGTCACCGCCTCACTCAGCGCACGCGACAGCAACTGCGCACCCTCACGGTCATGCTGCAACATATGAAATGCCATTCGCGCCGCCGATTTGGCACCCACGCCCGGCAGGCGGCGCAGGGCGTCGATGAGGGATGAGAGGTTATGGGTGTCGGACATGGCAACTAGATTACGCGGCAGAAATCAAAAAATCGTTGCGTTGTAGCACTTGTACGCCCGCCAAGCTCGCAAGATCATATCGGCGGTGCGCTCAGCGCAGCGGCATAAAGGAGGAGGCAGCGGCCCTAGGCCGCAACGGGGGACAGCCGCGGAGCTGAGCGCACCGCCGACCTGATCCCATACGAGACGTGCACATTCCCTTTGCGGGTCAGCAACGCAGCGCATCATTTTCAGATACGTCAAAACGGCATCTTCATGCCACCAGGCAAACTTGGCATTCCAGCAGAAATCTTGCCCATCTTCTCGCTGCTAACAGATTCGGCTTTATTCACCGCAGCGTTAAACGCAGCCGCTACCAAATCTTCCAGCATGTCTTTGTCGTCGGTCAACAGGCTCGGGTCGATCTGCACGCGCTTGACATCGTGTTTGCAGGTCATGGTGACTTTGACCAGGCCTGCGCCGGACTCGCCGGTCACTTCCATGGTGCCCAGCTCTTCCTGGGCTTTTTTCATGTTGTCTTGCATGGCCTGAGCCTGCTTCATGAGGCCTGCGAGTTGTCCTTTATTGAACATGGTGAAATCCTTTTAGTGAGATGGAAAAACTTGTAATGAAGTTAATTTGGGATGAAGCACTACGCGCTCAACTTAAAGCGCCTTGATACTGCCTGGCACGATTTTCGCACCCCAATGGGCTTGCAGCTCTAGCACCATCGGGTCACCCAGTATCAGCTCTTCTGCAGCCTTTTGGCGGGCCGCTATTTTGGCCTGATTGCGTTTGTACCAAGAGTCAACCACCGGACCCAGCTCGATGGTGAGCACTTCGCTACGTCCCAAGGCGGTAAAAGCGGTTTGCAACTTGTCGCGCGCCGCATCGTTTTTCAGCGAAGGTTGCTCTACCCGCAGGCGCAAGTGCTGCGCACCCTGCTCTACGCATTGGCTCTGCACGGCCAGCTCGCGGGTCAGCGCGGTGATGGCCTCTGCATCTAGCAATTGCTGCACGGTGGCCAACCAAGCGCTGTGCACGCTGTCTGGCAGCACAGCAGAGATGCGCTGCTCGGTGCGGCTAGTGGGCACAGATTGTTCGCGGATAGGAACCGCTATCATATTGCTAGCTTCTTGCGCCTTGTTTTGTTGCGCCAAGGGCTGATTAAGCTGTGTAATCGCGAAGACGGGAAGGGTGGGCAATGGCGCTGCGGCGGATGCATCGCCCCACAGGCCTTCGGGCTCTTCGTTCAGACCTTCCTCCACCTCACTATATGCAAGACCTGCTGCGGTTGCTGGCGCCACTGTCGGGGCAGCAGGCGCAACTGGAGCGGCGGGCGGGAGAGCTGGCTGTGCCTGGACTGGGCTACTGTGCGCCTGCGGTGCGCTAGGCGCCGCCAAATTCAGGCTTTTTTTTTCAGCCAATTCTGCCGCAATCGCTGGTGCGGCAGCGCCCGGCGCCAAACTACTTGCGTCGCCGGCAAGCCTTGAAGTAGCGGGCTTGGGCAAATTCGCAGGCCTAAACCCTTTGGGCTTGAAAGCCAGCAAACGCAGCAAGGTCATCGTCAAGCCCGCGTACTCATCAGGCGCCAAGCCCAGCTCGGCGCGGCCGTGTATGCACAGGCTGTACAGCAGTTGCGTTTCGTCCTCGGGCATGATGCCGGCCAAGCGTGCGGCCTCTACCGCATCGCTGTCGGTAGCGTCATACGCGTCGGGAACGTTGTGCACCACGGCCATGCGTTGCAATACGCTGGCCATATCTTCTAGCGTGCTGGCGGCGCTCAGGCCGTTAATGCGCAGGTCTTCGCTGGTGTCAATCACGGCTTTGCCGTCACCTTGGGCCAGTGCCTCGATCAGGCGGAACACGTAGCTGCGGTCTACGGCGCCCAGCATTTGCCGCACGTTGGCGTCTTTCAGTTCACCGTTGCCAAAAGCAATGGCCTGGTCTGTCAGGCTCAGCGCGTCGCGCATGGAGCCGCGTGCGGCGCGCGACAGCAGGCGCAGCGAGGCATCGTCAGCCGTCACCTTTTCGGTGGCCATAAGCTGCACCAAATGCTCATGGATCGTCTCTGGGGCCATGGGCCGCAGGTTGAACTGCAGGCAGCGCGAAAGCACAGTGACCGGCACCTTTTGCGGGTCGGTGGTGGCCAGTACAAACTTCAAATACTCAGGCGGCTCTTCCAGCGTTTTAAGCATCGCGTTAAAAGCGGTGTTGGTCAGCATGTGCACTTCGTCGATCATGAAGACCTTAAAGCGCCCTTGCACTGGCTTGTACACGGCCTGCTCCAGCAGCTGCTGCACCTCGTCTACGCCCCGGTTGCTGGCAGCGTCCAGCTCGGTGTAGTCGATAAAGCGTCCGCTATCAATCGCGGTGCAAGCGGCGCACACGCCACAGGGCGACGCGGTGATGCCACCCTGCCCGTCCGCACCCAGGCAGTTAAGCGATTTGGCCAAAATGCGCGACACCGTGGTTTTGCCCACACCGCGCGTGCCGGTAAACAGGTAGGCATGATGCAGGCGCTGGGTGGTGAGCGCATTGCTCAAGGCCTGCACCACGTGCTCTTGCCCCACCATCTCGGTAAAAGATTTTGGACGGTATTTGCGGGCGAGCACCAAGTAAGACATGCGCTGATTCTACCGACCCGCAGGCGCCCTTTCGTCCAAACCGCAGTTCCAGCATTGCATAAATCCGCCCTCCACCGTTTCACTGCAGCCCGCGCACACCCAGTGGCGCTGGGGCAGGTGCTGCAACTGGTGCAACACCTGCTTGGCCAGGGGCAGTTGCGCATCGTGCATCACCCACAGCTCGGGCAGGCATTGGTCGGGCGGCATGTCGCCTGCGATGCTGCTGACAAAGTAGCGCTGCACCGAGGTTTCGATCCCCTCACCGTTGAGCATATCAGCCCAGAGCTGGGCGATGGCAATG
>JAYWHJ010000151.1:0-3433 GCA_043777795.1 Polaromonas sp. | reverse complement strand
TTGAACTGATTGACCCCTACAACGGCCAAAACGACATCAAAGCCAAAGTACTGCGCCATGTCAGCCTGGCATTTGCGGAAGACCCCGTACGCATACTGCGGCTGGCGCGGTTTGCGGCGCGCTACCCTGACTTTAGCGTGGCGCCTGAAACCGTGGACCTCATGCGCCGCATCAAGGCCATCGTTTCTATAGCCACGCTAAAGCCTGCAAAGCGTGCGGCAAAACGCGCCAAGCGCAGTATGCGCACGGGGTCTTCGGCAAAGGCCAGGCTGACGTGGCGCAACACCTTGTCGTCAATGTCGCGTTGGCCGTGGTAGGGGTCGATTAACTCATACTGTTGTTTGTTTTCGGAGCTAAATTGGTCTGTAGTCCAAGTATTTACTGCTCGGACAGCTATAGAATTAATAGTAAGATCACGCCGCACCAAGTCCATTTCCAGTGTGACGTCGGCATCGGTATAAAAGCTAAAGCCGTGATAGCCTTTGGCGGTTTTGCGTTCGGTGCGGGCCAGGGCGTATTCTTCTCGTGACTTGGGATGCAAGAAAACGGGAAAGTCTTTACCTACGGGCTGGTAGCCAGCAGCTGCCATTTGCTCGGGCGTGCTGCCTACCACCACGTAGTCGCGGTCGCGCACTGGCAGGCCCATCAAGGCATCTCTGACTGCGCCGCCAACTAGGTAGATTTTCATGCGCTCTAGTGTAGCTTTTTACGCGTGGACTGATATTGTTTGTTCATACCGGGGGCTGGGAATAGCTTCGCGGGATCAGGCCGGCGGCATGCTCAGCTGCGCGGCTGTCCCCCGTGGCGGCCTAGGGCCGCCGACTCCTCCTTTATGCCGCTACGCTAGGTGCGCCACCGACTTGATCTTGCGAATGTGGTGAGCGTTCGACCACCGGTGCAGATACGTCTTTCCAGCAAGCCGGTTTTTCTGCACCTTCGCACGCCCACCAAGCGCCTGGGCGTAGCCCCTCCTACGCATGCAGGCACCCGGTACCCAACGCCCGGTTTTCCAAGCCCAAACCCGCTCAAAGTAAAAGCAGCGAACCGTCAGTCCGTCACTTTGCCCCGAGAAGCCTTAATACTGGAGCGCTGGCTTTTGCCCTCCAGCCGCCGCTGCTTGGAGCCATAGGTCGGCTTGGACGGGCGGCGCACCAAAGGCGGCTTGGCCACAGTGGCCACCAGCTCGTGCAGGCGCGCAAAGGCGTCTAGCCGGTTGGCATCTTGCGTCCGGTGGTTTTGTGCCTTCAGGATCAGCACGCCAACTTGGGTAATGCGAGTATCCCGCAGCGCCAGCAGGCGTGCTTTGACGTCCTCCGGCAAAGACGAAGCGTGAATGTCAAAGCGCAAATGGATGGCGCTGGAGACCTTGTTGACGTTTTGCCCACCCGCACCCTGCGCCCGTATGGCGGTGATCTCGACTTCGCGTTCTTCAATCTCAATCGCAACGGACATAAAGGGAAGCAGAAGTGGAAGTGTGGGGGAGGGTGTTGAAACAGGGCATAAACCCATGGATAATACATCTGCATTCGCAATCAATACAGGAGCACACCATGGCCAAAGGTCAGCAAAAAACCAACAAAGAAGTTAAAAAGACGAAAAAAGACACGTCGCCCCCTAAGGTGCAGACCGGTGAACCCGTGCGTGCCACCATCACCACCACGGTGATCCCGCGCGGCAAAGACAAAGACAAATATAAGTAAGCACAGCTTGACTGCGCCCAGTGATGCGATCGATATTGTCTACCTCTGGGTCGATGGTAATGACGGCGCCTGGCGTGACAAACGCCGCAGTGCTGCCGGCCAGCTCAGCGCCAGCCACCGGGGTGCGATGGCGCAGTATGGCAATGTAGAAGGCCGCTACCGCGACAACGAAGAGCTGCGCTACAACCTGCGCGCGCTGGAGAGGTTTTTCCCGGCGCATGGGCATGTGTATGTGGTGACCGACGCGCAAACTCCAGCCTGGCTGCAAAGCTCAGAACGGCTGACAGTGGTGGACCACCAAGACCTCATCCCTGCAAAGCAGTTGCCTACTTTTGATTCTTGCCATATTGAGTCGTACATCCACCGCATTCCCCAGCTGTCAGAGCGGTATTTTTACCTCAATGATGATGTGATGTTCGGCGCGCCAGTGGCCTTGGAAGACTGGTTTTTTGACGGTGGTTTTTATGTGGCCTGGTCAGATGAGCCCCATGTAGGCGACACTCCCCTGCTACAACATGCCAACGTGCTGGAAAACGCCAGCAAAATGTCCCGGGCATGGTTTAGCGGCAAGGCGCAAGAGACAAGCAGCTCCAATGCGCAGGTGCGTACCATAGCCCAAGCCTACCAGCACACATTCCGCACCTTCGCCCATTCACCCAGGCCCATGCGCAAGTCACTTTTGTGGGAGCTGGAAAGCCTGGCACCCGACCTGTTCAGCATGGTGCGCTCCACCGTCTTTCGCACTTGGGACAAACCCACCATCGTGTCTGACTTTGTGCTGCGCTGGGCCCTGACCACTGGCCAGGCCAGAGTCAAAGACTATGCTCACCTCTACGTAGCGACAGGGGATACCCAGCAGTCAAAGGTGTTGGAACAACTGGTCGACGCGGCTGGGCGACTGGCATTTTTCTGTGTCAACGACACCACGGACGACGCTTACCCGCACGATCCTCGCCTGGTGGAAGTACGTGATGCATTGCAGCGCATGTTCCCGCAGCCGTCCAGTTTTGAGCGCGTTGTAGCTGGGTAAACTCGGACTGATGGCTGCCTAAAAGCAGCCGCAAAGCAAACCACCACCCATGCGCATCCAGCTTCTATCCGACCTGCACCTGGAAAGCCACCCGCAATTTGTGCCGACCCCCGCGCGGGGTGCCGACCTGCTGGTACTGGCCGGCGACATAGGCTCGTACCAGACGGGCTCGGGCCTGAAGGATGCAGACTTTGGCTTGCTGCGCTTTTCGCCGCTGCACGGCTGGCCTACGCCCGTACTGTTTATCCCCGGCAACCACGAATACGATGCGCTCGACTTTGATGCTGCGCATGCCCGGCTGCAAGAGGTCTGCACTCGCCTTGGCATCACCTGGTTAGAGCGCGAAGTACTCACCGTAAAGCGCCCCGCCAATGACCCGCTGGGCCCAGGTGCGGTACGCTTTGTAGGTACCACCTTGTGGAGCGACTACGACGCGCTGGCGCTGCTGGGCAAAGCCAAAAACGACCTCACCGAGCAACTGCGCCTGCGCGGCAAAGCCTTCCGCGGGGCCAATTTTTACTTGAAAAAAGCCGCGACAACGCGCCACGGCCTGCCCTGGCTGGCCGAGGACATGCGCGAGCAAGCCTTGCTGTGCCAGCAATGGCTGCACGCGGCACTCACCACCGTCCCGCAAGACGCTGACACCACCACCGTAGCCGTCACCCACTTCGCCCCCAGCCTGCGCAGCGCCGACCCGCGCTAC
>JAYWHJ010000150.1:0-9595 GCA_043777795.1 Polaromonas sp. | reverse complement strand
GCCGCCAGAGGCTTTGTTGCTCACGCTAGAGTGCTTCAGCGTGGTTTTCTGATCCGACTCGTCTCGGATGTTCACGTTGCCAGCGTTGCTGGACAGGTTCTGTGAGGCCTTGGTGGTGCCACCGCTAGCCTTGTTGCTGACCGATGAGAACATCGCGCTGACGCTCTGGGTGGAGTCGCCGTCAATGTTGATGACTGGGCCGGATGAGCCGCCACCGCCATGGCCGCTGCCAGTGGCAAAAGCGGTGGTTGCAGCGAGGACGAGTGCGGCGATTACGAGTTTTTTCATGATAGATACCTCAAAAAAGTTAAGTTGACTTACAAATTGCCCAAAATCTGGCGAATTCCAGTTTCAGGGCCTTGCGACAACACGTTGCGGTAGTTATGCCGTTACCGGCAGTTGCATCCCTTATCGTTTTGTCTGAGATGGAGTGTGCGCGGCGCTCTGTGCATCACCAATACCTGTTGTTGTCTAAGCTATTTGTATGAATTGACACACCTACGTCTAATCCGTCACACTTAAGCTTGTCTTAGTTACGAGGCAGAGCGGCTCAAAACGCACATAATTTGTGCGAATTTAAATGATTAGTATGTAAATGTTTCCGTAGTAACAAATATAAATACTTTCGAGTGACGAGGTGTGTGTCTGGGGAAAGGCTGGGAAATCGGGATTTTGGCAGGCCAATATCTGTGGATTAAGACAAAAAATCACAAAAAAATGCCATGCGAGCCTGAGTAATCAGTTGAGAGTTAGTCGGCGTATCAAACCCGCAAGTGACATAGTGTTAAGGAGGAAAATCATATGGAAAATAATGTAGACCCGGTATTGGGGGGTTGTGACGCCCCGTTTCTCAGTGGTGCTTCGCCGCTGTCGAACAAGGCCACGCCCGCTTGGCCAACGTATTTTTTGGGTCAATCCACGCGGCCCACGCGCGTGCTGCTGGTGGACGACGACGTGCATGTACGCAGGGTGATTGCAGATGAACTGTTGGCCGATGCACGCATACACCTCGTAGCCCAGGGCGGCAGCCTGAAAGAGGGCAAGCACTTGGTCGCCTCAAGCGACTTTGATGTGCTGTTGGTCGATCTCAATTTAGGGGATGGGCTGGGTTTTGATTTGATTCGGCAAGCCAAAACAGTCAAACCGTTGGCGGAGGTCATATTGATTTCAGTGATGGAAGACGAAGACCACGCGGTGCACGCGTTTGAGTTGGGGGCCACCGGCTATTTTGTCAAACATTCGTGGTTTGGCAATTTCCCGGATGCCGTGCTGCAAGTGGTCAACGGCGGCGCGTCAATCACCCCCAGTCTGGCGCGGCGTTTGCTTAAAAAACTCGACTATGGACACGGGCAAGTTCATACATCCAAGCCACCAATATCGAACCACAACGAGATGTTTTTGCTGTCAGATAGAGAGCGGGAAATACTTAAACTGGTGGCTGCAGGCTACATCAGCGATGAGATCGGCGGGATGCTGCACATCAGTGTGCAAACGGTCAACACCCACATCAGAAATACCCACCGCAAGCTTAACGTACGCACCCGCGCTCAAGCGGTCAAGCTTGCCGCGCAAAGCGGCTTGCTGTAACTGAGATACCATGTTTTCAATCCTCGATGTGTGGAGCGAGATATCAAGTAGTTATGCGGTGCAGCTGCTGGCATACCATGCCCTAGGTGCGGCCGCCGCAGGTGTTTTATTGCGCTGCCTTGGATGGGGGCGCACTTTGTTTGGCGCCTTGGTGCTTGCCTATGCATTGCTGGGAGCTGCACTATTGGGCTATGCCGCGTGGTGGGGCCACAGCAGTGAAGCGCTGATTAGCCTTTGGCGCGTGGTCAGTGTGCTGTGTATGGGAATGCTCAGCATAGCGTTGTGGTGGAAATTCAAAAATGATGCGGGGCCCGTGCAGTCGCTGGTTGCCGTGGCTGGAATATGGGGCTTGGCCATTGTGGTCGAAGATGTGGCGATGCAAGCGCAGGGCGCTCCAGGCTTGCGCGTGATGCACCTTTTTTTTGGTGGCTTTTTATGCCTGCTCTGGCTGCTACAGACGCGGCGGCTTGCTTGGATGCACCTACCCCTGCGTTCTGTACCGCGTGAGTCTGGGGCTACGCTCGTCGGCGATCTGAGCGGCTTTGACCTGAGCTCCCAAGTCCAGGCCACACACACCTACACGCTGGCTGCCGTAGCCGATGAACGCAAGCGCATATCACAAGATATTCATGATGGGGTAGGCTCCCAATTGGTCGGTCTTATCGCCAGCCTTGACCCAAACTCCCCTTTGCATAAGCGTTTGCATGTGGGGTTGGAGTGTTGCCTGGTTGACCTCAAAATGGCAGTGGACAACATGGACGGCGGCAATACCAATATTTTTGATGCTCTTGGAAGTTTGCGCTACAGGTTCACGCCGTCATTGCAGCGTGCGGGTGTTCGCATGGTGTGGCGGGTGGATATTGCTGGTCCCTTGCTGGGCTTGCAGCCGTCTGATGTGGCGCATGTGACGCGAATTGTGCAGGAGTGTTTAGCCAACGTTTTGATGCACGCGCAGGCGAAAACTGTCCGGGTCATATGCCGTTACCAGCCCGCGCCACCAAGCATGGTGCTAGAGGTGCAGGACGATGGCGTGGGCATGGCACAAGTGCAAGATGAGGCATGGGTTGGTAAAGGGATGCGTGGTATGCGGCAGCGGACGGACAGCTTAGGCGCCACGATAAAAATTGACACCAAAAAAGGCACTGGAACGCGTGTCCGTTTAGAAGTCCCGGTGCAATCTCAATAGCGAACAAGTCGGGCGGGGTGTGGCACTTTCTGATGTGCCTAATGTGTGGGCTCTGGTATTTTTGTCAAGCTTTGACTGCCAATGCGAGCGCCTGCGCGCAGGCGTTGGCACTGGCCCAGGCCCATTGAAAGTTGTAGCCGCCCAGCCAGCCTGTCACGTCCACCACTTCGCCAATAAAGTACAAGCCTGGGGATTTTTGGCTTTCCATGGTCTGGCTAGACAGCTCGCGGGTGTCTACGCCGCCTGCTGTCACCTCGGCTTTTTTGTAGCCCTCTGACCCGTTGGGGGTAATCTGCCAGCGCTGCAAGCTCTCGGCCAGGGTGGTCAGGGCCTTGTCCGTGGCTTCGTTGATGGGGCGTTGCCAAGCGCTGTCTTGGGCTGTCCAAGTGTCGGCCAGGCGGGCGGGGAAGGGCGTCTCGGCGGTGGACAGGCTGGCGGCCAGCTCATTGGCAATCAGTTTGCGCGAGCGAACCTTTCCCGCGGTCAACATAGCGGCAACGTCGTGCGTGGGGGTTAAGTTGATGCGGATGGCGCTGCGCTCTTGCCAGTAGCTTGATATTTGCAGCACTGCAGGGCCGGACAGGCCCCTGTGGGTGAACAGCAGGTCTTCGTCAAACTTGCCTTTGGTTTTGCCTTCGCCTGTCTCTATCTGCACGGGCAGCGATAGCCCGGCCAAGGCGACATAGGGGGCCCAATGCTGCTCGTCAAAGGTAAGGGGCACCAAGGCAGGGCGCAGCGGCACAATGCGGTGGCCAAACTGCTGGGCCAGACGTTGGCCAAAATCAGTGGCCCCGATCTTGGGAATGCTCAAACCACCGGTGGCGATCGCCACGTTGCGGGCGTACACGGTGCCACGGTCGCTGCGTATTTCATAGCTGCTCCCGCTATATTCTATTGGTCTAGTGGCCTTTTCGGTATCTATTTTGTGCACAGAATGCACTTTGCAAGGCTGCCAGCGCTCCACCTTGCCTGCGGCGCATTCGGCCAGCAGCATGGCAATCAAATCTTCGGCAGAGCGGTCGCAAAACAACTGGCCTTTGTGCTTTTCGTGCCAGGCAATGCCGTGCTTGTGCATCAGCGCCAAAAAGTCTTGCGGCGTGTAGCGCGACAAGGCGCTGCGGCAAAAGCGCGGGTTCTCGCTGATGAAGTGCTTGTCCGGCGCACGCACGTCCAAGTCCCGGTTGGTAAAGTTCGCCCTTCCGCCGCCCGATATGCGGATTTTTTCGGCGACCTTCTCTGCATGGTCGATGAGCAGTACCTTCAGCCCGCGCTGGCCCGCGATGCCCGCACAAAACAGGCCTGCTGCACCTGCGCCGATGATGACAACGTCGTATTGCATGGGTCAATGTAGGTTAGGTGGTGTTCTGCGAAAAATAGGGCTGAGGGCGTGAAAGGATCGGGATTTTTTGAACGCTGCCGGCACGAAGGTTACCGGCATACAACCCTTCGAAACCTCACCCTTTCCAGGTAAACGGAAACTTGAACTGTTTCACAAACCCGTTAGGCACATAGTCCCCCAGCACCCCATATTTCTCGGGCCAGATTTTGTCGCTTTTGGCTGCCGTGCCAAATAGGTAGTCCAAGAAGGCATAGTGCGCCGCATAGTTGGTGTCCAGGGCTTCTTTGTCCTGGCTGTGGTGCCAGTGGTGGAAGTTGGGGGTGACGATGATATAGCGCAGCGGCCCCAGGCGTACGTTCACGTTGCAGTGATTAAACACAGCTTGAAAACCCACCACCACAATGTACGCGTCAATCACTTCTTTGCTAAAGCCCAGCACGAAGATGATGCCCAGCACCAAGGTGCGCGTGATCAGCAGCTCGAGAATGTGCTGGCGCGAGCCGGCCAGCCAGTCCATGAACTTGCTGCTGTGGTGTACAGCGTGCAGGCGCCACAGCCAGGTCTCGTGGTAGGCGCGGTGGGTCCAGTATTGCACCAGGTCAGCGGCCAAAATGATCAGCAGCAGCTCCAGTACAAAGGGCAGGTTTTGGATCCAGGCTTGCAGCTCGTTCTTCACCGCCCAGCCAAAGGCTTTATGCACCATCAGGTTGGTGGCAAGCAGCACAAAGCCGACGATCATGTGGTTGACGATAAAGTGGTGGAAATCGGTTTGCCACTCAGGGCGAAACACCGGCTGGTTTTTGCGGTGGGCAAAGAGTTTTTCGATGAAAATGAAAATCAATGACGAGCCAAGTAAGTCGAGGATAAACCAGTCCAGGCCAATGTAGGGCGTATTGTCGGCAAAATCATTCACCGGTACCTTGTGGCCACCCAAAAGCGCTGTCAGCGCCACCAACAAAAATGCCGCCGCGCTGAGCCAGCGGGCGCGGCCAAAAATGATGTTCACCAGGCTGATGCCGCCTGCGATCGCCAAGGCGATCAGCATCACCGTGCGGATCACGTCCACGTTATAGCTTTGGCGCAGTTGCGGTGTGGTGAGGTACTGCGGAAAGTGGAAGGCCAGCACGCCTAAAAAGCACAAAATGCCTAAAGATAAAGCAATGATGCCGCTGATCAGGCCGTGTCCGCGCTTGAGTGCGCCGTGGCCTTCAGTGAGTTGGTTGAGTTTCTCAAGCATGGTTCCCTTTGCAAATGGTGCTGCAAGGGAGTGTAGCGGGAAGATTTTTAGGTACAGCAAAAAGCGCAAAAATTACGCAAAAAATGCCGAGAATACCAAAATCAACTTGAGCTACCTGAAAGCTGAATTCGTGCGTTCACCTGACACGCAATAGTGCGGGTGTGTCTTGCTCTAGCGACAAAGAGGCTAGGCCTTGCAGCACATCGCCCACCACGATCACGCTGGGGCTTTGCATCCTCTCTAGCTCGATAGTGCTATGTAACTGGTGCAGCGCACACACAGCATAGCGCTGGGTGGGCAGACTGGCGTTTTGAATGATGGCGGTGGGGGTGGCGCCGGGTAGGCCGTGCAGTAACTGGTCCTGGATATGCTGCGAACCGCTCACGCCCATGTAAATCACCAAAGTGAGTTTGGCCTGCGCGGCGGTGGCGGCCAGCTGCGCCCAATCGGTGCCCGCGTCATTAGGCTTGGCGTGGCCAGTGACAAAAACCACGCCGTGGGCATGCTCGCGGTGGGTAAGCGGCACGTTCAGCGAGGTAAGCGCGGCCAAGCCCGACGTGATACCGTTGACCACCTGCACTTCAATACCCGCGGCTTGCAGCGCCTCGATTTCTTCACCGCCTCGGCCAAAAATAAATGGATCCCCACCCTTTAGGCGCACCACGTTTTCGCCCTCGCGCGCCGCCAGCAGCATGAGCTTTTCAATAAACGCTTGCGGAGTAGATTTGCAGCCACCGCGCTTGCCTACATGCACTATGCGAGCGCTGGGCTGGGCGTGGGCCAGCACGGCGTCGCTGACCAAATCGTCTACCAAAATCACGGTCGCCTGGCCGATGGCTTTGACGGCTTTGAGCGTGAGCAGCTCGGGGTCACCCGGGCCCGCGCCTACCAGGGTGACTTTGCCGCGCAAGGTGCTCAGATTGTGGGGTGCTCTAGGGTTTGTCATTTCGGGTTCTTGCTCAGGTTGCTATTTGCTCAATCTGCTTTAACAGCTGCAAGATATGTTCCACCTGCTGCGCAATCGGTTGGGGCACGGGTTTATCGCCACGTAACACTTCGTCGATGTACTTGGCGGTGCTTTGCGCATCAATGGCTTTGGGTAAATCGGGCAGAGCAGCAATAGAGCCGCTTTGCACAGCGGCCAGGCTGGTGTGCACGCCGTGCACAAAGCCATCCATTTGCGGTGCGCGCCGTGCATCGGCCACGGCCTCTCCCTCGGTACCGCGCAGCAGCATGGCGTGCGCGCCGGTGAGAGTGAAGGTGGCGGTCATGCTGTGCAGATACTCGGGGTGGGTGTAGCTGGTGACGATCAAGGCCTGCGCGCTGCTAGTGGGGTTCATCAACTTGACCAGGCTGTGCGCCGGGTTGCGCAGGCCCACGGCACGGCGCACTTCCAAAAGGCGCTTTAAGGCAGAGCATAAGGTGTCTGTAGGGGCGAAATGCAAGCTGCCGTGCGCTATGGATACAGTAGCTTCTCCCGCCATATTCCATTGCGCTAGCGGCTGATTTAGCTTCAAGTTGAGGGCTTCAAACACGCTTTGGCTGGTAATGCGGGTGTCTTCGGTAGCGCAGCCGTGCACCAGCACCCCAAAACCGTGCACTGCGCCCGCCCGTGCCAGCAGCGTGGCCAGCAGGGGCGTGAGTACGGGCAAGCGCCGCGCGCCGTTGTAGCTGGGCAGCACCACGATGGGGCCTGGTGCATGCAGCTTGGCCAGGCGCGCATGCACTGCGTCCAGAAACCCGGCCATCTCCTCTGGGGTTTCGCCTTTGATGCGCATGGCCAAGCAAAAGCCGCCAATCTCCAGGTCAGTCACTTGGCCGTCCAGCACTTGGCCCATGAGGTCGGCGGCTTGTTCGCGCGGCAGCGCCCGGGCACCGTCTTTGCCGCGTCCTATTTCTTTGATGTATTTGGCAATGCCCATAGGGCTATTGTCGGCGATGGCTGATGACTTTCGGTGATGTGCTTATGCGGGGCCCGTATCTGCGGGATTAGCGCACCTTGTGGGTCCAGATGTCCATCAAATCGGTAGAGGCCTGAAAACGGATGCCGTTGTCGCTCAGAATATCCTCCGTGGCCGCTACCACGACTTTGTGGGGCAAGACAATTGACTCACCCGAGCGTTGGTCAAATTTAATGACCACCAGCTCGTCCTTCATATCCCGCAGCATTTGCACCATATGCCGCAGGCTGCGAACGGGGGTATCGTTGATCGAATACACGACCGAGCCGAACCGGTTGTCGTATCCGGAGACCAAGCGGTGCGGAAAAAATGGCGCACTTACCACCACCAAGTCTTCCCGGTTGGCATCGGGCTCGTCGGCCACGCGGGTGACCAACGGTTGTGCGTTGAAGGCGTAGCTGTTGAGCGTGCCCGCATTGGTGCTGAAAAACCCGCGAAACTCCCAGGTTGCGCGTGAAAACACGATGGGCCCGTAGACAAAGTACGAGGGATAAGCGCCATCCAGTGCAGCTACCAAGCGCGAACGGCTGGCGCTGACGGGAACGTCGATGTTCATGCTCTTGCCGCCGCGCACTACGGTGAGTGGCACGTTGCCGTTTTTGGCCACCTTTTGCACATGGTACTGAAAGCGCACATTGACATCATTGGTCAAGCGCACCAGTCCTTGGTTGTCGATCTCGGTCTCGCCAATGCGGGTAACGATGTCCCACTCCTTGAGGGGATAGCTGGCATCTTTGGATGCAGGCCGCTGCACCACAATGCCGCGCACTGATTTGTCTACCTTTAAAAAGCTGCGCAGCGAGGGGTTTTCCAAGCTCTGAAAATCGTCAAACATCGAGGGTTTGCCATCGTATTTACCATCGGCAATATCCTTTAGGAACAGCTCCACCTCTTCGTTGGGGATGATGTAGCCGATATTCTGAGCAGAGTTGATTCCCGAGAAGGCCAGGCCGATCATTTTGTCCTCGGCAAACACCGGACCACCGCTGTTGCCGGGGTTAATCGCCGCGTCAATCTGGATGCGCAGCCCGGCTGTGGGAAAGTTGTAGGGCACATACTCAATGCGCGAGACGATACCTTTGGTAATCGACAGCGAGTTGCCACCCAGCGGATAGCCGTAGGCCAGCACCGCGTCTTTCACCTCGGGCAAGGCATTGGCGCGCGCCGGGGCTGTGCGGTTGGCAAAAAAGCTCGGGTCTTCCAGCTCCAGTACCGCCAGGTCAATGCCCCGCGCAATCGCCACCACGCGAGCTGCCATGCGGTCGCCACCCTCTTTGGCACGCACTTCCACTTTGCTGGCGTAGTTGACGACGTGGGCATTGGTCAAGATGCGGTTGCCTTCAATGATCACCCCAGAGCCGGTGGATTCCGTCGGTGCGGCCTTGTTCCACGGCCGGTACAGATCGGGCTGGCGCGCAGTGCTGAAGATGCGCACAACGGCGCTCTCCAGTTGTGCAGAGCGGCTTGCCGCCTTGGGCGCTGTTTGCGCCTGAACGCTAAAGCACCAAGCCAAAGCCATGCCGACGATGCAAATGGGCCAGTGACGCAGAGTGAGGTGGGTATTCATGGTGGTTTTTTTGGGAGGTAGAGGCGGTCACCCCGCTTACTGGGGCACACCTAGCTTACCAAAACTTACTGCTATCGGGTGAGCCTTCCGTTGTAACAGCCGGGCTTATTTAGCGGCGAGGTGAGTACCGCTTTTCGTGGTCTGGGAAGAAATCCATAGCGCTTCGTACTTAGTAGCTGCTCCCGCAATAATTTAGAGGGCTACAGCCTCATTGGGATATGAAAAATGACTAAAAATCAGCAATGGCTGGCAGATTTTGCTTTTTTTGACTGCCCAAGAGCTTTGAAAATACGCGAAAACGGTGAATTTTCATATGCATATTGCCCTGTAACGCCCTACATAATTGCGGGAGCAGCTATTAAATATGCACTACATGAATATGCCCGCCGAGGCTCTGTTTGGGTTGCATCTACACCGCTGTGAAGCTGTCTCAGCAGCGCAGCGCAGCGCGAACTGCGCCAAAAATCCTGTTGTTAATGTTTAAATAAGTCCAAACAAATTCCAAAATAGACCAAATTCACATAAACTACGCCGGGCAATCATCCTACCGATGGGCGTTTATCAAAGAGTGAGCATGTCATGGCCTTGATGACCAAGCCTGGCGATCTGCCCAGCGCTCCAATACCGTTGGACTTTGAATTAGCCGAACCCGCCGAGGCCGCGGCGGGCCCTCGCGCCTGGCAGAAAAATCTGTTTGGTGCGTTGGAGGGCGCAGCAG
>JAYWHJ010000149.1:0-3459 GCA_043777795.1 Polaromonas sp. | reverse complement strand
AAGGCGCTTAGTTATTACGCCTACAGCAACTTTCTCAAATTTAGGCTTAGGTACGCCGGTCACCAGCCCGTCCGGCTTAAAAGTCAAGGTCCGCGCCGCGTAATTAATCGTGCTCGCCGCAATTGCTTGGCCGTTGCCGCTCAAAGCGCCCGAGCCATTGTCTTGTGCTTTCATTTGACCACTTTCAAAAAGCTCTAAAGCCAAGGTAAACAGGCACGAACGACACTGAAGACTGTATGTCCGCCAAATTCGTCGCGCTGTCAACCTTGATATCCCACTCCACCTCGACGCTGCGCGGCAGCACCGCGCCGCCTGTGTTCGGCAACTGAAGAGTAATGTTCCCAGCCCCGTCGCGCAGTAGCCCTGTAAAAGTCTGCTCGTTGGGTGGCCCAAACTGGTAGGCCACGTCGAACTCCGTACCCTTTTGAACCAGCAAAGTAGGTGTGAGCCGGATCGCGCCCGTTGCGTAATTGATCTTGCCGGTCGCATCGCCAGTGAAGGCTCCTTGGCCGTTGTCAGTCGCCGTCTTGGACGCAGCCCCGACCGCCCACGTAACCACCACGGAACCCGGTGTGGCCTGCGGGTTAGCCAATTGCATGCGGATCACCGCCGGAGCCACGGTGATGCCATTGCGCAGGTAGGTCGAGGCTGTTTTGCCCCAAGAGAAAATAATTTCACTACCAGCATCCGGCAGCGCGCCTGCGGTAAAAATCACAGTGCCCGTCATGAAGCTCACATTGCCTGTGCCAAAAGCCGCATCCGCGCCGCGCAGCACGCCATCGCCGCGCTCATACAGGTAATACACCTTGCCTTGCGTCGTGTACGAGAGCACCAGCGAGCCCGGCGTCGGCACAGGCAGCAGCGTGATCGTGTAGTTGTAGCCCCGCGTGTCTTGCACGATGCTGATTGACGCTGTATCAGCCAATCTTTGCGGTAGCGCCGCCGGCACGAACGTAGCCGTGATCGCGCCTGAGTAGGTAAATATATTTGAATTGAAATTCAGCAGGCCTTTGTCGTACTCGATCAGCCCGACCTCTGCGCCCGCCACTTTGATGATCCCGCCGGCATCCGTGATGGTGTTGCCCCCGGCTTGCACACTCAGCGTGCCCGGAACCACCGAGCTGCCCAAATACAACTTCGATGTCGCGCTGATCGGTGCGTTTAGCGGCACCGTGATCGCGCCGCTACTGGCGGGCACGTAGAGCGCTGCCAGCCCAGTAGCAGTTAAGTCCACCAATGGCGTCTCGCTCTGAGCTGAAGGCACGAGCTGCGCGAAGATCGTGTCAGTCTGGATAGTCGCTTGGTTGATGAGCGCAGGCTGAGCCAGCTTGGCCGCGCCGTAGTATTCCGCTGCATTGGCAATCCGTGTGTCGCGCGTCACTGCTTTGGGTTTGACCCCCGCCTCGAATTCTTCTACCGAGCAGCCTTCAAACAGAAAGCGAAGCGGATCGGAGATTTCAATCGTCAGCACCTTGCGCACCACGTCTTTACCGCCGGCGCTAAATACTCGGTTTACAGCCGTCACCTTCGTCACGCGCACATACTGCTCGTACTCTGTCGCAAGCCCTTCAAACTGCACCAGCGCCAGCCCTTGGCCAACTTTAGGCTCTTCATCCGCTGGCCGCACCGCTTGCTGAATCGCCCGCTGCCCGGCGAGCTGGTTTTCCAGCAAATGTCCAGGCCATTTAGGACCGCGGGCAAGATACTGCTCAATCTTGTCCCGCGCCTTATCGCGCCGGGCAAACCAATCCCTCAGCGAAAAAAGCAGTGCGCTCACGCGCGGATCCGCTGGCACTTTGCTGACGATCACCCGAGCGCCAAGATAGATATCGGTGCTCGCCGTCTGAATCGCCAAAAAGAGCTGCCGCAAGCTCACCGAGCCATAGGTGCGGTCAAGCGTCGAAACGTCTTCAAACGCATTGTTCGATTGACCATCGATCACCTCGATCGGAGTCATCGCCCCGCCACCATCGCTGGTATCTGCCATCACGGCAGATTTAAGGATTTTGATATCGCCTTCGAGAATTGGCATGATCAGTTGTCCGTTTCAATGTAGTCGCTGATGAGATCCAGCCCCACGGCCAGCGCAGTGGCGTTGTTTGTGCGCCATGCTTTGTGCTGCGAAAGCAATATGGCTGGCGCGGGAAGCTGCAGGCCAGCAGTCGCTGCAGTCAGCAAGCCGCTGGCCGATTGGCCGGTATTGAGCCGAGTCACCAAGTAGCTCACGCTGGTCGAATTTGGCGCAGCAAAAAGTGCCAGTTCATAGGCATCGGCGCTTTGCGTGTTGACTGGGAAGTTCGCACCCAAGTCAATCGGCGCTTGCGCTGCGCTCCCGCCGAAATAAAGCTTCAAAGTCGTGTCCGCTGCGCCGTGCCCCACACCGATGGAGTTGGTCAGCGTCGAAGGCTCTACATTGGTTGCTGCGCCCGTATTGCTGCTGATGCCCACAAACATCCGCGCTGTGCCGACCGGCGCTGCATCGGAGATGCCGAAGCGCACGATTTTTGTAAATCCCCCAAAGCCAGCACCATCGCCGATGCTGATTTGCGCTGCTGCCACGCGGCTTTCTACAAGTGAGGCCACCGTTGCTGCGCTCACGTAGCCAATCCTTTTCAGGCGAGTGAAGAAATTTGTTGTGGCTATAACGCGCGATGTCGCCACGCCCACGATGGTCGGCGTCAGATAGCCCCCCGCCACGGCGGCCGCCGTGCTGCTGCCGGCTGGCCGCCAAAAACCAACACAACCGCGCGCCAAAAAGGGCTGCAAGCCTCTTTCTACACCGGCAGGCCCACGCATCGCCAGCATCATGCGGCCTGCCACAGTTTGCGCAAACGCCGTTATTGTGTTGGCAGGCGCAGCGGCGGGCGTGGCCACAGCAAGATTTAAATTGCCATTGACAATGAACACGCCAGCAGCGCCGGCAAAAGAGCCCGCATTGTTAAATTGCACCGCTCCAGTAGCGTCCGCAGGCGCTCCGCCGCCCGCTGCCCCGGCAGTCCAAGCAGCGCCCGTCCAATATACCGGCTTGCCTAAAGTGGTGCTCCACACGCTCACGCCCACAATTCCGGGGGCAGGCGCAGCCGCGCCCTCAGCAATCGCCAGCGCAGGCGGGGCTTGGAAGTTAAGGTTTTTCGCCACAGTCAAATCTCTTTAGCCTTGGACAACCACGCGCAGCGAATTGCTCGCTGGCGCAAGCGCAAAGCCCAGCGTCACCTGATTGGTTGTGTTGCGGCGCACGTCGCACTCCACCGTGTCGCCCGTGGCAATTTCATAAAGCTGAACCTGCACATCTAGCGTGGCAAGGTTGTGCGTCACAGCAATGCTCACCGCAGAGCCATCGCCCACAGTGCTCGCAAACTTGCGCACCGCCACCGCCGTATCCAACGAGATCACATTGCCCGCAATGCTCACGCCCGCGCCGCTTGTGTAGCTCGTCGCCGCGCCGATCTGCGCAAAGGC
>JAYWHJ010000148.1:0-26264 GCA_043777795.1 Polaromonas sp. | reverse complement strand
CCAAACCAAAGTGACGCGCCTTATCGTGCCCTACGCAGCCGGCGGCCCAATTGACGCAACAGCCCGGCTGATGGCCGAGCGCGTTAAGGACACGCTAGGCCCGGTCATCATCGACAACAAGCCTGGTGGCGGTGGCAACATTGGCGCGGATGCGATTGCCAAGGCCGTGCCCGATGGCCTGACCATCGGCATCGCCGCAGTTGCCACCCACGCCATCAACCCGTGGCTGTACAGCAAGATGCCCTACAACGCCAGCACCGACTTTGCGCCCATCACGCAGATGGTGCGGGTGCCCAATGTGCTGGTGATGAACATAGACACAGCCACGCGCCTAGGCATCAACTCCCTGGCCGACCTGGTGCGCTATGCCAAGGCCAACCCGGGCAAGCTCAACTACGGCAGCGGCGGGAACGGCAGTGGCGGCCATTTGGCCGGCGAGATGTTCAAGGCGCAAGCGGGGGTATTTGCCGTGCACATCCCCTACAACGGCGGCAACCCAGCGCAGCTGGCCCTGCTATCAGGCCAGGTAGACTTTAATTTTGACAACCTGGCCACCGCTGCGCCCAATATCCGGTCTGGCAAGCTCAAGGCCTTGGCGGTCACCAGCGCCCAGCGCCACAGCGCGCTGCCCGATGTGCCCACGGTGGGCGACACCTTCAAAGGCTTTGAAGTAGACACTTGGTGGGGTTTGGTGGCACCGAAGGGCACAGCGCCCGAGCTGGTAGAAAAATACAACAAGGCCTTTGTGGAAGCCCTGGGCCAAGAGGCCACCAAAACCCGCTTTGCCAGCCTGATGGCCGAGCCCGCGCCCAGCAGCAGCGCCCAGTTTGGCGCGATGATGCTGCGTGAGCTGGCCAAATATGAAAAACCTGTGAAGGCCAGTGGCGCTAAGGTGGACTGATCGGGGCGATCAATCCTGCGGTTTTGGGATGGCCAAGCGGGGCTCATTGCGCAGTGCTTCAATGGCATTGATCTTGGCTACCAGGTCTTGAGTGCGCTTAATAGGATCAATCTCGGTGGTGGTTTCGCCCTGGATGGAGCTCAGTGGTGAGTCCACAAATTGCATTTTGCGCGGGGTGCCCTCACTCATCTGGTGCAAACGCGTACGCAGCGCCTCTATCACTTCGGTGGCAGACACACCTTTTTCGGTAGGCGACCATATAGCCAAATGGACGTTGTACACACCGCTATCTTGAAGTGGGTGGGCAGGGCGCAAACAGGCCGCCATAATTTTGGTACTCAGTTCAGTGAGCAGAGTGCGCGGGATGGGCGACTCGATCAGGTAGACAAAATGGTCGTCGTCCATGCGCCCGATAGTGTCGATATTGCGGGCCAAGCGGCGAAGCCGCGCGCCAAAGTGCGACAGTATGACGCCACGCTCAGCGGAAGTCAGAGAGCCGACATGGTTTTGATAGTCTAGCCAGCGCAGCATGATGACACCGCAAGGCTCCTTAAAGCGGGCGCTGCGCGCCAGCACCATGGGCAGACGGGTCATGACTAAGTCGGCTGATGTCAGCCCCGTAGACACATCAGTGTGCTTGAGGGCTGCCTCGCGCTCCAGCGCCGCAGAACTCTCTTTGCTGCGCACGATCAAGCCTGCGTACACCACCATCATGCCGGCGCATCCAGTTAACACGCTGAGAAGTTGTGCGATCTCGATATGCTCGAACCAACCAAAATTGTAGGACAAACGCGCCAGCATGGACAGCGTCAGCGGTGCAAAGCCACCCACCATAAACCACAGCCACGGCTGGGAGCGCCACGCCATCCAAGCGAGTACACCCAGGTTCCAGAACATAGCCAGTGCAGCCAGTGCCGCCAAGGCATTGCGAGGCATGTTGTTTTGCATGATGGCAAATGCCAACGCACCGGCCAGCAGCAACGCTATCAGCACCAGCGATACTTTGTAAATACGGACAAAAGCATCCTGGGCATAGCTGACCTTGATGACAAACCACGTGCTAGCAGCCAAAGTCCATAAAGGCGCTAGCACTGGCATCACTTTATTAAGGTAAATACTGTGTGGCCACAAGCGCTGGCCTGCAATGCCAATCAGCACCAATTGCGTCACCAAAAGTGAAAACACCATGACGGCAAACCATGCAAAATGCCGGTTGCGGTTCACCCGCATGGAGACTAGGGCCATGACGGTCAACATACCGAACAACCCCAACATTAAACCCACAATGCCGCCCATCAAGGACGCTGCATCTATGTATTCGTTGGGAGCGATCAGCTCGGGCCGCTCCGGAATAGGAGTAGTGTGTTCCAGCTTAAGGTATAAAGATTGCGGCTGATCTACCCGAGTGGTCAACTGGAAACTTGGTTGGCGCGTAGGTACCGGCCAGCGGCTGACGGCGATGTTTTCGCCTGCGGTGAACGTCATCCAGCCGCCTTGCTGGTTTTGAAAATACAGAGTTGCTTGCTCGAGCTGCATCCGCGGGATACGCAGGTACCACGCTTGAGGCATTTCGGTGGCGGGCAATGTAAAACGCAACCACACATCACGTTCGGGCGCTGTGGGCAGCACGGCATCGGGTGCCAAGTCTATGAAAGCTTCGCCGCGGGGGTGATAGGCGAATTCGCTGGGGTTACGTACGGCACCTTTGGGTAAGGCTTGCCACTGCAAGGGCGCTGCCAGCCGCAGTGTGGTGCTGTCATCAAACAGCTTGCCCAGCTCTTGGGCAGTGGCAACTGGAGGTACGCCTAAGCCAGCGCATAGCATCCAACAGCAAAGGAGAAAATGTCTCAACACAAAACTTACTTTTTAACTCTGGATCCCGCTCGCCTGATAGCGCAGCGCAAGCAAGGCCAGACTGTAGTGGTAAATCTGTGGATGGCTTTGCGTAATTTTAGCTCAGCGTGAGAGAAAATTACGCTGAAAGTGCAAACCTGCCGGTGGTTTCACTCAGGCGTGTGTCTTGCCACACATGGAAGCGCCGAAGTTTACTCACCCAAATAGGCCGCCCGCACCTTCGGGTCGTTCAAAAGCTGTTTGGCATCGCCACTCATGGTGATCAGCCCGGACTCCATGACGTAGCCCCGATTGGCAATGCCCAGCGCGCGGCTGGCGTTTTGCTCTACCAGCAGCACCGTCACGCCTTGGGCGTACACGTCGCGTACCACTTCAAAAATTTTGTCCACCATGATGGGAGACAAGCCCATGGAGGGCTCGTCCAGCAGCAGCACTTTGGGGCGGCTCATCAGCGCGCGGCCCATGGCCAGCATTTGCTGCTCGCCGCCGCTCATGGTACCCGCCAGCTGGTCTTTGCGCTCTTTCAGGCGCGGGAAAATGCCAAACACTTTGTCAATGTCGTTGGCAATCTCGGCTTTGTCTTTGCGGATGTAGGCACCCATCTGCAAGTTCTCGGTGATCGTCATGCGGGCGAATACGCCGCGCCCTTCGGGAACCATGGCCAGGCCTTGTTTGACCAAGTCCCAAGAGCCTTTGCCAGCAATATTTTGGCCCAGATACTCGATGGTGCCGCCCGCCGCCGCCAGTGAGCCGGTGATGGCCTTCATGGTGGTGGTTTTACCTGCGCCGTTGGAGCCGATCAGGGTGACCAGCTCGCCTTCGCGCACTTCGAAATCTGCACTTTTGACGGCCTGTATACCGCCGTAGGACACTTTGAGGCCAGATACCTTGAGGAGGACTTTGTTGCTTTGTTCAGTCATGTGGTGGGTTCCTCTTTAGGCGTGGCCTGCGCCCAGGTAGGCTTCGATCACTTTTTCGTTTTTCTGCACATCGGCAGGGGTGCCCTCGGCAATTTGCTTGCCGTAGTCCAGCACCGTCACGCGGTCGCACAGGCCCATCACCAGCTTCACATCGTGCTCGATCAGCAAAATGGTGCGGTTGTCCTTGCGGATCTGGTCAATCAGCTCGCGCAGCAGCACTTTCTCGGTGGCGTTCATGCCAGCGGCGGGCTCGTCCAACGCGATCAGTTGCGGGTCGGTGGCCAAGGCGCGGGCAATCTCCAGGCGGCGCTGGTCGCCGTAGCTGAGCGTACGGGCTTTGTAGTCGGCAAATTTGCCAATGCCCACGTACTCCAGCAGCTCTTGGGAGCGCTTGGCAATGGCGGCCTCTTCCAGTTTGGCTGCGCCTGTGCGAAAAATAGCGCCAAAAATACCCGCATTGGTGCGCACATGCCGGCCCACCATCACGTTCTCCAATGCCGTCATTTCGTTGAACAGGCGAATGTTTTGGAAAGTGCGGGCAATGCCAGCCTTGGCCACCTCGTGTACTGCGCTGGGCGTGTAGGGTTTGCCTGCCAGCTCAAACGTGCCGCTGTCGGGGGTGTACAGGCCGGTTAGCACGTTAAAGAACGTGGTTTTACCCGCGCCGTTGGGGCCAATCAGGCCATACACCTGGCCCCGTTGGATGGTAATGCCTACGTCGCTCAGCGCTTGCAGGCCGCCAAAGCGTTTGGACACGCCGCCTACTTTGAGAACTGTATCTGTCATTTTCGAGTTCTCCTTATTTCGGTGTGTTTTGCAGGGACTTGCCATGCTCTGGCGAAGGCCATAAGCCCTTGGGCTTGATGAGCACCACGGTAATCATGGCCAAGGCGATCAGCAATTGGCGCAGGATGGAGGCGTCCAGGCGGCCATCGGTCATGGCCTGCAAGGGGCCTGCAACGTAGCGCAGCACTTCGGGCAGAGACGACAGCAGTAGCGCACCCAAAATCACGCCCGGGATATGCCCCAGGCCGCCCAGTACGATCATGGCCACAATCATCACCGACTCCATCAGCGAGAACGATTCGGGCGATACAAAGCCCTGGAACGGGGCAAACATGGCACCCGACACGCCGCCAAAGGTAGCGCCCATGCCAAAGGCCAACAGCTTCATGTTGCGGGTATTGATGCCCATGGCTTTGGCGGCGATTTCGTCCTCGCGGATGGCCATCCAGGCGCGGCCAATGCGGGATTTTTCAAGGCGGTAGCATAGAAAAACGGCCACGATCACCAGCGCTAAAAACAGGTAGTAATACAGAGAAACGCTGGCAATGGTAAAGCCAAACACTTCCAGTTTCTTACCCAGATCAAGCCCAAAAAACTTCACGGAGTCAATTTGGTTGATTCCTTTGGGCCCGTTGGTGATGTTGACGGGGTGATCCAGGTTGTTTAAAAACACCCGAATAATTTCGCCAAACCCTAAGGTCACAATGGCCAAGTAATCGCCCCGCAGCTTGAGCGTAGGAGCGCCTAGCAGCACGCCCAGCATGCCAGCGAGCAAGGCCGCCAAGGGTATTACAGCCCACAGCGGCATATGCCAGCCGTTGGGAAACATGGCGGCAATGGCCGGGAAGGTGTCGGTCAAATGCGGTGAGGCCAGCAGTGCGTAGATGTAGGCACCCAGCGCATAAAAGGCCACAAAACCCAGGTCCAGCAGGCCAGCATTGCCCACCACAATGTTCAGGCCCAGGGACAGCAAGATGTAGAGCAGGGCTACGTCCAAAATACGCACCCAGCCGCTGCCAGCTTGTTGCACGATGAGCGGCAGCACCAGCAAAGCCATGGCGCAAAAAACATAGAACGTCGTACGTTGCTTGCCTTGGAGAGAGTCAAACCATTTAGTCATTTTTGTATCTCCTTAAGCTTAAGCACGGTCTGCCACACGTTCACCCAGCAGGCCCGAGGGTCGCAAAGTCAACATGAAAATCAGCACCACAAATGCCAAAATATCGACGTAATGGCTGCCCAACACGCCGCCAGTGAGCACGCCCAAGTAGCCTGCGCCCAAAGACTCAATCAGCCCCAACAAAATGCCGCCGACCACTGCGCCGGCCAGGTTGCCAATGCCGCCAAACACGGCGGCGGTAAAGGCCTTCAGGCCCGGCAAAAAGCCCATGGTGTGGTTGACGGTGCCGTAGTTGGCCGCCCACATCACCCCGGCAATCGCAGCCAAAATAGCGCCGATCACAAAGGTTGCAGAAATCACCACATCGGGCTTGACCCCCATCAGGGCCGCTACGCGCGGGTTCTCAGCCGTGGCGCGCATGGCGCGCCCCAAGCTGGTGCGGTTTACCACGTACATCAAGATGGAAAGGGAGATCACCGTAGTGGCCAAGATGAGAATTTGCGTCTGCGTGATCACCGCGCCACCAATGTTGTACGGCGTAGGTGCCAGCAGGTTGGGATAGGGCTTGTAGTTGGGCTTCCAGATGATCATGGCCAAGGTTTGCAGCAAGATGCTCATACCAATGGCGCTGATTAGTGGTGCCAATCGGGGGCTGTTGCGCAAGCTGCGATAGGCCACCTTCTCAATCGTGAAGTTCAGCGTCGCGCACACCACGCAGGCAATGATCAGGGCCAGCAACAAAATCAGCCAGCCGGGCGTGCCGGGCATGGAGTCTTTCATGATGCCAATCACGCTCCAACTGGTGAGCGCTCCCACCATCAACACCTCGCCGTGGGCAAAATTAATCAGGTTGATAATGCCGTACACCATGGTGTAGCCAAGGGCTACAAGGGCGTACATACTGCCAAGGACCAGACCGTTGATGATCTGCTGCAGCAAAATTTCCATAAATTGTTCTCCGATATGTAAAGCCAGTATGCACCTGTGATGCTTATTTTGGCTAGCAAAAAACCCGCCAGATTTTGACTCGTGGTCGCCATTTGCGGGTTGGTGTCGGGATTGTAGCCAAGGGCAACCCCTTTGAGAGCCCTGCTGTCACTCGATACAGAGGGGTTTACCCGCAATTAATTAGCTCTATCAGTGGCATTTTTTGAGCATCAGTTATTCTTATTGTTAAGTTTTTTCAGTTCACGCAGCTTATCTGCAATTTTAATTTCCAGGCCGCGCTCCACAGGCCGGTAAAACGCGTTGTGCATGCCGTCGGGCAAATAGGTCTCGCCTGCGGCAAATCCGCCTTCTTCGTTGTGGGCATAGCGGTAGCCTTTGCCGTAGTCCAGCTCTTTCATCAGCTTGGTGGGCGCGTTGCGCAGGTGCATGGGCATGGGGCGGGTGCCGTCTTTTTTAATCCACGCCTTGGCTTCGTTGTACGCCATGTATACCGCATTGCTTTTGGGCGCTATGGCCAGGTAAATAGCGCACTCGGCCAGCGCCAGCTCACCCTCGGGTGATCCTAGGCGCTCGTACACCTCGGCGGCATTCAGGGCAATTTGCAGGGCGCGCGGGTCGGCCAGGCCTATGTCTTCCGCCGCCATGCGTATCAAGCGCCGCGCCATGTATTTGGGCTCGGCCCCGCCATCCAGCATGCGCACCAGCCAGTACAGCGCGGCGTCGGGGTCAGAGCCGCGCACGCTTTTGTGCAGCGCGCTGATGGTGTCATAAAACTGCTCGCCGCCCTTGTCGTAGCGGCGCATTTGCTGGCCCAGCACCTTGGTCAGCCAGGCATCGGTAATGGTGGCTATTTTCTCTTTGTCGGCTGCTACAAACAGCGTCTCCAGCGTATTGAGCAAGCGCCGGGCATCGCCATCGGCGTAGGCGACGAGTTTTTTAACTGCTACATCTTCTATAGCTGCTCCCGCGACATTCTTTTGCGCCAGTGCCATTATTTGCTCTAAATCTTCTTCTTTCAAGGGCTGCAGCACATACACGGCGGCGCGCGAGAGCAGCGCCGAGTTCACCTCAAAGCTCGGGTTCTCGGTAGTAGCGCCAATAAAGGTGAACAGCCCGCTCTCCACATGCGGCAAAAACGCGTCCTGCTGGCTTTTGTTAAAACGGTGCACCTCGTCTACAAACATGATGGTGCGCCGCCCTTGGTCACGCCAAATGGTGGCCTGTTCCACCGCCTCACGAATGTCCTTTACCCCGCCCAGCGTGGCGCTGATGGTAATGAAGTGCGCATCAAAAGCACTGGCCATGAGCCGCGCAATCGTCGTCTTGCCCACCCCCGGCGGCCCCCACAAAATGCAGCTGTGCGGCACCCCGCTTTCAAACGCCACCCGCAGCGACATGCCTTCGCCTAGCAAGTGCTGCTGCCCAATCACGTCGCTCAAGGTTTTGGGACGCAACTGCTCGGCCAGCGGGGTGTGGGTAGACGGGGTTGGGGTCATGCAGGGCATTTTAGGCGGCTGGCTGGCTGCGGGGGGCTTCGAACCGCGCACGGAGGCTGCCTTACATCTCAAATAGGACATTATCCCAATAGAATATTGCGATAATAGCTATTAAAAATATAGCAAAAAACTAATCACGCTCTTGATGCCGCAAGCGCCTGCAGCGCATCCAGCGGGCTGGCCATGCCGCCCGCAGCCACCTTCAGCACATGGGTGTAAATCGTCGTGATGCTCACGCCGCTGCGCCTGCCTGTCAGCCTCCCACTGAGAGCGGGCCGCCAACATTTTCCCACAGTGCAGGTGCCAACGAGCCCGGCAACATGAGCACGCGGTCTTTGCCGCCCTTGGCTTCCCGCACGATGATGACGTGGCGCTCGAAATCAACATCCTTTATGCGCAAGCGCAGGCTTTCCATCAGACTCGTGACCTCGTTTTGCGTCAACACACTGGGAATACGCCGCTTTTGTTGCGGCCTGCAGATACCGTCAAGCCATGGCAGCTTGATAGCCAAAACCTCGCGGTACAAAAACAAAATGGCACCCAAGGCCTGGTTGTGGGTGGAGGCAGACACATTGCGCTCCACCTCCAGCACACCCATCTCCCTCGGATGGCGCATTTGGATTGGCGGGGGATGGGGGCACCTGCAGCCCTGCCGGGTTTCATGGATTTTATTATAGCTGTACATTTAAACAGCTATCTTGAAATTCATCATACCCATCAATCGCTTACACTGACTTCTATGATCCATGTAAACCGCAATGCCCAGAATATTCCGCAGACTTTGCAGGGGACATTACGTTAAAGCGCATGCAGTTCGATAGTGAAACCTACGCAGCGACAGCAGGCAATGGCCCTGACTGGGCTGAGAACTTCTACCGGTATTGCACCTTTCAAGGGATATCGACCGAAGGTGCAATGGTGCATGCGTTCTTTTTTGGTTGTGAGTTTTCTGAGTGCGACTGGTATTGGGGCCACTTCAGTCAAGCAGTCTTCGTGAATGTCGAATTCAAAGCATGCAAATTTCAGGGCAGTTTTTTTGCCGATTGCAAATTTGTCGAGTGTGAGTTCGATGAGTGTGCTTTCACTATCGACAACCTCGGAGCTGAGTGCAGCTTCAGGGAAAATAAGTGGTTTGGTTGCAAACAAACAAACTGCACTGGAATTGAGAATTTTTTCAAAAATGCACTTTAACTGGTTGGCCCACGCGGACATGCAACATCAGGCTGCGGCTTCGCCGCTCTTGTTGCCTGCCGGTGGCCTCCAACGTTAGGCCTCACACTTATGGTCACGGCGGAACTATTTTCCGAGGTTGAACGCGTTTTCCCGTTCATCGCGAAACCACAAGGGCTTGACCTCTCCTCCCACAAAGGTGAATGCCCTCTCTGTGAATACCTGCGCCAAGATCTGGAAGCATTCACCGGGCAAGAGCTGCCACGGGAAGCGTTGCGAGACATCTACAACGAAATGTCCTGTCTCTCAGCCGAGGGTTGGCGCTGGGCACTTCCTTCGTACTTGAGGCACTGTCTTACGGTCACCGACAACTACAACGACAGCGAAACAGAGTTCCTTATCTATAACCTTGGGCCAGCAGCAGAGCATCAAGCCGAAACACTCCAGCGCCTCGCCGCACTCAATGAGGAACAGATCAACTGCCTCGTGCATTTTCTAGAATGGTGCAACCTTCATCCGCATTGGTCCGAGTACTGCAAAGACGATGTTTCTAGGGCAATAGCATTCATGCGTACGCCGAGGCCTAACCATTCATTCCAGCGGACTGCCCTCGGCAGCCGCTGAATTCAAACGTTAGACGGCACATCAAATGGTGACGAGTGCAGTATGTGAAAAATGCAGTGACCTAAGAGTTCGTCATGAAATTCGGACGCCTGCTGAACTTTCGCAAACAATTCGGGTGGTAAAAGGTAACATCGACGATGGGACTCTGATTGACATTACACAGCCGGCACACAGTCCATCGGGCAAGTTTTTTGACTTGCCAGAAGGTGGTCCGTGGCCCGATTACGTGGAGCACTATTTCCGCTGTGACTCGTGTGGCCACGGGTTCCGCTTGGCGGTTGATACTTATCATGGGGCCGGAGGTCAGTGGGAGGGCGAATGGGAATCGTACAAGTAGCAATCGTGCAAATTCGGTCTAACCGGTTGCTCGGCGCGGACACGCAACCGCACAATGCCGCTGCGCGGCTCTGGCTGCGTGCCGGGCAGCGCCAACGTTAGACCTCTCATGATCGTGGCCGAGAACATCGCAGGTACGGAAATGGTTGAAGCCGCCTTGGGCTGTTGGCCGACGTTTCACGACGCCGAGGTCATTTCGTTCACGGCCGAGCGTGCGCTCCCATTCAAGCCTGGATTCACGGTGGCCCGCCTTGCCGTGCATGTCCGCCGATACGAAACGGTTGGCGAGGGTACGGCGCAATATGAGCAAGTCTTGCGAAAGAGCGTTCTTGTCCACTTTGTATTCAGCGGAGCATGCGAGTTTGAGCTGTCTGACTTCAATCACCAAAATGTCATCAACGCGATCAGCGTCGCGAGAGTGGAAGGGAACGAGGCTGCCCCTCTTCTCGTAGACATTGAATCTATTTGGGGTTTCGGTGGCAGTCTTCGCTGTTCGTCTGCTTCTATCGAGGCAGCTGAGGTGCTTGCCAATGCAGAGATCTAACCTTTCAATCGAGAGCGGATCGCCTACGGCTCCCGCTCATTTCAGACGTTAGCTGTGAACTCCGTGGCTCATCGACCAATATGGAAACTCGCGTCAATGGGCGCAGCGAACGTGTTCGCACTGCTGGTCTTCGTTGTGGGCCTCGTTTCGCCGCTGACGCCATCCGAAGGACGGCCTACCTTTTGGGAATGGCTCGGTTTTGCCGTGCTGCCTATCGCCTTGCTGGCCTACTGTGTCCGTGCCAGTCGGTCCCGCGTCGGAGCAGTCTTCTTCGGTGGCCAAGCTCTTGCGATCATCGCGTTCTCGGTTTGGCTACTAGTCTTGTTTAGGGTGGTGCGGTGATCACGTCCCCAATCACAGCTAACTGGTCGGCCCAGAGGCGACAGCCTGCGGCCGCGCCTGGCCTCCAACGTTAAATGGTATGAGTTTGCATTGTTGTGAGCGAATGAGTGCCCAAGTGAATTTGGCTTGCGAGAAGCATCCCAACCCATTTGAATGCCCGGATGTTCTTGTTCGCTATTCCCCGGAATTTGATGAATATGGGCTTGCCATTCATGACGGCGGTTCTAGCTCGGTTCAAATTCTGTTCTGTCCTTTCTGTGGAAGCAAACTGCCCGAATCGAAGCGAGATCGTTGGTTTGATGAGCTTGAAGGTTTGGGTTTTTCTGAGCCAATCGTGGATGACATTCCCGAACTGTACAAGTCCGATGCTTGGTACCGCACTTAACATGACAGTCAACTCGGACGCTTCGCCTTCGGCTCCGCGCCGGGTATTTCTACGTTAGGCCTCATGAGCGATATCCCGCTGCCACCCACGTTCACTGAAGAAGACCGTCGCATCGTGGCCTTGTTGCGCCACGAACCAGAGGATTGGACGCGGAAGTCCTTTGACGCAGCATTCATACATCTTTCGCTTGCGCATCGCCTCAAGGACATTGATCCCGCAATGGCCATCTTTCGAGCGATCACCGCCGAAGAGGAGGCCGCGACTGGTCTCCTTCGCGCGCTACAAGATCGAGGATACGCAGACCCCGGAGAACTCCTACCCAAGGATCATCTGCAAAAGGCGGCGGTATACCCCTACCTGCGCGCGGTTGCCAAACACACCTCCTATCTGCGTGTGAACGGCATCAAGGAGGTGAGGTTAGGTATCCCCAGAGATGAAGAGAAGCCAAAACTTCAACTGGCTCTTCTTCTTGATGGAGAGAACGACGGAATCGTCGCCCGCCCCGATCCCCCGCTCAATCTGCGCATCCGCGAAGGAGGCGAGGTTGTGGACTACCAGAAGTACTTTCGCGAGCTAATCTCCCCGAGTGGGTTCGGAGACATCCGCAAGTACCTGAACGTTAAGAAGAATGAGCGCAACTTGTTGCTGTACGCGTCGCCGCAAGGACTACTGGACCCTGGACCCGTCGCGGATTCGACTCTTACTGACTACAAACACAGGATCATGACGATCCTGAAGGCTGCACTCTTGATCTGGCCCTACACGGAGGCTCAGCCCTTTGTTCAGGAAGCGGTGCGTTCGTTCCTTGGCCTCGCTGGTCGCTTGCGCAAAGTTGCGGATGAGGCCTAACCCATCATTTAAGCGGGACGCCTGACGGCGCCCCTTAATTCAAACGTTAGGCATCCAAATGCCAAAGAGAGAGTCAATGAGACGTTTTACTGAAGTAGTGCATTTTCTGTCCGCCGCAAGCCTCGCTCTATTTGTTGGCGCATTGCTAACTGAAGCTATGGTGCTTGTCCCAATGTGGCGAACACTACGACCGCAAGATTTTTTCACTTTGCATCGGGCGCATGCTCATCTATTGTTTAACTACTTTGCGCTACTCACCGTATGCGCAACGCTTCTCGCTGTTGGCGCTGGAATTTCTGCCGTCGCTACGGGTCGGCAAAGGCGAAGGGCGTCGGTTGTCGCCGCCGTTCTGGTCTTGGTAATTCTCTCAACGTATGCTTTGTACTTCCAGAATGCAAATGCGAGCTTCGCCACGGCAAGCATCCCGCACGAAGCGCTCCCCGCTGAGTTGAAGCGCTGGGCTTCTTGGCACTGGTTTCGCACAGTAGTCGGCCTTGTAGCACTTGCTTCAGCATTATTCGCATTGCGTGGCGGTGCAAAACGCCTGTGACGTGTATGCCTAACCATTCGGTGAACCTGACGCACAACAGCGCCCCCCGCTGGACCAGCGAAGCGCGCTATGCTCATAGTGCTCCGCTGGTCTATCGGGTCACGCTGTCGCACTCAGGTTGCCTCAAACGCTAGACGACGCAATCCGTCCGACAACCGTGCTCAGCCCAATCTCACTTACCGCTGCATGCCTCGCATCCATTGGTGCCCTGCTGGTCGCTCATCGCCTGGGCTCAGCAGTCTCGCGAATCGTGTTCAAACTGGCCGCGAGCACCTGCTTTGTGCTTGTCGCCGTCTCGCTACAGGCTTCGGCTTCAGCATATGGGCAGTTCATCCTCGCGGCACTGCTGTTGGGATGGCTCGGCGATGCACTGCTGCTGTTCCGCGCCGAAAAAGCGTTTCTTGGGGGTTTGATTGCATTCCTGCTGTCACATCTCTTGTTCGCGACCGGATTCTTGTCTGCTGGAGTCTCGGCACCTGCAGCTGGCTTTGCGGCGGTCCTCGCAGCAGTGCTTGGATTGGTAGTACTCCGATGGTTGCTTCCCCACACTCCAAGTCGATTCAGGCTCCCCGTGGTGACCTATGTGGTTGTGATTCTCGCAATGACCGTGGCAGCCACCGGCCACGCCTTCGCCACACAGCGTTGGTCCGTTCTTGTGGGCGCGCTACTCTTCGCCGCATCGGACATTGCAGTTGCACGAGAGCGCTTCGTCACGCAGAGCTTCACAAATCAACTGTGGGGCTGGCCAGCATACTTTGTCGCTCAGCTAGTGCTGTCATGGACCGTGGCCACCCCGGTCGGCGTCGCCTAACCCGGCGCTCGAGCTGATGTGCTGCGGCAGGCAGTGGACCGGTATGTCGGCGCGAGCTAGACGCAGCACAACCCGCATTTGGCTGGCATCGATATTTTCCGTTTCGATGAGTCAGGCAAGCTCGTGGCGCACTGGGATGTTTTGCAGGCAGTGCCTGCCCAGAGCCAGCACGGCAATGGCATGTTTTAGCCGCAGGTCGTTTGATGCAGGTGTTCAAGCCAAATTCAATACCAAATCAGCCTCTAGCGCAATGAAATACTGCGGGAGCAGCTATAAAATAAGTAGTAAATAACTTACTGCTTGATCACATCCGCGCCCGATGGCGGCTTGAAACTGAAGGCGTCTGCGCCCAGAGCGATGTTAGCCTCTACTTTTTGAAACTTCAGCACCGAGCGTTGGCCAAAGCTGTCCAAAATGTCCAGCGCGGCCAGCTCGCCGCCTGCGGATTTGAAGCCGACGCGGATGCTTTGCAGGCTGCCTTCTTTGGCTTTGGGAGTGGCCAGCACCCAGCTCAGGCCGTCTTGGTCGGGGGCGGATTTGAGGCTGAAGTTTTGCTCCAAGGATTTGAGGTCAGACGACGAGGCGATGATGGCCGCGGGCGTATTGGCTAGCACGGCGGCTTGTTTGCTGCTAGTGACTTGGTTCAAGTCAACGTCGTACATCCACAGGGTTTGGCCGTCGGCCACCAGGGTTTGCTCAAAGGGTTTTTTGTAGACGAACTTGAAGCGGTTGGGGCGCGCGAATTCGAAGTTGCCAGTGCTGGTTTTGACCTTGGGGGCTTGGCCATCGCGGGCTGGCGAGGTGACGGTTTGGGTAAACTCGGCGCGGCCAGACTGTGTGGATTTGAGGAAACTTTCTAAGCTTTCTAGGCCCCCAGCCCAGCATAATGTTGCGGGAGCAGCTATTAAAAATGTAGCGATTAAATTTTTCACATCTGCATCCTTTGCGTTCACTAAGCTCGGCCGACCAGGCTCACTGACTCGGGTGACTTACCCATCTCTCTTACCCATGCCACCTACTCGTGTCTACCAGGCACCAAAATCTCGCGCTGCCCACGCCCGTTCATGGCGGTTACCAAGCCAGCTTTCTCCATCGCCTCCAGCAAGTTGGCGGCTTTGTTGTAGCCAATGCTCAGATGCCGCTGCACCAGAGAAATGCTGGCTTTTTGGTTCTTCAGCACGATGTCCACGGCTTTGTCGTACATCGGGTCTTTTTCGCCGCTGCCGCCTTCGCCATCCAGGCTCAGACCACCTTCGTCGTCTACAGTTCCGCCTTCCAGCACGCCTTCGATGTAATTGGGCTCGCCTTGTTGCTTGAGATACGCTACAACGCGGTGGACCTCTTCGTCGCTGACAAAGGCCCCGTGCACGCGAATGGGCAGGCCGGTGCCGCTGGGCATATAGAGCATGTCGCCCATGCCCAGCAGGGCTTCGGCGCCCATTTGGTCCAGAATGGTGCGGCTGTCGATTTTGCTGCTGACTTGGAAGGCGATGCGGGTGGGGATGTTGGCCTTGATCAGGCCGGTGATCACGTCTACGCTGGGCCGCTGGGTGGCCAAAATCAGGTGGATGCCTGCGGCGCGGGCTTTTTGCGCCAAGCGGGCGATCAATTCCTCAATTTTTTTGCCCACCACCATCATCAGGTCGGCCAACTCGTCGATCACCACCACGATGTGGGGCAGCCGCTCTAGCGGCTCAGGTGAATCAGGGGTAAGCGAGAACGGGTTGTAGATGAACTCGCCGCGTGCCTTGGCATCGTCCATCTTCACGTTGTAGCCCGCCAGGTTGCGCACGCCCATTTTGCTCATCAGCTTGTAGCGCCGCTCCATCTCCATCACGCACCAGTTCAGGCCGTGCGCGGCTTGGCGCATGTCGGTCACCACAGGGCACAGCAGGTGCGGGATGCCCTCATAGACGCTCATCTCCAGCATCTTGGGGTCGATCATCAGCATGCGCACATCGCGCGCCTCGGCTTTGTACAGCAGGCTCAAAATCATGGCGTTGATACCGACCGATTTGCCCGAACCGGTGGTACCCGCTACCAGCACGTGCGGCATCTTGGCCAGGTCGGCCACGATGGGCGCGCCCATGATGTCTTTGCCCAGGCCCATGGTGAGCAGGGACTTGCCTTCGTTGTACACCTGCGAGCCTAAAATTTCGCTGAGTTTGATGGACTGGCGCTTGGCATTAGGCAGCTCCAAAGCCATATAGTTTTTGCCCGGGATGGTCTCGACCACGCGGATGGACACCAAGGACAGCGAGCGTGCCAAATCGCGCGCCAAGCCTACCACTTGCGAGCCTTTCACGCCGGTGGCAGGCTCGATCTCATAGCGGGTGATGACCGGGCCGGGCAGGGCGGCGACCACCCGCACTTCGACGCCAAAGTCTTTGAGTTTTTTCTCAATCATCCGGCTGGTCATCTCCAGCGTTTCGGGGGCGACGGTTTCCTGTCTTAACTGCGCGCCATCGAGCAAATCGACCTGCGGCAGCTTGCTGTCGGGCATCTCGCTGAACAGGGGTTTTTGGCGCTCTTTAGCGACGCGGGCGCTTTGCGGCACATCGACCAAGATGTCGACCAAGGTAGGCTCCATCATCGGGCGCTGGGCCACCGGCATGGCGATGGGGGCGGGGTGCAGCTCTTCGCTCTCAGCGCGCTCGACGCTCACCACTTCTTCGCGCTCGCGCGCAGCTTGCGTGCCCATGGCGATGTCTTGCGCCACTTCGCGTTTTTCGCGGCGCTGCTCCCACAGGTGGTAGAGCCAAGCGCCCAGGCCATCGGCCCAACGCGCCCAAGAAAAGCCAAAGGTCCAGGCCGCGCCCACCACCGCAGCGGCAATACCGACCAAGCCTGAGCCGGTAAAGCCGAGCCATTTGACGGCAAAGTTGCCCACCACATAGCCTAATACGCCGCCTGCATGGCCAGGTAAGCGGGGCTCAAAGCGGTACAGACGGGACCATTCCAGTGAACAACTGGCCACCAAGAGCAGCGCCAAACCCAACCAAAATAGCGCCCGAGGCGGCAAGTTGAGCAGGGCGTGGGCGTGATCCTCTAGCCCAACATCGGTTTTGCGGGCCTTGGCGCTGGGTTGATTGCCGCGCAGCCAAGTGCTCAATGACGAGAGCCACGCCAAGGCAGCGGCCAGCAAGCACCACCACACTGAATAACCCAGTACAAAAAAACTGCTGTCGGCAAGCCATGCGCCCAGCTTGCCCCCCCAGTTGCGCACCACTCCGGGCGCGCCAGACCCGGAGGTAGACCAAGCTGCATCGGTCGACGAATGGCTAAGCAGTGCTATCAGCCAAAACACCAGCGCAACGGCACCGATGAGTAACCCAATTTCGTAGGCAAATTTGCGCCCTGTGGGCGCATTGCGCTGCTGGGTCGTACTGGATTTGAGGGTGTCAAGAGAATAAGTCATTGCTGCGGTGAGCTTACCTTATCTCGACCCCTCTGAACCTGTCGGTTTTATGGGTAGGTGTTGGGACGGTTACCGAAGGCCTTAGCCCAACGCATTGAGCCGTTCTTTGATCAACACGGAGTTGTTTGCCAGCGTTTCAATATAGCCGCGCTCCTCCAGATCTTTCATCACGCGGCTAACCATCTCGCGCGAGGCCCCTACCATTTTGGCCAAGTCTTGGCGAGACACCTTGTCGCGGATCACTGCTTGCCCGTCGGCATCAAGCTCTGAGGCTTCGATCAGCGCACGGGCAACCCGGCCATACACGTCCATCAACGCCAAGGATTCAATTTTGCGGTCAGCATGGCGCAAGCGCTGCACCAGGCCCTTCATCACGGCGTAGGCCATGGAGGTGTTCTCAGGCAGGCAGCGGGCAAACTCTAAGCGGCCCAGCATCAATACGTCAGTTTGCACCTCGGCGCGCACGCTGGCAGAGTGAGGCTCGTTATCGATCAAACTCATCTCGCCAATGTAGTCGCCAGGGGCTAAATTGGCCAAAATCACCTCGCGGCCACGGGCATCGGTAGTGAGTACGCGGGCGCGGCCAGTCAAAATAATGAAGAGTGCATTGGATTTTTTACCCTGCTCTACAATCACCTCACCACGTTTAAAGCGTCGCTTGATGACGGCTCCCGACACAGACTCGGCTTGGCTGGGCGTAAGCATAGAAAACAACGGCACCCGGCGAATAAGCTCCAAATTCGATAACATTGACATCTCTGGCCCTCTGATAATTCTGAATCAACGTAAGACCCCAGCTTTGCATTTACAAGTCTTACCAATTTACCCCTGTGGCTTGGATTAAATCAGTTACAAATTCCTGATAGCCTTACCCTAAACATCAACTGTACCGTAGTTGTCGTTAATTTCCAACAAATTTTTCTTAAAAGTCTCCACGCTATGAAACATGCCAAAGTGCTTATCCTGGGTTCCGGCCCGGCTGGTTATTCTGCTGCCGTCTACGCAGCACGCGCCAATCTCAGTCCGGTGCTGATCACCGGCATGGCCCAAGGCGGTCAATTGATGACTACGACCGACGTAGATAACTGGCCCGCCGATGCCCAAGGGGTGCAAGGACCAGAGCTGATGCAGCGCTTTTTAGAGCATGCGGAGCGCTTTAAGACAGAGATTATTTTTGATCACATCAATGCCGTTGATTTCTCTAAGCGCCCGTTTACCCTGACTGGCGATAGCGCTCAGTACACTTGTGATGCACTTATTCTGGCAACCGGAGCGTCGGCCAAATATCTGGGCCTGCCGTCGGAGGAGGCCTTTATGGGCAAAGGTGTTTCTGGGTGCGCGACTTGCGACGGTTTTTTCTACCGGGGCGAGATTTGCTGCGTAGTCGGCGGCGGAAACACGGCCGTGGAAGAGGCGTTGTATTTGTCCAACATCGCCAGCAAAGTCTATCTGGTGCATCGCCGCGACAAATTCAAAGCCGAACCGATCCTGGTGGACAAAGTGATGGCCAAAGTGGCCGAAGGCAAAATTGTGCTGAAAGTCTTTAACACCCTGGAAGAGGTGTTGGGCGATGCCTCTGGCGTGACCGGCGTGCGCCTGAAAAGCACGCAAACCGGTGCAACAGAAGACATCACGCTGAAAGGTTGCTTCATCGCGATTGGTCATTCGCCCAATACCGACATCTTCCAAGGCAAGCTGGAGATGAAAGACGGCTATATCGTCACCAAATCAGGCAACCAAGGCATGGCCACCATGACCAGCGTGCCTGGTGTGTTTGCGGCGGGCGACGTGCAGGACCATGTGTACCGCCAAGCTATTACCAGTGCGGGCACGGGCTGTATGGCCGCCCTGGATGCGCAGCGCTTTTTAGAGCAAAACACGGTTTAAACGCGCCGTTGGAGGCCACGAAGCCCCAGGCTTGCAGCAGGTTAAATTGCCCGACTTGGCGCTTCAGGCTATAATAGAAGGCTTTCCAAAAAATGGGAGTAGTCTTGTTTCTACATACTGTGGAGTGCAAGGATAGACCGCTTGCAGGTGTTGCTTCGCAACACTTGGCAGTGCGAGGTGCGGCGAAAGCCGTTAATTTTGACTTTAGGAGTGCTCCGAATGGCACGCGTCTGTGAAGTAACGGGTAAGAAACCCATGGTGGGCAACAATGTGTCCCACGCCAACAACAAAACCAAGCGCCGGTTTATGCCTAACCTGCAGTACCGCCGCTTTTTCGTCGAAAGCGAAAACCGTTGGGTGCGCATGCGCATCTCCAACGCGGCTTTGCGTTTGATCGACAAAAACGGTATTGATTCTGTGCTCGCAGACATGCGCGCACGTGGCCAAGCTTAATTCGCAGGAGAAAAATCATGGCAAAAGGCGGACGTGAAAAAATCAAACTGGAATCCACTGCGGGTACCGGCCATTTCTACACTACAACAAAAAACAAGAAAACCATGCCCGAGAAAATGCTGATCAGCAAGTTTGATCCAAAAGCTCGCAAGCATGTGGACTACAAAGAAGTGAAGTTGAAGTAATTCAACCAGCCTCTTAAAAAAACCGCTCTATTGAGCGGTTTTTTTTTGAGTTTTACAATTTATAGATAGCTAGCGAAGCGGCGCTTGGCTACAGTTCCCTCTGGGTACATGGTTTACTTCGCTATAAAATAAATAGCTGCTCCCGCAGTATTTTATTGCGCTGCAGTTTGATTCAATGTAAATTTTCGTATTTGGCATCGCCAAATACTTCATCTGGCGGTGGCGTAGCGCTGGGCACTCGAAACGATTCGCTGGCCCAGGCTCCAAGATCATGGTCTTTGCAGCGTTCACTGCAAAATGGACGCCATGGATTGCTGGGTGCAAAGACGCTATCGCCTCTACAAGTTGGGCAGCTGACGACCGGCGAAGTGGATGGAACAGGCGTAGGAGTACTCATGGCGGCACTCTTTTTTATGCGCACAAAGTCAGCTCAAACCCAGCATCTTCGCCACTGACCACAGGCAGTTTGTCTTCGCCCGCCGCACGAAGCAAGCGTACCGAGACCATTAACCGATTCCCGCTGATTTCTGGAATCAATCCCAATGCAGGGTCAATGCGCAAGCGCAGCAATTGAAAGCTGCGCCCTTGTGGCAACGGCTGCTGGAATTGCCCATTAGTGGCCATCACTTTTTGTGCTGACCCTGAATCGCGCAAGAGTTTGAGTAGCAAGTTAATACATTGTGCAAGTGGCAACAATGTAGAAGCCCAACGGGTGAGGTCAGCGCGGCGCTGCTCCAGGCTAAGGTGTTGCCAATGAAAGTAGGCGGGCAAATCGAACTCGCAGGTACCCGCTGGGATGCCTATGCGGCTGCGCAGGCTAACTACCCATTCACTGTCGTTCAAGGCGTTGCCTACTTTGCCCGATTGGCCATTGAGGGCACCATAGGCGTGTCCGATCTCTCCCACCACTTCGTCCAACGCGCTTTCAGCAATAGCGGGATTGCCTCGGTAAGCGTTGAACTGTTGTTTGTGCTTTTCCAGATCTTTCAGAATTTCTGATTTGAGGTCCGAGCGTGCCCCCACCTCTATGATCTCGAACAGGGTGACAAATGCAAAATGGTTGTCTAGCGCCGATTCACGCGCGAGCAATATCCCAAGGCGCTCAAATAGATGCTCTAGGCGCAGGTAAGTGCGCGCGCGCTCGTTAAAAGGATATTCGTAAACTATCACGTGTGGTGCTTTCGTCAGGCGCCATCATAGCCCGAAGCGACGGGCCCATTGCCGCACTTGCTGCTCAAGTGTGTGAATATCGATACCTTCGTTGCAAATCACAACATCCGCAGCACTCAGGCGCAACGCCCGGCCGGCTTGAGCGGTCATTGCCTGTTGCACTTGCTCCCGGGACCACGCGCTGCGCTGCATGACGCGCTGGATTTGGGTCGCCATATCGCAATCGACCACCATCACGAGATCCAGGCGATGCCGCCAACGGGGTGACTCTACAAGCAGCGGGATATCGAAAACCAACAAAGGGCAAGGCGTGGCCATTGCCTGCTGTTCAAGCAGGCCCATTTGCAGGCCGACGATGGGGTGAATGATGGCTTCCAGTTTGGCTTTGGCGCTTGGATCGGTAAAAACCAAAGCCCGCATGGCATCCCTGTTGAGACTGCCATCTGCGGCAATGAAGGTCGAGCCAAAAGCTTGGGAGATAGCCGGTATGGCAGCGCCGCCAGCAGCACTGGCTTGGCGCGAGACGGCGTCTGCATCCAGCACAGTAACGCCAGCGCGAGCCAGTATCGCAGCGACGGTACTTTTGCCGCTGCCGATACCGCCAGTCAATCCAAGTTTCAGAGGCATGGCGGTGTACGGATGCTGGCTAAGCGACGCGCTGGAAGGCCGGGCGCATTAGATCTTGCACGTCGGGCGGATGCTACAGACCGATGGCGCGCAAAATGCTTTGCGGACCAAAGATCAAGGCCGTGAATCCAGCACCCGCCAAAAACGGCCCAAAGGGAATATAGCCGCCCTCACGCAGGCCGCTGGACAGTTTCAAGGCAATACCTACGATGGCGCCTATCACCGACGCCATTAAAATGATTGGCACCAAGGCTTGCCAACCAAACCAAGCTCCCAAAGCAGCAAACAGCTTAAAGTCGCCGTACCCCATACCCTCTTTACCAGTCACCAACTTGAATGCCCAATACACTAGCCACAGCGATAAGTAGCCGGCTACTGCGCCCCACAGCGCATCAGGCAGCGTCACCAAGGAGTTCCAACGCAAGGCAGCCACAATCAGGCCTAACCACATCAGTGGCAGAGTCAAGTCATCGGGCAACAGCGTCGTGTCCCAATCGATACAGGTGAGGGCTACCAAGCTTGCGCAAAACAAGCACCAGACTGCCGTGGTCGCGGTCCAGCCCCAGCGCGTCGCGCAAAAAAAGAACAATGCGCCTGTAATGAGCTCGACTGCTGGGTAGCGAAACCCGATGCGTGTACCGCAGGAGGAGCACTTGCCACGCAAGGCCAGAAAGCTCAAAACAGGGATGTTTTCATACCAGCGAATTTCGTGCCCACACTCTGGGCAGCGTGAGCGAGGTACGATTAGATTGAGTTTGGCCTGCTGGGGCAACACCTGAGCGTTGAGTTCCGCACACTCAGCCGCCCATTGGGCTTCAAGCATTTTGGGTAAGCGGTGTATTACTACATTCAAAAAACTGCCAACAAGCAAACCGAAAACGCCAACCAGTGCGGCGTCCACCCACATGGAATCGAGCATCACACCACCTGGCCAAGCTTGAAGATGGGAAGGTACATCGACACCACAATACCGCCGATGATGGACCCCAAGAACACGATGATGATAGGTTCCATCAAACTGGCAAGACCAGCCACCATTTCGTCAACTTCCGCCTCATAAAAATCAGCGGCCTTGCCTAGCATATGGTCGATGGAGCCTGACTCTTCGCCAATCGCTGTCATTTGTATCACCATGGATGGAAAAAGGTTGGCATTGGTCATCGCCGCAGTGAGCGAGGTACCGGTAGAAACTTCTTGTTGAATCTTGACTGTGGCATCGGCATACTTTGAATTTCCCGATGCACCACCCACTGAGTCCAGGGCTTCCACCAAGGGCACGCCTGCAGCGAACATGGTGGCCAGTGTGCGCGTCCAGCGGGCGATGCAAGACTTCTCAACTAATGCGCCGAACACGGGCATTTTGAGAAGCACGCGGTCCATCACTCGCTGCATTTTTTCATTGCGCTGCCAAGCTTGCATAAAGAAATATAGGCCAAAACCTATGCCGCCGAAAATCAACCACCACCATTTGACAAAGAACTCGCTGATAGCGATCACAAAAAGCGTGGGCGCTGGTAAATCGGCTCCAAACGAAGTGAATACCTGTTTGAACGACGGGATCACAAATATCATAATCACCGCAACCACCACAAATGCCACCACCACCACTGCGGTGGGGTACATCAGGGCAGATTTAATTTTGGACTTGATGGCTTCGGTTTTTTCCATATAGACCGCCAGGCGATCTAACAAAGCTTCCAAGATACCAGCAGCTTCGCCGGCCTCTACCAAGTTGCAGTAGAGGTTGTCAAAATACAAGGGGTGTTTGCGAAAGGCGGAGGACAAGGAGGTGCCGGTCTCTACGTCGACGCGAATGTCATTGAGCAGCTTGGTGACGCTTGGGTTGGTATTGCCGCGTCCCACAATATCGAAGGACTGTAGCAAGGGCACACCCGCCTTCATCATGGTTGCCAGTTGCCGGGTAAAAATGGCAATGTCTCTCGGCTTGATACTCTTGCCAGAGCGCATCCGCCGTTTCTTAATCTTGGTGGTGAGAATTCCCTGACGACGCAGTGCCGCTTGCACTTGGTTCTCACCTACCGCACGCTGCTCGCCTCGCACTACTTTGCCATTGCGGTCTTTACCTTCCCATTCAAAGACGAAATCTTTGATGTCTGATTTTTTAGTGGCCATGCTGTCTCCGCTGGGAATTGCTAATTGTAGATAACCGTCGTATACAGATCATGTGTGACTATTGGTTGGTGCAGGCCAGTACTTCTTCCAGCGAGGTAATGCCGAGCCGGACCTTACTAAGGCCAGATTGGCGCAAGCTGCGCACCCCTTCCTGTTCAGACAGCTTGGCAATGTCCAATGCACTGGCATCGGCCAAAATAAGACGCTGCATATCTTCACTGATCGGCATAACCTGGTAGATGCCAACCCGCCCTTTGTAGCCGTTGTTGCACATCGAGCAACCCACCGGTTTAAATGGCGTCCAGCTACCATCGATATCTTCTTCCTTGTAGCCTGCAGTGACCAGATTCTCGTAGGGAATATCAGCAGGTTGTTTGCAGTTGGGACAAAGCTTGCGCGCCAAACGCTGGGCAGTGATCAATATGACGCTGGACGCGATGTTGAACGGTGCAATACCCATGTTACGCATGCGAGTGAGGGTTGTGGGCGCATCGTTGGTGTGTAGCGTACTCATCACCATATGGCCGGTCTGAGCTGCTTTGATGGCGATGTCAGCGGTCTCCAGGTCACGAATCTCGCCGACCATGATGACATCGGGATCTTGGCGCAAGAACGACTTAAGAGCCACAGCAAATGTGAGGCCCGCTTTGTCGTTCACGTTGACTTGGTTGACTCCAGGCAAGTTAATCTCGCATGGGTCCTCCGCTGTAGAGATATTCACGCCAGGCTTGTTTAGCAAATTCAAGCAGGTATAGAGCGATACGGTTTTACCCGAACCAGTAGGCCCAGTGACCAACACCATGCCGTAGGGTCGTTCGATCGCGGTCAGCAGACGTTCCTTCTCTTCTTGCTCGTAACCCAGAGCTTCAATACCCAGCCTTGCGCTAGACGGATCCAAAATACGTATCACAATCTTTTCGCCAAACATGGTGGGCAAAGTACTGACCCGAAAGTCAATCATCTTGTCCCGGCCCATTTTCATCTTCATCCGGCCGTCTTGTGGGATGCGCTTTTCAGAAATATCCAATCGGGATATGACTTTGATGCGGGAGGCAAGCTTGTCTTTGATAACGACAGGCGGGGTTGCAATTTCGCGCAACTCGCCATCGACGCGAAAACGTACCCGATAGGTATGCTCGTATGGTTCAAAATGTAAATCGGATGCGCGCATATTGAATGCATCGATCAGCATTTTTTGTAAAAACTTGACGATTGGCGCATCTTCAACATCGGTTGCGCCAGCGTCATCATCTTCCTCGATGGCCACTTCCATAGTGGCTTCGTCAAATTCAAAATCACCACTGGCCATATTGTCTATGGCATCGTTGGCGTTGACGGTCGTAGCATCTACAAGCCGAGAAAGTTTGTCATATTCCGCAATCACCCAATCGGTACCCATTTGGGTCGAAAATTTGATTTTCTCTGCGCCCACCTGATCAGACGGGTCTGCGGTGGCCACAATCAAACGATTGTTGCGTTTGCTCAAGACAACGACCCGTAAGCTTTGGCATAACTTGGGGTCGAGTAAACCTTTGGGCAAGCGCTGGGTGTCAATGGCATCGAGATCGAGCAGCGGTGCTGCAAAAGCGATGGACATCGTGTGCGCCAGGTCTGCGGCAGACACTACGCCAGAGCCAGTCAACTCGGCAATAAAACTGGTGCGGTTGACCTGGGACTTCTTGTAAATATCCTCGGCCGTTTTCTGCGGCATTTTGCCCGCCATTACCAATGCACGGGCAAGCCCAGGTAGTGCAACCGATTGCGTTTGGGAAATCGCTAGATTAACGGTGGTGTCTACAGCAGCCATGCAATTTGTGCCAGAGTGAAGCGCTTAGTAACGCAAAAGGGAATAGTATGCCAGTATCATCGTCGATAGCCGCGTTGCTGTAAACATGCCAGTCAACGAGGTAGCCAATGCCCGTGGAAGGTTTAGGTTCGCACAATGGCTGGCTTGGTGTCATACAGGCCTATGGTGTAACGCAATATTGGGTTCGGTGCGCAGGAAAACTAAGCCCGGCGAACCGACAGCTGCGCGGCCAATTCTAGCAAGGACCGCGTAAAAGGGTTGTGTGGTAACAACGATAGCGCATCCATTGCGCGCTGGGCCTCTTTGGCGGCGGCTTGCCGGGTCGCTTCCAGGCTGCCAGTCGCACGAACGATGTGCAGCACGTGGTCAAGCTGGTCAATGCCACCAGACTCAATAGCATCCCGCACCAGTTGTGCTTGAGGGCCCGATGCGCGCTGCATCGCAATAATCAGAGGTAGTGTTGCTTTGCCCTCGCGCAGATCGTCCCCTAAGTTTTTGCCCATCTCATGAATATCGCCGTCATAGTCCAGCACGTCGTCAATCACTTGAAAAGCAGTGCCCAAGGCTTGTCCATAGGTGGCGCAGGCTTGCTCCACTAGGTCGTTGCTGCCAGCCAACACGCCGGCCAGGCGCGCACTGGCCTCAAATAGCTTGGCTGTTTTGGAGCGAATCACCTTTAGATAGCCCGCTTCGTCCAAGGAAGCATCATGCATGTTCATTAGCTGCAGTACCTCGCCCTCAGCGATCACATTCGTGGCTTCAGCCAATATTTCCATTACCCGCATTTGGCCGCTTTCGACCATCATTTGAAACGCGCGCGAGTACAGAAAATCACCCACTAAAACGCTGGCTGGATTACCAAAAGCTTCGTTGGCAGTCGAACGCCCCCGGCGAAGGGTGGATTCGTCCACTACATCGTCATGCAGCAAAGTCGCGGTGTGGATAAAC